>JALZKJ010000123.1 GCA_030859305.1 Pseudomonadota bacterium | reverse complement strand
TCGGTCGCGACCACGCCTTCAAGGATCTCGCCATCAAGGATCCTGCTTTCAAGGACCACTTCTCCAGCGTTGCCGATGCCTACGCGGCGGCGCGGCCCGAGTATCCGGATGGCTTGTTCGATGCGATCGCCGCGCTGGTGCCTGGCATCGCACGGGTCTGGGAGCCCGGCTGCGGCAGCGGCCAGGCCACCCGCGCGCTCGCCGCGCGCTTCGCCCACGTGCATGCGACCGACCCGAGCGCGCAGCAGATGGCGCAACATTGGGCGAGCATGCCGCTGGATGATCGTGGCCCGGGTCGCGACCCGACCGGATTTTCGCAACGGCGGGTCGAGACCCCGCCTGTGCACATCGCGTTGGCAGTCGAGCCGGCTGAGCACACCTCGTTGAGCGATGCCAGCGTGCAGTTGATCGCGGTGGCGCAGGCATTGCACTGGTTCGACCGTCCGGCCTTTTTCGCCGAATGCGAGCGCGTGCTGGCGCCGGGCGGCGTGCTCGCGGCGTGGGGCTATCCCGACTTCATCGCCCCGGAGGGCATGATCGAAGCGGTCGCGGATTTCCGCGCGCAGATCGAGCCGCACTGGCCGCCGGAACGCGTGCAGGTCGATGCGCATTACGCCGGTTACGACTGGCCTTTCCCGGCGGTGCCCGGATACTCGCCGTCGATGTCGTGGCTGGAAGCCGAATGGACGCTGCCACGCTTCCTCCGATACCTCGCCAGCAGCTCGGCCACCGCGCGTTGTATCGGCGAAACCGGCGACGACCCGGTCGCCCGGCATGCGCCCGCGCTTGCTGCCGCCTGGGGCGATGCCGGCGACGTTCGCACGCTGCAATGGCCGCTGTTCCTGCATTTGCGCCGCAAGCCGGAGCGCTGAAACCATGTTCACCGGATTGATCGAAGGCGTCGGCCGGCTGGCGGCACGCGAAGCCCGCGGCGGCGATGCGCGCTTGCGGATCGAGGTCGGCAGCCTGCCATTCGGCGACGTGAAGCCTGGCGAAAGCATCGCGGTCAACGGCGTGTGCCTGACCGTGGTCGCGTTCGATAAGGCGTATTTCGAAGCCGATGCTTCCAACGAAACCCTGGCGCTGACCACGCTGGGCGAGCTGGCGCCGGGCGGCGCGCTCAACCTGGAACGCGCGATGCGGCCGACCGATCGTCTCGGCGGACATCTGGTCAGCGGCCATGTCGACGGCATCGGCCGGGTGCTGAACGTCGTGGACGACGCCCGCGCGCAACGCTGGCGGTTCGGCGCGCCCGTCGCGCTGTTGCGTTACATCGCCAGCAAGGGGTCGGTCTGCGTCGATGGCGTCAGCCTTACCGTCAACGCGGTCGATGACGAAGGCTTCGAAGTCGCGCTGGTGCCGCACACGGTGGCGAACACGGCGTTCGCGCAGACAACGGCCGGTGAGGCGGTCAATCTCGAAGTGGATCTGGTCGCGCGTTATGTCGAGCGGCTGCTGCAGGCGCGCGATCAACTGTCGTCTCGGACGCAATGAGGGATCTGCTTGCTCCGTAGCGCGACGAGCCCGTAGAGCGGAGCTCGCTCCGCTGCCCTTGCATCACCCGAAGCGCAGTCGAGCAAGCTCGACTCTACGAGAAGCGCCCGACGAGTTTCGTTGTTCCGCACCGTTCCGATCCGCCCGAATCAGGCGTCATATCGCCGACGAGCTTTAAAATACCCATCCCTTCGCGTCCCGATCCCGCCATGCCCTTCAGCCCGATCCCCGAACTGCTCGACGAAATCCGCGCCGGCCGCATGGTCGTGATCGTCGACGACGAGGACCGCGAGAACGAGGGCGACCTGATCATGGCTGCGGAGCTGGTCAAGCCCTCCGACATCAACTTCATGGTCACCCACGCGCGCGGCCTGGTGTGCCTGTCACTGACGCGCGAGCGCTGCCGCCAACTCGGCCTGCCGCCGATGGTTCGCGACAACACCTCGCAGCACCACACCAACTTCACCGTCAGCATCGAGGCTGCCGAGGGCGTCACCACCGGCATCAGTGCCTACGATCGCGCCCACACCGTGCGGACCGCGGTGCGCCCCGATGCCGCGCCGGGCGACCTCAACCAGCCTGGTCACATTTTTCCGCTCATGGCGCAGCCCGGCGGCGTGCTCAACCGCGCCGGACATACCGAGGCGGCCGCCGACCTGGCGCTGCTGGCGGGGCTGGAGCCGGCCGGCGTGCTGGTCGAGATCCTCAACCCCGACGGCAGCATGGCGCGGCGGCCGCAGTTGGAGGCGTTCGCCGCCGAGCACGGGCTGAAGATCGGCTCGATCGAAGCCTTGATCCGCCACCGGCTGGAAACCGAGCACACCGTCGAACGTGTGGATGCGCGCGGGATCGATACCGAGCACGGGCCGTTCGAGCTGGTCAGCTACCGCGACCGCCTCAGCCGCGCGCTGCATTTCGCCTTGCTGCGCGGCGAACCCGACGCCGCCACGCCCACCCTGGTGCGCGTTCACGTGCAGAACCCGCTCGCCGACGCGCTGCACTGGCGACGTGCGGATTTCGGTCCCGCGGTCGGCGACGTGCTGGCGCGCATCGCCGCCGAGGGTCGCGGTGCGCTGGTGCTGCTGGGCGACAACGCCGATGCCGACGCGCTGCTGGCGCGTGTGCGCGAACCACTGCAGGTCGACATTGAATCGGCTGCGCCGGGCCATGCGCTGGCCGAGTGGCGCCGCAATGGTGCCGGCGCGCAGATCCTCGCCGACCTCGGCCTCGGCAAACTGCGCGTGCTGGGCACGCCTCGCAAGCATGTCGGGCTGGCGGGGTTCGGGCTGGAGGTGGTGGAGTACGTGGAACTGCCCACGCGCTAGACTGGCCCACCTTTGCCAGCGACCCTCCCATGCCCCATATCGAAGGCGACCTGCGCCGCCCCGACGGCGCGCGCTACGCCATCATCGCCAGCCGCTGGAACCCGCGCATCACCGATACGCTGGTCGCCGGCGCGCGCAGGACATTCGCCGAACACGGCGTGGGCGAGGACGCGATCGACGTGATCCGCGTACCGGGCGCCTGGGAGCTGCCGGTGACCGCTGCGCGGGTGGCGATGGCTGGTCGCCATGCCGCGATCGTGGCGCTGGGGTGCGTGGTGCGCGGCGACACCCGCCATTACGAGCAGGTCGCCGATGGCTGCAGCGAAGGCCTGATGCGGGTATCGCTGGATCATGGCCTGCCGGTCGCCAACGGCGTGCTGGCCGTCGAGCTGCACGAGGATGCCCAGGCGCGCGCCGGTGGCAGCCACGGCAACAAGGGCGAGGAAGCCGCGCTGGTGGCGATCGAGATGGCGCATCTGTTGCAGCAACTGCCCGGTAAAGGTGCTTTGTCGGGGCCCTTGCCATGAGTCGGCCGCCGCGCCGGGACGGCATCGACCCGGTCGCGCGCTCGCGTGCGCGCCGGCGCGCGCTGCAAGCCGTGTACGCCTGGCAGATGTCGGGCGCCACGGTGCGCGACGTGATCGCGCAGTTCGCCCACGAACAGGCCAAGGAAGTCGCCGACCTCGAATATTTCGAGGACCTGGTCGGCGGCGTCGACAAGCATCAGAACCAACTCGACGAAGCCCTGTTGCCGTTCCTCGATCGCGACATCGAGCAGGTCGACCCGATCGAACGCGCGGTGCTGCGCATCGCCGCCTACGAGCTGCGCCTGCGCCCGGACGTGCCTTATCGGGTCGTGATCAACGAGGCGATCGAGACGGTCAAGCGCTTCGGCTCGGAGCACGGCCATACCTATGTCAACGGCGTGCTGGATCATGCTGCTGCCGCGTGGCGTACGGCAGAAGTGCAGGCGCCGCGGTCGCGTTGACAAGAGAGTGAAGATTAACGCCGCCGCAGGCTGTCCGTCGCGCGCTGCGGCGCGTTGGAGAACATCGTGACCGGGACACCTCGTGGCGCGGCCGAGTTTGAACTGATCGAACGCATACGCGCGCGGGCCTTGCACCGCGACGACGTGATCCTCGGCATCGGCGACGACGCCGCGATCGTGCAGGTGCCTGCCGGCCAACATCTTGTGGTCGCCACCGACACGCTCAATGCCGGCGTGCATTTTCCGGTGGACACCGCCCCCGCCGACATCGGCTGGAAAGCGCTGGCGGTCAACCTGTCCGACCTCGCCGCGATGGGCGCGCAACCGGCGTGGTGCACGCTGTCGCTGTCGTTGCCGCACGGCGATGTGGCGTGGCTTGACGCATTCCTCGATGGCTTCCTCGAACTGGCCGCGCAACATCGCGTCGCCCTGGTCGGCGGCGACACCACGCGCGGGCCGTTGTCGCTGTGCGTGACCGTGCACGGTTTCGTCGAACCCGGGCGCGCGTTGCGACGCGATGGCGCGCAGGTGGGTGACGACATCTGGATCACCGGCACGCTCGGTGACGCCTCCGGCGCACTGGCGCTTCTGCATCTGGCTCCTCTCCCTTTTGGTGAGGCGGCGCGTTCGGACGGCACTCCCGTCCGCGTCGCAGAACGTCCTGTGGCCATGCCGAAGGGCCGCAGCGAGGGATCGGGTGAGGGTTTGGAGCAACATGCAGGTGATTCGCGAGGCGTTTCCCGAAACGAAATTAATCCGCGCGCCCACGACCTGCGCCAGCGCCTCGACCGCCCGACCCCGCGTATCGCCACCGGTCTCGCGCTCGCCGGCATCGCCCACAGCGCGATCGACATCTCCGACGGGCTGCTTGCGGACCTCGGCCATGTCTGCCGGGCCAGCGGTGTCGGCGCGCAACTACAACTCGACACGCTGCCGGCGTCGCCAGCCTTGTGTGCCGCGTTCGCCGAGGCGCAACGCCACGCGCTGCAAGCCGGTGGCGGTGACGACTACGAATTGTGTTTCAGCGCGCCGGTCTCCGCGCGCGCAGTGATCGGAGACATCGCAAGCGGCACTGCCACGGCCATCACGCGTATCGGCTGCGTGGTCGCCGGCGAAGACATGCGCGTGCTGGATCGCGAAGGCGCGGATTGGCGCCCGCCACATGCGGGTTACGTGCATTTTTCGGGGCAATCGCGTTCGTAGCCGGGTTGGGCCGCCCGGCCGTAACCCGGGGCGTTTGGCGAAAAGCCCCGGGTATCGCTGCGCCCCACCCGGGCTAATGGCTGGTGCATTCGCGACCCCGCGCCTCCCTTCAATCCGGCAGCAGCTTGCCCGGATTGAGGATGCCGTCGGGATCGAACACCGACTTGAGCTGACGCATCAATGCCAGCGTCGGCGGCGTCACGGCCTGCGGCATGAAGTCGCGCTTGGCGATGCCGATGCCGTGTTCGCCCGACAGCGTGCCGCCCAGAGACAGGGTCAACGCGAATACGCGCGCCAGCACTGCATGCGCGCGCTGGCTCTGCGATTCGTCGGCCGGGTCGAACAGCAGGTTCACATGCAGGTTGCCGTTGCCGGCATGGCCGAAGCAGACGATCGGCAGGTCGAACTCGCGCGCGAGCAGCTGCACGCCATCGACCAGCTGCGGGATGCGCGACACCGGCACCACCACGTCCTCGTTGATCTTGCCCGGCGCGAGCGTGCGCAGCGCCGGCGACAGCGCCTTGCGCGCGGCCCAGAGTTTCTCGCGCGCGGTCTCGTCGGCGGCATCGTCGAGCGCGACCAGGCCTTCGCCTTCGGCTGCGCGCATCAGCGCTTCGATGGCGTGCGGTAATGTTTCGTCATCGCCATCGGCCTCGATCATCAGCAGCGCGCCGGCGTCCCGTGGCAGATCCGCGCCGCCGATATCGCGGGCGAGTTGCACCGCGTGCGCGTCCATGAATTCGAGCATCGATGGCGTCACCGGCTGTGCCATCAGCCGCGCCACCGCCTGCGCGGCGCTCGACACGTCGCGATAGATCGCCCGCAGCACACGACGCGAAGCAGGTGCCGGGGTCAATCGCAGGCTGGCTTCGACGATCAGCGCCAACGTGCCCTCACTGCCGACCAGCAACCGGTGCAGGTCGTAGCCGGTCGCCCCCTTGGTGGTCGCGGTGCCGCAGTGGATCAATTCGCCGGCGCCGGTGACCGCGGTCAGCGCCAGCACGTTGTCGCGGCTGGCGCCGTACTTGACTGCGCGCGGGCCGCCGGCGTTGCAGGCGAGGTTGCCGCCGATGGTGCTGAACGCGGCGCTGGTCGGGTCCGGCGGCCAGAACAGCCCGAGTGGCTGCAGCGTGGCCTGCAGGTCGCCGTTGAGCACCCCGGGTTCGACCACCGCGCAGCGATCACCCGGACGCACGTCAAGGATGCGGTCCATGCGCTCGAAGGACACCACCACCCCGCCGGCGACCGGCACCGAGGCGCCGGTGGTGTTGGTGCCGCGCCCGCGCGCGACCACCGGCACCCGGTGCGCGCGGCAGGCACGCACCAGCGCGAGCACCTGTTCGCGCGATTGCGGCAGGGCAACGGCGTCGGGCAGCGCATGGCGACGCGAATTGTCGTAGGCATATGCCAGACGCTCGCTGGGATCGACCAGCCAGCCGGTGCCGAACAGGTTGGCCATCTCGCGTTGCAATGGAGTGGGCAGGGTCATCGTGTCCGCGAAACCAGAAGCAGAAGCAGAAGCTTTTTTTTGCCGCGGATCAAATTTGATCAACACGGATGAAGCAGTGCCGGGATGGATCAGATTTGATCCGCGTCAAAAGCCCTTGCCTTCAGCCATCATCCGCCCGAAACGCATCGCGCAGCCAGTTGAGCCGCGGCGCATCGGGATCGCCCTCGGCCTCGATCACGTCAAAGCGGCAGGGCGTGTCGGCGAATTGTCGATGCGTGATCAGGAACGCCTGCGCGGCGCGCACCAGTTTGCGTCGTTTGCCGGCATCGACGGATGCAGCCCCGCCGCCGAAATACGCGCTGCGGCGATAACGCACTTCGACGAATACCAGTGTCGCGCCACCGCGGCCACTGTCATCGAGCCGGCTGTCATCAAGGCGGCTGTGATCAAGCCGGCCGTCATCCAGCATGACCAGGTCGAGTTCGCCGAAACGATAATTCGCATTCGCCGCAACCTCGCGCAAACCGGCCCGCAGCAGGTACGTGCGAGCGGCGGCCTCGACCCCCGCGCCGCGGCGGCGACGGTCGATGACCTCGCTCATGACACGCTGCTCAAGACCGCTTGCCCATGATGCGAATGCCCATGATCCGAATGCGCAAGCGGCGCGCGTTCAGCGCTCAGGGCTGGCCAGCGGCACGACGTTGCCACCGATGAAGGTCGACCACGCCGGGGTGCGTTGCACGTTGCCGAAACCGTCGATCCGCAGGGTGCCCGTGGCGCCTTCGACCTGGCCATCCAGGCCGGTCGCCAGCCGCTCCAGGTACGCGGTCAACAACCAGGCGTCGTAGCCGAATGCGAACAATCGTGCGGCTGCGCCACGCGCCGTCGGCAGCACCTGTCCGGCGCGCGAGGCGGGCGGCAGGCCGCGCACGCCCCGATTGGTCCAGGCTTCGCTCGGAAACGCGATGCCGTCGAGTACCTGGTCCTCACTGGATTTGCCGGTGCCGGAAAGTAATTGCGAGGTCGCCACGCGCGGCTTGCCGCCCAGGCCGGCCAGCGCCAGCCTGGGCAACAGCGTGCGCGCGACACCGCCACGCAGCGCCAGGAACACCGCATCGACTCCGCCGTCCTTCTGTGCGAGCGGGGCGAAATCGACAGTGGTTTCGCCGACCACGTCGGTCACCACGCCGCCACGCTCGGCCATGCGCTCACGGAATGCGGCCACCGCGCGGCGCTGGGTGTCGTCGCCGCCGCCGACCACCAGTGCCCGGCGGGCCCCGCGCTGCAGCAGATATTCGGCCGCGGCCAGGCCTTCGTCTTCCGGCGACAGCGAGAAGCTGGCATTGCCGGCCGGCGGCTGCACGGTGCCGCGGTTGAGCGCGAGCACCGGCACCGTCAACGTGCCGCGGTTGAACAGGGCGCTGACCTCGTCGCGACCGAGCGGACCGAGCACGAAGTCATTGCCTTCGGCGACGGCCTTGTCGTAGGCGCCCGTCGCGCCGCCCGACATCGACGTGTCGTAGAACGCGACTTCCGGACGCCGCCGCTGTTCGCCGTAATAACCGCTGAGGAAACCGTCGCGCACCGGCGCGGCGGCGGCCGACAGACTGCCCGACAGCGGCAGCAGCACCGCCAACCTGACCGG
>JALZKJ010000108.1 GCA_030859305.1 Pseudomonadota bacterium | reverse complement strand
CACCTACAACCTGCGGGCGCTGCCGTCGGAGGACATCATGTAGGCCGGGTTTCAACACGCCGGTTTCGCGATCGGTATGGCGATAGCGGGCAGAGGTCCGCTGCAATGCGGTAATGCAATGGCGGGTTGAAACCCGCCCTACAAGGCAGCTTCGAGCCATGAGTGACTGGAAATTCAAGCGCGACGCGATCGAGGTGTTCCGTTTCGTGCGCTGCACGTTCGACGCGGCGGCCGGCGTCGCGCAACTGGTATACGCGTTCGATGACGGCCCGGAGTTGATCGAGACGATCAGCGTGCCGGGCGCGCCATTCGCATTGGACGATGCCCGCGCCGCGGCGGTCGAACGCGCGCTGCAGTTGCTGCACCTGATCGCCGGCGTGAGCTATTACAAGGCGGCGGTGCCGGAGCAGATCCGCATCGACGCGTACGCGATCGATGCCGATACCGCGGCGTTGCTGGAGACGGTCTACGTCAACGGGCTGGGCGAATTCGCGTATCGCAACGGGCTGAACCTGCATGGGAGGATCCGGTTCCCGAGCGACGCAGCTCTCTCCTCCGCGAGCGGGAGAGAGGCGGCAAGAGTGCAAGCCTCTGCACTAGACCTGAAGCAACATGCCCTGGTCGCGATTGGCGGCGGCAAGGATTCGCTGGTCAGCATCGAGGCCCTGCGCGCGCTCGGCGTCGCGCAGACGGTCACCTGGATCGGCGGCTCGCAACTGATCCAGGCCTGTGCCGAACGCACCGGCCTGCCGACGCTCAACATCGGTCGCGCGCTGGGGGCGCAGTTGTTCGACTACAACCGCCAGGGCGCATGGAACGGCCACATCCCGGTGACCGCGGTGAACTCGGCGATCCTGGTGTTCGTCGCGCTGCTGCAGGGCGTGGACCAGGTGGTGTTCTCGAACGAACGATCGGCGAGCTACGGCAGCCTGATCACCGCCCCTGATGGAAGTGTCACCGCCGAGGTGAATCACCAGTGGTCGAAGGGCTGGGCATTCGAGTCCGCATTCGGTGAATACGTGGAAGGTCACATTGCCGCCAACCTGCGGTATTACTCGCTGCTGCGTCCACTCAGTGAACTGGCGGTCGCGCGCCAGTTCACCCGCAGCGATCGCTACGACGCACATTTCTCCAGCTGCAACCGCAACTTCCACCTTCTCGGCGAACGCCCGGCCAACCGCTGGTGCGGCGTGTGTCCGAAGTGCCATTTCGTGTTCCTTGCGCTCGCGCCATTCATGTCCAAGCCGCGCCTGGTCGGCATCCTCGGCCGCAACCTGCTCGATGACCCGGCGCAGACCGCCGGCTACGACGCGCTGCTGGAGTTCCAGGATCACAAACCGTTTGAGTGCGTAGGCGAAGGCCGCGAATCGCGCGCTGCCATGGCCGCATTGACCGGGCGTCCGGAGTGGCGCGAGGACGCGCTGGTCGAAAGGTTCAATCGTGAAATACGTCCGCAACTCGAAGCCGAAGACCTGCGCATCGAACCGCTGCTGGTGCTCGACGACGAACAGCGCATTCCATCGGAACTCCGGGATCGCCTGCGTGCGCATCTCGCAGCTTGACGGCCGCATCGTCGCGTTGTGGGGCTGGGGCCGCGAAGGCCGCGCCGCCTATCATGCGATCCGCGCACGCCTGCCCGAACTCGCACTGACCCTGTTCTGCACCGCCGCGGAAATCGCCGATGCGCGCGCGCTGGACGATGCGTGGCTGCGGATCGAAACCGAGGCCACCGCCGAACGCCTGTCGGCGTTCGACGTGGTAGTGAAATCGCCCGGCATCAGCCCCTACCGCGCCGAAGCGATCACCGCGGCCGAGCACGGCACGCGGTTCGTCGGCGGCACCGCGCTGTGGTTCGCCGAACATGCAGGTGCCGACGGCTTCGTCGCGCGCACGGTCTGCGTTACCGGCACCAAGGGCAAGAGCACGTCCACCGCGCTGCTCGCGCACCTGCTGCGCGCCGGCGGCCACCGCACCGCGTTGGCAGGCAATATCGGCCTGCCCCTGCTGGAGCTGCCCGAACAGCCCGTGCCCGAGTACTGGGCTATAGAACTGTCGAGCTACCAGACCGGCGATGTCGCCCAGAGCAGAGCGCGCCCGGACGTGGCGATGGTCACCAACGTGTTCCCGGAACACCTCGACTGGCACGGCTCGGAGGCGCGTTATGTCGAGGACAAGCTGCGTCTGGTGACCGAAGCCAGGCCGCGCATCGCGGTGTTGAATGCCAACGATCCCACGCTGGCATCTGTAGGAGCGCCCCATGGGCGCGATGCTTCCGGCGATGACACAGGTCACGAATCCCTCGGGTCCATGGGCCGCTCCTGTGACGGCGAAATCCATTGGTTCGGTCGTGACGACGGCTGGCACCTGCGCGACGACCTGCTGTATCGCGGCGACACGCTGGTGATGGACACCACCGACTTGCCGCTGCCCGGCCGCCACAACCGCGGCAACCTGTGCGCGGTGTTGGCCGCGATCGAGGCGCTGGGGCTGGACGCGGTGGCGCTGGCGCCGCATGCACATGGCTTTCGCCCGCTGCCGCACCGCTTGCAGATACTCGGCACGCGCGAGGGCATCACTTATGTCAACGATTCGATCAGCACCACCCCGCACGCCAGCCTGGCGGCGCTGGACTGCTTGCGCGATCGTCGGGTCGCGATTCTCGTCGGCGGCCACGACCGTGGCATCGACTGGTCGGTGTTCGTCGACAGCGTACGCCGCGAGCGGCCGGCGGCGATCGTGACGATGGGCGAGAACGGCCCGCGTATCCACGCATTGCTCGCGTCGCTGGCCGCACAGGGCGACTTCCTGCTGTCGGCCGCGGACGACCTCGACGAAGCGGTGGCGCAGGCACGCAAGGCGCTGGCCGGCGAGGGTGTCGTGCTGCTGTCACCGGGCGCACCCAGCTTCGGCCCGTACCGTGACTACGTCGCCCGCGGTCGCCATTTCGCCGAGCTTGCCGGCTTCGATCCGGACCAGATCAGCAGCATTCCCGGGCTTGGCATCGCCTGATCGCGGGGCGGATATTGAAGCTTTTGCCACGGATCAAATCTGGTCAGAGCGGATAAAGCATTGGGTAACTTATTGCTTTTGCGCGGTCGCGCCCATGGGGCGCTCCTACCGGGAACGGTTTTCGCGCCTAGTGATCCCGGTTAACCGCATGGAGTGCCAGTCCGCGCAGTGCAGCCAGGTATTCGTTGTCGTCAAGGCCGTCGAGCGCATGCTCGGCGGCTTGCGCGTATTCGCCGGCGCGCTGGCGGCTGTACTCGAGTCCGCCGGTGGCGTGGATCGCGGCCAGCACGTCCGGCATCGCCGAAGAGTCGGCGTGTTCGATCGCCGAACGCAGCAGTTCGCGGGTGTCGTCATCGGCGTGGGCGATCGCGTGGATCAGCGGCAGCGTGGCCTTGCCCTCGGCCAGGTCATCACCGAGGTTCTTGCCCATCGTCTGCGCGTCGGAGGCGTAATCGAGCACGTCGTCGGCGATCTGGAACGCATGGCCGAGGTTGAGGCCGTACTCGTGCAGCGCGTCGCAGGTGGTTTCGTCGGCACCCGACAGCAATGCGCCGAGCCGGGTCGCGGCGGCGAACAGCACCGCGGTCTTGCGCTCGATCACGCACAGGTAGGCCGCTTCGTCGGTATCCGGGTTGCGCACGTGCAGTAGTTGCAGCACCTCGCCCTCGGCGATCCGATTGGTGGTGTCGGCGAGGATGTGCATCACCGGCATGCGGTCCAGTTCGACCATCATCTGGAAACTGCGCGAATACAGGAAATCGCCGACCAGCACGCTGGCGGCATTGCCCCAGACCGCGTTGGCGGTACGGCGGCCGCGGCGCAGGTCGGATTCGTCGACCACATCGTCGTGCAGCAGGGTGGAGGTGTGGATGAACTCGATCACCGCGGCCAACTGGTGCGCGTGCTCACCGCGACGTTCGCGCGGCTCGCCGACCGCACCGGCCGCCAGCAACAGCAGCATCGGCCGCAGCCGCTTGCCGCCGGAGCCGACGATGTGCTCGGCGACCTGGTTGATCAGCACCACGTCGGAGGCCAGTCTGCGCCGGATCAGCGCGTCCACCGAAGCCATGTCGTCGCGGGCCAGGGCCTGGATGGCCGGCAGGTCGAGGGCGGTCAGGGTTGGGGTGGTCGCGTGCATGGGCGGGCCGGCGGCGGGGAGCGCCGATTATAGGTGGCACTAAGCGGATGGCTTGTCACGGAGCGGCTCCTGTAGCCCCGATGCGACCGCGCAGCCGTGGTCGTGGCGCCGATTCGGACTAGCCCTACGGTTCGGCGGGGCGTGGACCGATGGGGCAGGGCGCGCGGTTATACTGCAATGCCGGTCGCCCAGCCGGCGACAGTTGCCGGCGACTACATCAAGGATCCCCATTTCATGGCACGTGGCATCAACAAGGTCATCCTGGTCGGCAACCTCGGCAACGACCCCGAAATGAAGTACACCCAGGGCGGCATGGCCGTCTGCTCGATGTCGCTGGCCACCACCAGCGTGCGCAAGGACAAGGACGGCCAGCAGATCGAGAAGACCGAATGGCACCGGGTCAAGGCGTTCGGCAAGCTCGGCGAGATCTGCGGCGAGTACCTGAAGAAGGGCCGGCAGGTCTACATCGAAGGCTCGATCCGCTACGACAAGTTCACTGGTCAGGACGGGGTCGAAAAGTACTTCACCGATATCGTCGCCGACGACATGCAGATGCTAGGCGGCAACCCCGGCGAGGGTAGTGGCGTCGGAGGTGCGCGTGGCGAATCCCGCGGCAGCGGCGATCGCAGCGAGCGTTCCGCCCGTCCGGCCGCGCGTCAGGACTCCGCGCCGCGCCGTGAAGCGCCACCGGCCAAGGGCAACGACTTTGCCGATGACTTCGCCGATGACGACATCCCGTTCTGACCGCCAGTGTCCACTCCCGCAGCAGATCCAATTACAAGAATCCATGGAGTTTTGAGTGCCCACTTGGCTTGTGACCGGCGGCGCCGGTTTTATCGGCGGTAATTTCGTTCTCGATGCGGTCATGCAAGGCATCAAGGTGATCAACCTGGATGCGCTGACCTATGCCGGCAACCTGGATACCTTGAGCCCGCTTGAGGGCAATCCGGATCACGTGTTCGTGCATGGCGATATCGGCGATGCCGACCTGGTCGCGCGCCTGCTCGCTGGGCATCGCCCCGACGCGGTGATCAACTTCGCCGCCGAGAGCCACGTCGATCGCTCCATCGATGGCCCGGCCGCGTTCGTGCAGACCAACGTGGTCGGTACCCTGAGCCTGCTGGAGCAGACCCGCGACTACTGGAAAGCGCTCGACGCCGATGCCCGCGAGACGTTCCGCTTCCTGCACGTCTCGACCGACGAGGTCTACGGCACGCTGGGCGACACCGGCAAGTTCACCGAGGAAACCCCGTTCGCGCCGAACTCGCCGTATTCGGCGTCGAAAGCGGCCTCCGACCATCTGGTGCGCGCGTTCCTCCACACCTACGGGCTGCCGGTGCTGACCACCAACTGCTCGAACAACTACGGGCCGTACCAGTTCCCGGAAAAACTAATCCCGCTGATCATCGCCAAGGCACTGAACGGCGAAGCGCTGCCGGTCTACGGCGATGGCCTGAACGTGCGCGACTGGTTGTTCGTCGGCGATCACTGCGCCGCGATTCGCCGGGTGCTCGAAGCCGGGCGCGTCGGGGAAACCTACAACGTCGGCGGCGATGCCGAGCGCGAGAACATTGTTGTGGTCAGGACGATCTGCGAGTTGCTCGACGGTCGTCGCCCGCTGCCGGACGGCCGCGCCCGCGAATCGCTGATCACCTACGTCAAGGATCGCCCCGGCCACGACCGCCGCTACGCCATCGACGCCTCCAAGCTGCATGGCGAACTCGGCTGGGCGCCGACAGTGACCTTCGAGCAGGGTATGGCGCAGACGGTCGACTGGTACCTCGATCACCAGCCCTGGGTCGATCGCGTACTGGACGGCAGCTACCGCCTTGAGCGCATTGGCCAGGCCGAGGTGAGCGCATGAACCGCAAGGGCATCATCCTTGCCGGCGGCTCGGGCACGCGGCTGTACCCGATCACCCAGGCGATCAGCAAGCAGCTGCTGCCGGTGTACGACAAGCCGATGATCTACTACCCGCTCAGCGTGCTGATGCTGGCGGGCATCCGCGAAGTGCTGATCATCAACACGCCGCATGAGCAGGCCTTGTTCAGACTCCTCCTCGGCGACGGCTCGCAATGGGGCATGCGGATTGAATACGCCGCGCAACCCAGTCCGGACGGGCTGGCCCAGGCGTTCCTGATCGGTAGCGAATTCGTCAACGGCGAGCCCAGTTGCCTGGTGCTGGGCGACAACATCTTCCATGGCACCGGCCTGACCGCGATGCTGCAGCGCGCCGACCAGCGCATGCGCGGCGCCACCGTGTTCGGTTATTGGGTCAGGGATCCCGAGCGGTACGGCATCGCCGAGTTCAACGGCGATGGCAAGGTGATCGGGCTGGAAGAAAAGCCGGCGAACCCGCGCTCCCACTATGCGGTGACAGGACTGTATTTCTATGACGGTCGCGCCAGTGAGTTCGCTTCGCAGCTGAAGCCTTCATCACGCGGTGAGCTGGAGATCACCGATCTCAATCGCATGTATCTCGACGAAGGCTCGCTGCATCTGGAGCAACTCGGCCGGGGCTACGCCTGGCTTGACACCGGCACCCATCAGTCGTTGCTGGAAGCGTCCAACTTCATCGAAACCATCGAGGCACGCCAGGGCCTGCGCATCTGCTGCCCGGAGGAAATCGCCTGGAACAACGGCTGGATCGATGACGCACAGTTGAACGAACTCGCCCGGCCGCTGGTGAAGAACGGGTATGGCCAGTACCTGCTGGGCCTGGCGGAACGCGGGTTCGTGCCGTGAAGGGGACTCGATGAAAGTCATCGAGACCGACCTGCCCGGCTGCCTCGTGTTCGAACCGAAGGTGTTCGGCGACGAGCGGGGATTCTTCTACGAATCGTTCAACCACGACAAGCTGGCCGAGCATGGCCTGCAGCCGCGCTTCGTGCAGGGCAACGTGTCCGCATCCAGCAGAGGCGTGTTGCGTGGCCTGCATTACCAGTGGCCCAAGCCGCAGGGCAAGTACGTGTCGGTGATCGAGGGCGAGGTCTGGGATGTCGCGGTCGATATCCGCCGCGGCTCGCCGCATTTCGGTCGTTGGGCCGCGGCCATCCTCAGCGCCGAGAACAAGCGCCACTTCTGGATACCCGAGGGATTCGCGCATGGTTTCGTGACCCTCAGCGAACGCGCGGTGTTCAGCTATCTGTGCACCGAGACCTACGACGCCCAGGCTGACGCCGGTATCCGCTGGGACGACCCGCGTCTGGCGATCGACTGGCCGGTCAGCGCACCTTCGTTGTCGGGCAAGGATGCCAAGGCGCCGCTGCTCGATGACATCGACCAGGACCGCCTGCCGCTTTACCCATCATGAAAATCCTGCTGCTGGGCGGCAACGGCCAGGTCGGCCACGAATTGCGTCGCAGCCTGGCGCCACTGGGCGATGTAGTGGTGACCACGCGCGATGGCAGGTTGGCGGACGGCGCGAGTTGCGAAGCACTCGACCTGTCGGAACTGGATGGCATCGCGCCGCTGGTCGAGCGCACAACACCCGATGTCGTGGTCAACGCGGCTGCCTACACCGCCGTCGACCGTGCCGAGGACGAAGCCGAAGCCGCCTTCCGCGCCAATGCGGAAGCGCCCGCGCGATTGTCCGCTGCCTGCGCTGCCGCTGGCGCCGACCTGGTGCATTACTCGACCGATTACGTCTTTGACGGCACCGGCACCCGGCCCTATCGCGAAGACGATCCGACCTCGCCGCTGGGTGTCTACGGCGCCAGCAAACTCGCCGGCGAGCAGGCGATCCGTGCCAGCGGCGCGCGTCACCTGATCCTGCGCACCGCCTGGGTCTACGGCCTGCATGGCCAGAACTTCCTGCGCACGATGCTGCGGGTCGGCGCGCAGCGCGACGAACTGCGCGTGGTCTCCGACCAGATCGGTTCGCCGACGCCGGCGTGGCTGATCGCCGATGTCACTGCGGCGGTGCTGTCCAAAGGCCTGCCGGAATCCGCGGTGCGCCATCTCGTGACAGGCGGGGAAACCACGTGGTACGGCTTCGCCACGGCGATCTTCGAGCAGGCGGCAGCCACTGGACGGATGCCGCGACACCCTCGGGTGGTTCCGATCACCACCGCCGAGTATCCGACCCGGGCCACTCGCCCGGCGTATTCGGTGCTCGACACGACATGCCTGCGGGAGGCATACGGGGTCAAGCTGATGGATTGGCGCGCGGCGCTGGATGCCACGTTCGATGACGTCCGACACGCCTGACGGCGTTGTCCGCGCCGCTCAATAAATCGAGTCCAGCGTGGCGGGAAGTGGGCGCACGTGCTTGGGGAAGCTCTTATCAATTCGTCACCCCAGCGAAAGCTGGGGTCCATCTTGATTTTGATCCAGCAGCTGCAAGCTCAAAATGGGGAACCCGCTGCGCTCGCCGTGCGGATCGTACTGGGTATTGCGCGGCGTTGGCCAGCGCCCTGTCGTCGGCACCCACGCGGGCCGTCGCTGTGCGCGCGGTGATATCCAGAGCTACGGATCGGGGGAGACCTATCTGAAGCAACGGGTCGGGGAGCGCGACCAGCTTGCAGACGTTTCGCCCTCCCGCATGGCCGACCGGATCAAGGTGCCGGTGTTCCTGGCCGCCGGTGGCGAGGACGAGCGCACCCCGATGATCCACACCCGGATGAGCATTCTGCTGCGGCGCCACGACGGCATTGAGGGATGGCCGTGGTCGGTTTTTGCGCTGCATTGGCGTTAACGCCTACCATCGGGGCTTTCGTGTCCTCGGAGCCCCGGATGAAACTGACCCTTGCCGTGCTGCCCTTGTGCCTGCTGGCCGCCCTGTCGGCGCATGCCGCCACCCGTGGCCTGCAGGCGCATGATCTGGCCACCCTGGACCGGTTGTCCTCGCCGACCTTGTCGCCCGACGGCCGTCAGCTGGTATTCGCCAAGCGCGTGGTCGATTTCGACGGGAACAAATCCGCCAGCGGGCTGTGGATCGAGGACCTGTCCGCGCGTGATGCCGCGCCGCCGAAGCGACTCACGCCGGAAGGCTGGAACGTCAATTCGCCGAGCTTCTCGCCCGACGGCAAGACCGTCTACTTTCTCAGCGGCAAATCCGACACCTCGCAGCTGTATTCGATTCCTACCAGCGGCGGCACGCCGAAGCAGCTGACCGCCTTCGCGCTCGACATCGGCACCTACCACCTGTCGCCGGATGGCAGCCGGATCGCGTTCAGCGCCGATACCCATGGCGATTGCGGCGCGGATTTCGGCTGCACGAAGACCAGGCTGGACGTCCGCGAGG
>JALZKJ010000076.1 GCA_030859305.1 Pseudomonadota bacterium | reverse complement strand
CAGCGCACTGGTCAGCGGCACGCTGCCGATCAGCGGCAGCCACGGCACGACGTGGCCGCTGGTCAGGAACGGCAGGCCCAGCAGCATCGGCACCAGGCCGGTGACGAGCGCGACCAGCAGTCCGACGCCGATGCAGCGGACGTAATCGAAGCCCATGCGCGACTCCACATATTGCGAGCCCAGCAGCACGTATTGCAGCAGCAACGGGATCGCCAGCACCAGGCCGGCGATGAAACCGCCGCCGGGCTGGTTGTGGCCGCGCAGGAACAGGTACGCCGACACCGCCAGCGCCAGCGGAAACAGCAGTTGACTGAGGTTGGCCGGCATCGGCAACCGGTCGGGTTCGCCCGGCATGATCTGCTCAGGGGCCATGCGCGTGCGCCGCAACAACGCGTGCACCACCAGTCCGGCGATGCCGAACACGGTGATCTCGCCCAGGGTGTCGAAGCCGCGGAAATCCACCAGGATCACGTTGACCACGTTGCTGCCGTAACCCTCCGGCAGCGAGCGCACGAGCAGTTCGCCGGCGATGGTGTCGGCCGGGCGGGTCATCACCGCATAGGCCAGTCCGCCGATGCCGGCGCCCGCGGCCAGCGCGATCGCGCCGTCGCGCCAGCGGCGCGCGCGGGTGTTGCTCGGCACCGATTCGTCGGGCAGGTAGTTCAGCGCCAGCAGCATCAGCGCGATGGTCACCATCTCCACCAGCAACTGGGTCAGCGCCAGGTCCGGCGCGGACAGGAACACGAACACCAGGCTGACCGCGAGCCCGACCGAGCCGACCACGATCAGCGCCAACAGCCGCTGCCGATGCAAGGCCACGGTCGCGCAGGTCGCGGCGATCAGCAGCGCCCACAACACCCAGCCGATCAGTGGCAGCGGCTGGCCCGGGGTCTGCATGCCGCCCAGGATGCCGCCCAACGCCGGCGCGATCGCGACCGCCAGCAAGGTCACCCACACCCACCACAACGACCGCTGCAGACTGCCGTTGGTGACCTTGAACGTGAGCCGGCGCGCCATCGCCAACACCGCCAGGGTATTGACGCGGAACATCTGCCGGCCGAAGGTGCGGCGGACGATCGCGTGCATGTCGAACAGCCGGCGCAGGCCGAAGTACAGCGCCACGCCGCCGATCACACCGCCCAGGCTCATCATCAGAGGCAGGTTGAAGCCGTGCCACAGCGCCAGGCTGTATGCCGGCATCGCCTCGCCGAGCACCGACCCGGCCGCCACCGCCAGCACCGGTGCCACCGTGTATGCCGGCACGATGCCGACCGCCAGGCACAGCAGCACCAGCACCATCACCGGCGTGCGCATCCAGCGTGTCGGCTCGTGGATCTCGCGCGAGACCGCGCGCGGCCCGATGCCGTAGAACGTGTCGTGCACGAACCGCAGGCTGTAGGCGACGCCGAACACACCGGCCAGAGACGCCGCGATCGTGATCGCGATCTGCATCGATCGATGGCCCTCGATCTCCAGCGCCTGGGCGAAGAACATTTCCTTCGACAGGAAGCCGTTGAGCAACGGGATGCCCGCCATCGCCAGGGTGGCGATGATCGCCAGCAGGCTGGTGTACGGCAGGTAGCGGCGCAGGTTGCCGAGCCGGCGCATGTCGCGGGTGCCGGTCTCGTGGTCGATGATGCCCGCGGCCATGAACAGCGAGGCCTTGAACGTCGCATGGTTGAGCGTGTGGAAAATGCCCGCGACCACCGCCAGCGGCGTCGACAGCCCGAACAGCAGCGTGATCAGCCCCAGGTGCGAGATCGTCGAATACGCCAGCAGGCCTTTGAGGTCGTGCTGGAAGATCGCGTTCCAGGCGCCGATCAGCACCGTCGCCGCGCCGACGCTGGTGACCACGTAGAAAAACAGGTCGGTGCCGGCCAGGCTCGGGTGCAGCCGCGCCAGCAGGAACACGCCGGCCTTCACCATCGTCGCCGAATGCAGGTAGGCCGACACCGGCGTCGGCGCGGCCATCGCGTGCGGCAGCCAGAAGTGGAACGGGAACTGCGCGCTCTTGGTGAAGATGCCCAGCAGCACCAGGCCCAGCAACAGCGGGTAGGTCGCGTGCGCGCGGATCGCGTCGCCCGCAGCCAACACCGCGTCGAGCTCGTAACTGCCGACGATCCGGCCGATCAGCAACACGCCGCCGAGCAACGCCAGCCCGCCCGCGCCGGTGATCGTCAATGCCATGCGCGCACCTTCGCGGGCCTCGCGCCGGTGCGACCAGTAGCCGATCAGCAGGAACGAGGTGATCGAGGTCAGTTCCCAGAAGACCACCAGCAGCAGCAGGTTGCCGGCCAGCACCATGCCGAGCATCGCGCCCATGAACAGCAGCAGGTAGGCGAAGAACTTCGGTACGTCCTCGCGCGCGCCGAGGTAGTAATGCGCGTACATCACCACCAGCCCGCCGATCGCCAGCACCATCAGCGCGAACATCCACGCCAGCCCGTCCAGCCGCAGCGAGAACGCCAGCCCGATCTGCGGCAGCCACGCGTGGCTGACCTGCGGCAGCTCGCCGCCCAGCACCGCCGGCGTCATCAGCCCGAGCAACAGCAGGCCGAGCAGCGGCGCCGCGCCTGCCAGCCATGCCGTGGTCTTGCGTGATACGCCGCGGGCCAGCAGTACCCACACGGCCAACACGAACGGCAGGGCTAGCAGCAGTTCCAGCATCTCGCTCCAGGGGAGGGCGCGGCATGCGCAAAGGGGTATCGGGAGGGCGTGGCGCGGAGTGTCGTGCGCTCCGCAGCGATCGATTCTAACCGAACGCGTCGTGCCGGCCGCTCGGCGAGGCCAGTGCGTATGCTAGCCGCGACGCCACTTCCGACGGCATTCCGGCCGGTGATACGTATTAATACAACCGCATGCGAGCAAGCCCAGGTCGGCGTGTCCGGCGAGGGTCGACACGCGACCCTTGGAGGCCGTTCTTGCGCGAGGCACTGATCTTCGGCGGCAGTGGCCAGATCGGCCGGCCCTTGCTGCAGCGGCTGCAACGGCAGGACTGGCGAATCACCGCATTGTCGCGACAGCCGCAGCGTGACGGCGATGGCGTGCAGTGGCTGCGTGGCGATCTCGCCGCGTTGCCGCCGTTGCCCGCGCGGGTCGACGCGGTGATCAGCTGCGGTCCGCTGGACGCGTTCGCGCAGTGGTATGGGTCGGCGGCGGCGATCGAAACCGCGCGGGTGATCGCGTTCGGATCGACCAGCGTGGAGGTCAAGCGCGATTCGGCCGATGCGTCCGAGCGCGATCTCGCACGGCGTTTGCGCGAGGGCGAGGCAGGCGTGTTCGCGACGGCGCAGGCGCGTGGCGCGGCGGCGACGTTGTTGCGCCCGACCCTGGTCTACGGCGCCGGGCGCGATGCCACACTGACCCGGATTGCGTCGATCGCGCGACGGTTCGGCTGGTTCCCGTTGCCGCGCGATGCCGGCGGCCTGCGCCAGCCGGTGCACGTCGAGGATCTCGCCGATGCCGCGATGCAGGCGATCGATGTGGTAGCGAGCCACGGCCACGCCTATGCATTGCCGGGCGGCGAGACCTTGCCTTATCGCGAGATGGTCGCGCGGGTGCTGGCCACGTTGCAGCCGCCGGCGAGGCTGGTCGAGCTGCCGGCGCCGTTGTTCCGGCTGGCGGTACAGGCGGCACGCATCAGCGGCCGCGCACCGGACCTCGGCAATGCCGCGTTGCAGCGCATGCGCGACGATCTGGTGTTCGATGCAACACCGGCGACGCACGATTTCGCTTATGCGCCGCGGCGGTTCATCCCGGAAGCGCCGATGTTCGAGTAGGGCGGTTTGAGACCTGCCCTACGGCGTCTCCGCCGGAACGATCGTGCGCGCCTTGGTCAGCGCCCGCAGCGCCACCATCAGCACCCCGCCCAGCACCATCGCGCCGCCGACCCACATCGCCGGTCCGGGCCGGTCGCCCCAGAACACGATGCCCAGCGCGACCGCGAACACCGGCGTGAGCAGCAGCCACGGCATCACCTGCGCGACCGGATGGCGCTGGATCAGCACGTAATACAGCCCGTGCCCGAGCAGAGACGACGCAAACGCCGCATACGCCGCGCCCGCCCAGCCGATCCACGTCGCCTGGCGCAACTGCGCGAACGCATCGGGTTCGAACACCACGCTCAATCCCACCAGCGGCAGCACCGCGATCAGCGCCGTCCAGCCCTGCTGGCTGAACACGTCGAGTCCGCGCAGGCCCTTCATCAGCACGGTGCCGATCGCCAGGAACAACGCCGACACCAGCATCATCGCCAGCGCGTCGGGTCGATCGAACACCAGTGGATCGAAGCCCAGCACCAGTACGCCGCCGAAACTCACCGCGATCGCCAGCCCGGTGCGCCAGCCGAAACGCTCGCCGAGCAGCCACCACGCCAGCAGCGCGGTCATCGGCACGTAACTCTGCATCACGATCGCCGGCGACGACAGGTTGCCGGCCAGTTTCAACGCGAGAAAGCTCAGCCCGAAATGCGCCACGCCCACGCACAGGCACACCGCAATCAGTCGCGGCCACTGCCCCGGCGACGGCCGCTTGAGCACGAACAGCAGCGGCAGCCCAAGCATCGCGAACCGCAGCGCGGTGAACAGGAACGGCGGTATCTCGCGCAATGCGAGCGCCGAGGTCAGGAAGTTCAGCGCCCAGGCGATGCAGATCAGCAGGACGAGGACGAGGTCGCGTGGGGGCATGGGACCATCATCCTCGCAAGCGCGTGAGCACGCCCGGCTTTATCTGTGGCGCTTTCTGAAAAAAAGGGCCTGGGGGAGATCTGCTCTTGTGCAGTGGGCGATCGAGGTGTCAGCGGCAACAACGGCCCCACGCATCGGTCAGTACGACCAGCCCAGCTTGCGATACAGCTTCGCCATCACCCACGCCGGCCCGATCAGCAGGTAGGTAAGGTCGGTCAGGAAGCTCGGCTTCTGGCCTTCGATCTTGTGGCCGACGAACTGGCCGATCCACGCCAGCACGAACACCCCGATCGCCAGCCCCAGCAGGTTGGTCGCGCCCAAGCCGTCGTACAACTGGTGCGTGAGCCACGCCATCAGCACGAACATCGCGAGCATGCCGACACCGAGTTTGCGCGAGGCGCGATAGTAGAAACACCACGCCGCGAACATCACCAGCGCGGCCCAGAACCCGGCGCGGAACAGCGTGCCCGGCGACGGGATGCACCACAACAGCGCGATCACGCTCCACAGGATCAGGGGCACCGCGACCACGTGGATCCATTGGTTGGTGGAATTGCGATGGTCGCCGGAATAACTGGCGAACCAGCGATCGATCTGGCGGGTGGCAGTGTCCATGACGGGTCTCGCTGCGGAGATCAATCGATGTCGATGTCGATGCCCGCCAACCGCTGCAACGCCTCGGCGTACTTCGCCCGTGTGCGCTCGATCACCTCCGCCGGCAGATTCGGCCCGGGCGGGGTCTTGTCCCACCCGAGCGCCTCCAGGTAATCGCGCACGAACTGCTTGTCGTAACTCGGCGGACTGCTGCCTACCTGGTACTCGTCGGCCGGCCAGTAACGCGACGAATCCGGCGTCAGCATCTCGTCCATCACGTACAGGCGGCCATCGGCGTCGGTGCCGAACTCGAACTTGGTGTCGGCCAGCAGGATCCCGCGTTCGGCGGCGAAGTCTGCGGCATGGCGATACAGCCGCAGCGTCGCGGCGCGCACCGCTTCGGCCAGTTCGGCACCGCACAGGCGCACGGCGGTATCGAAGTCGATGTTCTCGTCGTGGTCGCCGGCCGCGGCCTTGGTCGACGGGGTGAAGATCGCCGAATCGAGTTTCTGAGCCTGCTGCAAACCATCCGGCAGGGCGATGCCGCTGATCCGGCCGGTGCGCTGGTAGTCCTTCCAGCCGCTGCCGATCACGTAACCGCGCGCGATGCATTCGATCGGCACCGGCTTGAGCCGCTTGGTCACCACCGAGCGCTGCAAGTACAGCGCGGGATTGACGCCTTCGGGCAGCACCGCGGCGACATCGATAGCGGTCAGGTGGTTGGGCACGATATGCCCGGTCTTGGCGAACCAGAAGTTGCTGATCTGGCACAGCATCTCGCCCTTGCCGGGGATCGGGTCGGGCAGCACCACGTCGAACGCGCTGAGCCGGTCGGTGGCGACCATCAGCAGGTAATCGCCGGAAGGCGTGCCGGCAGGCAACCGCTCAGCAGGCAGGTCGAATACATCGCGCACCTTGCCGCGGTGGCGCAACGGCAGGCCGGGCAATGTCGATTCGGACAGGGATGGTCGCAGCAGAATCATGGACAACGTGTAGCCCCCAAGGTGCAAGCAGGCCCTGCCACGTTGCCGTCATGACCGCGCGCGGGCGCGACAGGGGCCGGGCAGTGTACGCCGGCGCGCGCAGGCTTGCAGGTACACTGCCTGGCCGGTGTTTTTTTTCGCGGGCCAACGACTACCGCACACGCACCGATCCATCACGGAAACCGGCATGAAGATCGAGCCATGAAGCGCTGGTACGGAAAATTGCTGGGTTTCTTCGCCGGCGCCGCGCTGCTGCGGGTCAACCCGCTGTTGGGCGCGCTGTTGGGCCTGCTGATCGGCCACGCCTTCGACAGCGACTGGTTCGCCGGCAAGGCCAAGCTGCGCCGCGACAACCCATATGCCGCGCTCGGCCTCACGCCGGAGGCGACCGATGCCGAGGTCGACCAGGCCTATCGACGGTTGATCTCGCAGTACCACCCCGACCGCATGGCCGGCGCCGCAGCCGAATTGCGCCAGCAGGCCGAGGCCAAGGCGCGCGAGATCAATGGCGCCTACGACCGCATCAGGACCTTGCGCAAGCGCGGCTGAGCGATGCGGTTCGGGCCCTGAGTTCGATCGACAAGACGGCGGGTTTATTGTCACCACCGGCTACGGTGATGCTGCATGTCCGTATGCAGGGACTTCAAGACGACATCGTCACGATCCTGGATGCCTCCGAGCGGGCTCGCGCTTTCACCGGCGCCCAACGGAGGCGACAATGCCCGCCTGCCCGTCCGAGCCCCGCCATGCAACCGACCGTCATCGCCCCGTCCATCCTCTCGGCCAACTTCGCCAAGCTCGGCGAGGAGGTCGACGCGGTGCTCGCCGCCGGCGCCGACTGGGTGCATTTCGACGTGATGGACAACCATTACGTGCCCAACCTCACGATCGGGCCGCTGGTCTGCGAAGCGCTGCGCAAGCACGGCGTGACCGCGCCGATCGACGTGCACCTGATGGTGCAGCCGGTCGACCGCATCGTCCCCGACTTCGCCGCCGCCGGCGCCAGCGTGATCAGCTTCCACCCCGAGGCCACTGCGCACGTGCACCGCACGATCCAGCTGATCAGGTCGCACGGCTGCCAGGCCGGGCTGGTGCTCAACCCGGCAACGCCCATCGAAGTGCTGGACTGGGTGCTCGACGAGCTCGACCTCGTGCTGCTGATGTCGGTCAACCCGGGTTTCGGCGGCCAGTCGTTCATTCCGTCGACGCTGGAGAAACTGCGCCGCGTGCGCGAGAGGATCGACCGCAGCGGCCGCGCGATCCGGCTGGAGATCGACGGCGGGGTCAAGGCCGACAACATCGCCGAGATCGCCGCGGCCGGCGCCGATACATTCGTGGCCGGCTCGGCGATCTTCAATGCGCCCGATTACGCGGACGTGATCGGGCGGATGAAGTCGGCGGTGGCCGACGCGCGCGGGTAACGTCGCAACATCACGCACCACGTAGAGCCGAGCTTGCTCGGCTGCCCGATCACGCCCCACGTAGAGCCGATCTTGCTCGGCTGCCCGATAACCGGCGACGCAAGCCGAGCTTGTCAGGCTGTCCGGATTCCGCATTCCTGTGCAAGCCGAGCAAGCTCGGCTCTACCCAGGTGGACACCAGAAAAAAGCCGACCCCGATCACCCGGCATCGGCCTTTTGAATGATTGGAGGCAATCCCGCCTCCGTCCGTCGTCCCTGCTATGGCCTTGCATGCTCCGGGTCGACCATGACGCGGTGATGACATCTGCGTTTCACGGATTTTTTCGCGCCCGCTGCTAGCCTGCAGCGCACGTCCGCCATCCCGCCCACAACCCCGAGAGTCCGCATGCCGAGCCCCCGCTGGTGCCTGATCCTCAACGGCAAGTGTGCGGGCGATCAACCGCTGCGCGACGCGGTGATGGCCATGCGTCAGCGCGGCGTGACGCTGGACGTACGGGTGACCTGGGAACGTGGCGACGCTGGACGCTACATCGCCGAAGCTATCGCCGATGGCGTCGATACCGTGATTGCGGCCGGTGGCGACGGCACCCTCAGCGAGGTCGCAAGCACGCTCGCCAACCGCGACGAAGCCGCCGAACAACTGCCGAGTCTGGCGCTGGTGCCGATGGGCACCGCCAACGATTTCGCCACCGCTGCGCAGATCCCGGTCGATCCCGCCGAAGCCCTCGCGCTGGTACATGCCAGCGTCGCCCAGACGATCGACCTGCTGCGGATCGATGCCGATGACCACCCCAGCCGCTGGTGCGCCAACCTCGCCAGCGGCGGTTTCGGCACCCAGGTCACCATCGATACCGACCAAGGCCTGAAGAAGATGCTCGGCGGCCTGGCCTACCTGATCACCGGCATCACCCAACTCGGCCACATCGAACCGATCCAGGCGCGCATCCGCGGACTGCAAGCCAACGGCGCCACGTTCGAATGGCAGGGCGGGTTCATCGCGCTCGGCATCGGCAACGGCCGCCAGGCCGGCGGCGGCCAGGCGCTGTGCCCGGACGCGGTGATCGACGACGACCTGCTCGACCTGACCATCGTCCCGGAGCTGGAAGGCGAGGTCGGCGCCACCGTCGCCACGCTGCTCACCGAGGGCAAGCAGGGCGCGCTGGATCGCGTGGCGGTGCGCACGCAGCTGCCCGGGGTAGAGATCGAGTCGCTGCAGCCGTTTTCGCTCAACCTGGACGGCGAGCCGGTCGAGGCCCGCCGCTTCCGCATCGATTGCGTCGCCGGCCGCGTGCGCATGCACCTGCCGCCGGGTTGTCCGCTGTTGCGGCCGCCGGGCAACCCGCTGCCGTTGTCAGCCGATGACGAGGCGCCGGAGCCGCCGCCCGTATTGCTGCCTGCGTAGTGGATTGGCTCCCTCTCCTGCGGCGGCGGACTGGGGTGAGGGTACGGCGAAGCGGGATGGGTGAACTGATCGCGCGAACCGGTCCCGGAGGCGGAAGGAAACACCGGGCATCGCGTACATCCCACGACCCCGCTAAAGTACGCCGCATGAACTCCCGGGCGAACCCGCATTCCTTCTGTGCCGACACGGGTTGGCGAGGGTGGCCGCTGCCAGCCGCCGTCCCCGCACCCCAGCACCCCAAGGAAGCGCCGCATGACCTCGCCCCACACGCTCACCGCCGAGCAGTTCCAGCAGCAGGCCGCTGACGGCCACACCCGCATCCCGGTCGTACGCGAGGTGCTGTCCGACCTAGACACCCCGCTGTCGGTGTATCTCAAGCTGGCCGACGGCCCGCACACCTACCTGTTCGAATCGGTGGAAGGCGGCGAACGCTTCGGCCGCTACTCGATCATCGGCCTGCCGGCCAGGCGCGTGTACGCGTTCGCCGGCCACATGCTGTACGTCACCGAACACGGCGAGCTCGTCGAGGCGCGCCAGGTCGAGGACCCGTACGCCGAAGTCGAGCGCCTGCGCACCGAACACTCGGTGCCGAAGCTCGCCGGCCTGCCCGGTTTCAGCGGCGGCCTGGTCGGCTGGTTCGGCTTCGAGTGCATCCAGTACATCGAAC
>JALZKJ010000072.1 GCA_030859305.1 Pseudomonadota bacterium | reverse complement strand
GGTCAGGCCGCTTTCTTCGCAGCCAACTGGCGCAGCACGTAATGCAGGATGCCGCCGTGGTGGCTGAGTCAGAGCGCTTGCGAACCACGGGTTCGCGCTCTGACGAAGGCCGGCGGCCATGCCGCCGGCGGGGCTTCCGCTCGATCCGAAGCCGGTCAGGCTGCTTTCTTCGCAGCCAGTTGGCGCAGCACGTAATGCAGGATGCCGCCGTGGCGGAAGTATTCCACTTCCTTCGGTGTCAACAGCAGCACCTTGACCTCGAAAGTCTGCTCGCTGCCGTCGGCTTTCCTGGCCACCACAGTCGCGCGCTTGGAGACGCCATCGTCGAGGCCGATCACGTCGATCGTTTCCGAGCCATCAAGGCCGTGGGTGCGCACGCTCTCGCCATCCTTGAACTGCAACGGCAGCACGCCCATGCCGACAAGGTTGGAGCGATGGATACGCTCGAAGCTCTCGGCCACGACGGCCTTCACCCCAAGCAGGTTGGTGCCCCTGGCCGCCCAGTCGCGCGATGAGCCGGTGCCGTATTCCTTGCCCGCGAACACCACCAGCGGTGTGCCCTCGGCCTTGTAGAGCATCGCCGCCTCGTAGATCGACATGCGATCACCGGGGCCATTATCGGCAGCGAAGTGCAAGGTGTTGCCACCTTCCTCGCCACCCAGCATCAGGTTCTTGATGCGGATGTTGGCGAACGTGCCGCGCACCATCACGTCATCGTTGCCGCGACGGCTGCCGTAGCTGTTGAAGTCGGCCGGCTGCACGCCGCGCTCCTGCAGGAACTGCCCCGCCGGCGAGTCCTTCTTGATGTTGCCCGCCGGGGAGATGTGGTCGGTGGTGATCGAGTCACCGAACAGCCCCAGCACGCGCGCGCCACGCACGTCGTCGATGCTGCCCACGTCCATGGTCATGCCATCGAAGTAGGGTGGGTTCTTGATGTAGGTCGAGGACGCGTCCCACTCGAACGACTCGCCTTCCGGGGAGGTGATCGCGTTCCAGCGACTGCCGCCCTTGAACACGTCGGCGTAGTTCTGCGCGAACAGTTCCGGGCCGACGGTGGCGGCGATCATGTCGCCGATTTCCTTGTTGGTCGGCCAGATGTCACGCAGGTAGACCGGCTGGCCATCGGCATCGTGTCCCAGTGCATCCTTGGTCAGGTCGATGTCGACCGTGCCGGCAATCGAATAGGCCACCACCAGCGGCGGCGAGGCGAGATAATTCATCTTCACTTCGGCATGGATGCGGCCCTCGAAGTTGCGGTTGCCCGAGAGCACCGCGGCCACCGCGAGGTCGTTCTTCGCGATCCCTTTGGATACCACCTCCGGCAACGGCCCGGAGTTGCCGATGCAAGTGGTGCAGCCGTAGCCGACAACGTAGAAGCCGAGTTTCTCGAGGTCGTCGAGCAGCCCAGCTTTCTTGAGGTAGTCGGTGACCACCAGCGAGCCCGGCCCGAGCGAGGTCTTGACCCACGGCGCGGCCTTCAGGCCCTTGGCCGCGGCGTTGCGCGCAAGCAGGCCGGCGCCCAGCATCACCGCCGGGTTGGAGGTGTTGGTACAGGAGGTGATCGCGGCGATCACCACCGAGCCGTCGGTCAGTTCGTGCTCGTTGTCGGCGATATTGATCACCGAGACCGGCTTGGCGGCCAGGTGCTCGGCCTGCGGCTGCGCGCCACCTTCCTCCTTGAAGTCGGTGATGCTTTCGTAGCTCAGCTTGCGGTTGGCGGTCATGCCTTCGAGGTTGGCGTGGAAGTTCTCCTGCATCTTCTCCAGCAGCACGCGGTCCTGCGGGCGCTTCGGGCCGGCCAGCGACGGTTTGACCTCGGCCAGGTCCAGCTCGAGCGTGGCCGAATAGTGCGCTTCGGGTTGGCCGGGTTCGTGCCACATCCCCTGGGCCTTCGCATACGCCTCGACCAGTGCGATCTGTTCTTCGGTGCGACCGGACAGGCGCAGGTAAGTGAGCGATTCGGCGTCGATCGGGAAGATGCCGCAGGTCGCGCCGTATTCCGGCGCCATGTTGGCGATCGTGGCGCGGTCGGCCAGTGGCAGGCCCGGCAGGCCGTCGCCGAAGAACTCGACGAACTTGCCGACCACGCCCAACGAACGCAGCATCTGGGTGACGGTCAGCACCAGGTCGGTGGCGGTGGCGCCTTCGGGCAGCTTGCCGGTCAGCTTGAAGCCGACCACCTGCGGGATCAGCATCGAAGAGGGCTGGCCGAGCATCGCCGCTTCGGCCTCGATGCCGCCAACGCCCCAGCCGAGCACGCCGAGACCGTTGATCATGGTGGTGTGGCTGTCGGTGCCGAACACGGTGTCGGGGAACGCTTGCAACACACCATCCACCTCACGGTCGCAGACCACGCGCGCCAGGTTCTCCAGGTTGACCTGGTGGACGATGCCGGTGTTGGGCGGCACCACCTTGAAGTTCTCCAGCGCCTTCTGGCCCCAGCGCAGGAAGCTGTAACGCTCCTGATTGCGCTCGAACTCGATCTTGCCGTTGAGATCCAGTGCCTCGGGACTGCCGTAGGCATCGACCTGCACCGAGTGGTCGATGACCAGTTCCGACGGAATCAGCGGGTTGATCTGGCTGGCCTTGCCGCCGAGCTTGTGGACGGCGTCGCGCATTGCCGCGAAATCGACCACGCACGGCACCCCGGTGAAGTCCTGCAGCACCACGCGCGCCGGCATGAAGGCGATCTCGATGTCGGGTTCGGCCTTGCAGTCCCATTGCGCGACCGCCTCGATGTGCTCCTTGCCGACCGTGACGCCGCCATCCTCGTGGCGCAGCAGGTTCTCCAGCAGGATCTTCATCGAGTAGGGCAGTTTGCCCAGGTCGAAGCGCTTGCCCAGGGTGGGCAGGCTGTAATAAGTGTAGGACTTGCCGTTGACGTCGAGTTGCGCGCGGGTGGCGAAGGAGTCTGCCATTGGGGGCTCCGTGGCTTGCAGCGAAGGGAATGCGGGACGGAGGCGCCGGTAGAAGGCGCCAGCGGAAATCACCGCAGGGGAAGCCCCGTAATTATGCCGCAAACGTGATTTTCCTGCCGTGGTGTTTGCACCTGCAACATCTTTTTTGTGATCAGCCCAGATCAGGCCAGATACGCGCGCGCGGCAGCGGCCAGCTCGCGCCGGCGCAGCAGGAAATCCCACAGGCTGCCACCGAGTTGCCGCCACAGCACCGCCGATCGCACGGCCGCCAGCAGCACCGCGCGCACCTCGGCCACCACACTGGCCTGTCCCAGATAATGCGGATTGCCCTGAACCAGCACGCGTGGGCGCAGATGGCTGAGGGTTTCCGAATACAGAGCGCCGAGCGCCGACAGGACCTCGGGGTGGGTATTGCCCTGGCGCTGCGCCGCCGCCGACTGGGCGAGGATGCCGGCATGCACGCGACCGGCCATCTCGTCGTCACGCACGAAGCGGCGTTCCAGCTGCATCACCGCCAACGCCAGCCGCGGCAATTGCTCGTCGGGTGCAGGACTGGCGTTGTTGCCACCCTCGAAATAATCCCGCAACAGCACCAGCCCGGGACGCACCGCCGCAACGCCGCCGTAGACCTCGGCCGGCGAGTCCGCATCGACGCGGAACACCGAGTCCAGCGCGGTGCCCAGCACGGCCGCATCGGCCTGGCCGGTGTCGGCGATGCGACGTACCTGCGCCAGCGCCTGCACCAGTCCGGCCAGCGCCAGCACACGCTCGGACATCGGGTTGAACATCGACTTGGAGCCTGCTTTCCGGGAACCTGATTCACTCATGCAGCGTGGGCCTTGAAAAACGTTGTTCGAGAGGGGCGTCGGTGGCAGCGATCACCGCGCCGCCGAGACAGGCGTCGCCGTCATACAGCACCAGCGATTGCCCGGGCGTGACCGCGCGTTGCTGGCGGGCGAAGCGTACCGACAGCGTCCCATCATCCGCTATCGCGACCTCGCAGGCTTCATCGGCTTGTCGATAACGCGTTTGCGCGGTGCACGTGAAGCGTGGCGCGGGAGGCGCGCCGGCGATCCAGTGGGCCGGTTCCGACCACAGCAGAGTGGACTGCAGCCACGGACTGTCGACGCCTTGGTCGACGTACAGCACATTGCCAGGCACATCCTTGCCGACCACGTACCACGGCGCCGCCTCGAAGCCGCGAACGCCACCGATGTTCAAGCCTTCGCGCTGGCCGAGGGTGAAATAGAACACGCCCGGATGTTCTCCGACGACCGGCCCGGCCGGCACTCCATTATTGATCGCGCTTCTGTTGACCGCACGGATTTCGCCAGGACGCGCAGGCAGGTAGCGGCCGAGGAATTCGCGGAAGTCACGCTCGCCGATGAAGCAGATGCCGGTGGAATCTTTTTTCGCCGCGGTGGGAAGGTTCGCCTCGGCGGCGATGCGGCGGACCTCGCTTTTCAACAGGCCACCGAGCGGGAAGCGGGTGGCCGCGAGCTGCGCCTGGCCGAGCTGGTGCAGGAAGTAGCTCTGGTCCTTGCTGCGATCGACGGCGCGCAGCAACGCATGGCCGTCGCCGCGATGTTCGACCCGGGCGTAATGGCCGGTGGCGATGAACTGCGCGCCGAGTTCGCGCGCGGCATCGAGGAAATGCTTGAACTTGATCTCTCGATTGCACAGCACGTCCGGGTTCGGCGTGCGCCCGGCCGCGTATTCGGCGAGGAAGTGCTCAAACACACCGTTCCAGTACTCGCCGGAAAAGTCGCGGAAATGAATCGGCACCCCGAGCCGTCCGCTGACCGCGACCGCATCGCGCCGGTCGTCCTCCGCACGGCAGTCGCTCGCTTTCGGCTTCCTGCCTCCAGCAACACTGGCACTGTCCTGCGCTTCGCCACTGCCGTCGTCGGCCCAGTTCTGCATGAACAAACCGGCGATCGACTCGTCCTGATGCGCGATCGCGCGATCACGCAACAGCAACGCCGCCACCGATGAATCGACGCCACCGGACATGCCGACGATGGTGCGCGGTTTGCCCGTCATTGTTTGCTCGTCATGGTTAGCTCGTCATTGCCTGGCTGACGCGGTGCTCATGCCAGTTGCTGCAACACGTCCAGCGGCTGCCGACGCCCGGCGAGGAAGTCGGCCGCAGTGCGCCAGACCAGCGGGCTGCGATGCCGCGCCTGCTGCGCCTGCAGCTCGGCCGGCGTCAGCCAGAGCGCCTGGACGATGCCTTCGTCGAGCGCACGCGCAGGGTCATGCCCGATCGGTTCGGCAGCGAAAGCGAAGCGCAGGTAATGGCGACCGCCACTGCCATCGGCCTGGGCAGGCGCCTTCCACTGATAGGCACCGACAAATGCGGTCAGCCGGACGTCCCAGCCGGTTTCCTCGCGGGTTTCTCGCAGCGCGGCCTGCAGCAGGCTTTCATCGGGTTCCAGGTGCCCGGCGGGCTGGTTCAACACCAGCTCGCCGCCGACGCGCTCCTCCACCATCAGCAGGCGGCCGCCGTCGACCACCACCGTGGCGACGGTTACGTCGGGTTGCCAGAAACGACCTTCGCGATAGCTCATGGGCCGGACATCGGGGGGGTGAGTCGCAACAGAGCCGCGGTCACGTGGAGGGTAGGGCGCATGTGGATCCTGGGTTCAGTCGGGGGTATGTAAGCGGGAGGGCCAAGCCGGAGGGGCGAACCCGACAACGGCATTCTGCCGGCCGCCCCCGGATGCGTCCAATGGGCGGTTCGGGTTGCGGCTCCTATAATTGCCGTATGCCCAGACACACCGAACACGAACATGGCCACGGCGCGATGGTGGAAACCACCAAGCCGGAAGTCGCGCGCCCGCCGCTGTACTCCGTGCTGATCCTCAACGACGACTACACCCCGATGGATTTCGTGGTCGAGGTATTGATGCGGTTTTTCCCGATGAGCGCCGAGAAAGCCACCCAGGTCATGCTCCACGTGCATACCCGCGGCCGCGGCGTGTGCGGGGTTTTCACGCGCGAGGTCGCAGAGTCGAAAGTAGCGCAGGTGAATGAATTCTCAAGACTCAACCAGCATCCCTTGCTGTGCACGATGGAAAGGGCCTAAAAGTGGGAGGAGGTCCATCGACGTGCGGACGGGATTGGCACAAGGCCTGAATCCAACGCCGTTGACGTTGCGTAAGACATAAGCAAGACGTGGAAAAAGCAAAGCCTGCCCCCATCTTGGATTGCAGTCGTCATCCGGAGGCGTCCGCCCCATGTTCAGCAAGGATCTCGAGTACAGCATCGGCCAGTGTTACAAGCGCGCGCGCGAGGCGCGCCACGAGTACATGACGGTCGAACACCTGGCGCTCGCACTTCTCGACAACCCGTCCGCCGAAGCCGTGCTCAAGGCCTGCGGCGCCGATTTCCCGCGCCTGCGCGGGGAGCTCGAGCAGGCCATCGCAACGTCGGTCTCGGTGCTGCCCGACGACATCGAACGCGACACCCAGCCGACCCTCGGATTCCAGCGCGTGCTGCAGCGCGCGGTCTACCACGTGCAGTCATCGGGCAAGAAAGAGGTCACCGGCGCCAACGTGCTGGTGGCGATCTTCGGCGAAAAGGACTCGCACGCCGTCTATTACCTCAATCAGCAGGACATCGTGCGTCTCGATGTCGTCAATTACCTGTCTCACGGCATCGCCCGTCACGGCGATGGCGATGCGCCGCACCCGCATGAGGACGGCGAAACCAAGCCGGTCGAGGGAAGCGAGGGCGAGGGCAAATCGGACGCCTTGGCTGAGTTCGCGGTCAACCTCAACCAGCTCGCCCGCGACGGCAAGATCGACCCGCTGGTCGGCCGCGCCGACGAGGTCGAACGCACGATCCAGGTGCTGTGCCGCCGCCGCAAGAACAACCCGCTGTACGTCGGCGAGGCCGGTGTTGGCAAGACCGCGATCGCCGAAGGCCTGGCCAAGCGCATCGTCGACGGCGAAGTGCCCGAGGTGCTGGAGGACGCGACCATCTACGCGCTGGATCTGGGCGCGCTGGTCGCCGGCACCAAGTATCGCGGCGATTTCGAGAAACGACTCAAGGCCGTGCTGGCCCAGCTCAAGAAGCTGCCCGATGCGGTGCTGTTCATCGACGAGATCCACACCATCATCGGCGCCGGCAGCGCCAGCGGCGGCACCATGGACGCCAGCAACCTGATCAAGCCGGCGCTGTCGACCGGCGAGTTGCGCTGCATCGGCTCGACCACGTTCCAGGAATACCGCAGCGTGTTCGAAAAGGACCGCGCGCTGGCGCGGCGCTTCCAGAAGATCGACATCGTCGAGCCCACCGTCGGCGAGGCGTTCGAGATCCTGCAGGGGCTCAAGCCCCGCTACGAAGCCCACCACGGCGTGACCTACGCCGACGACGCGCTGCAGGCGGCGGTCGACCTGTCGGTCAAGCATATCGGCGACCGGTTGCTGCCGGACAAGGCGATCGACGTAATCGACGAGGCCGGCGCGCGCCAGCGTTTGTTGCCGCTGGAAACGCGCAAGTCGCTGATCGATATCGAGGAGATCGAGATGATCGTCGCCAAGATGGCGCGCATCCCGGCCAAGCAGGTCTCGGCGACCGACAAGGACGTGCTGCGGAACCTTGAGCGCAACCTCAAGATGGTGATCTTCGGCCAGGACCCGGCGATCGATACCTTGACCTCGGCGATCAAGCTCGCACGTTCGGGCCTGGGCAATCCCGACAAGCCGATCGGCAATTTCCTGTTCGCCGGCCCCACCGGCGTTGGCAAGACCGAGGTAACCAAACAACTGGCGCTGCAGCTCGGCATCGAGCTGGTCCGCTTCGACATGTCCGAGTACATGGAATCGCATTCGGTCAGTCGTCTGATCGGCGCGCCTCCGGGTTATGTCGGTTTCGACCAGGGCGGCCTGCTGACCGAGAAGATCGTCAAGACCCCGCATTGCGTGCTGCTGCTCGACGAGGTCGAGAAGGCGCATCCGGACATCTTCAACATTCTGTTGCAGGTCATGGACCGCGGTGTGCTGACCGATACCAACGGACGCGAGGCGAACTTCCGCAACGTGATCCTGGTGATGACCACCAATGCCGGTGCGGCGATGGCGGCGCGGCGTTCGATCGGTTTCACCAGGCAGGATCACTCGAGTGATGCGATGGAAGTGATCCGCAAAGGCTTCACCCCTGAGTTCCGCAACCGGCTGGACGCGGTGGTGCAGTTCCAGGCGCTGGGCTTCGATCACATCCTGCGTGTGGTCGACAAGTTCCTGATCGAGCTGGAAGCGCAGCTGCACGAAAAGGACGTCACCTTGTCGACGACTCCGACCGCGCGCGACTGGCTGGCCCAGCATGGCTTCGATCCGCTGATGGGCGCGCGGCCGATGGCGCGGGTCATCCAGGACAAGATCAAGCGCCCACTGGCCGACGAACTGCTGTTTGGCAAACTGGTCGGCGGTGGCCGGGTCACGATCGATGTCAAGGACGACGAGCTGATCGTCGACGCCCAGTCCGAGCCGGAGAAGCTGTTGCCGGCGACGGTGGTGTAGTCAGCTGGAGGCTGGAGGGTGAGCAGCCAGTTTCGATCGGCGAGTTGGAAAAGCGGCCCGCGGCCGCTTTTCTCTTGGGCATCATCTCGATCCCCGCCACGACTAGTTCGCGCCCAAACAAAAAGGCGGCCATCAGCCGCCTTTTTAATCAGACACTTATACGTATTACTTCATGCGATAAGTGATACGCCCCTTGCTCAGGTCGTATGGTGTCATCTCGATCTTGACCTTGTCGCCGGTCAGGATGCGGATGTAGTTCTTGCGCATCCGCCCGGAGATGTGGGCGATGATCTCGTGCCCGTTTTCGAGACGTACACGGAACATGGTGTTCGGAAGGGTTTCCGCCACCGTGCCCTCGAATTCGATCACGTCGTCTTTTGCCATGTGTTTCCTGGTTTCACCTTGTAGACGGGCGCATAGCGCCCGCGAAGCCGCACATACTGCCACGCGCCGGCCAAGCGCGCAAAGAAATCGTTAACCCCCGCCATGCCTGTTCAGCCGTTTGGGTACGCCAGCCTGCTTGCCGGCAGTTCGCCGAAAGTCGCCTGCCATGAACCCACGACCCCCGGCAGCGCGGTCAGCGTGTCCACCTCATCGAGAAAGCGTTCGCGTGGCCAGCACTCCGCGCCAAGGCCGAGCAGGTGGTCGTTCTGGACCTGCGCATCCAGCAGTGGCCAACCAGACTGGTGCAGGTGATGGGCCAGCCCTGCCAACGCCACCTTGGACCCACCGGATGCGGCGCTGTACATGCTCTCGCCGAAGAACATCCTGCCGATCGCCACGCCGTAAAGCCCGCCGACCAGCCGCTCGCCGTCGAACACTTCCACGGCGTGGGCATGACCGAGCCGATGCAACGCCATGTAGGCGGCGCGCATGTCATCGGTGATCCAGGTGCCCGGTTGCCCGGCGCGTGGTGCATGGGCGCAAGCCGTAACGACCTTGTCGAAGGCGGTATCGGCGCGGATGACCCAGTTCGAGCGCCGCAACCCGCGCCGGAACCGCGATGACAAATGCACGCCCTCGGTGCGGAACACGGTGCGCGGATCCGGGCTCCACCACAGGATCGGCTGGCCGTCGGAGTACCACGGAAAGATGCCATGCCGATACGCGTTGAGCAGCCGCTCCGGCGCGAGGTCGCCGCCCACCGCCAGCAGCCCGTCGGGTTGTCGCAGCGCCTGGCGCGGGTCGGGGAACGGCGCCTTCGGGTCAGCCGGCAGCAGGAAGGGAGGCTTCGACATGGTCGGCCTTGAACGGCGAATGCGGGGCGAGGGTGGTGGCGTAGCGCCGTACCGATGCTGATTCCTGCGCGCACCAGGTTCGCAATGCCTCGCGGAATTGCGGGTGGCCGATCCAGTGGCGGCTGTGGACCAGGGTCGGCATGAAGCCGCGCGCCAGCTTGTGCTCGCCTTGTGCGCCGGGTTCGAACCGGGTCAGGCCTGCGCGCAGGCAGTAGTCGATGCCTTGGTAGTAACAGGTTTCGAAATGCAGACCGGCCAGCTGCTCATCGGCGCCCCAATAACGGCCGTATAGCGTGTCGCCGCCGCGCAGGCACAGCGCGCCGGCGATCGGACGACCGTCGCGCTCGGCGATGAAGATCACCAGCGACTGCGGCATGGTCGCCGCGAGGTGCTGCAGGAACGCCAGCGTCAGCGCGGGATGGTTGCCGTAGTCGGCGAACGTGCGCAGATAGAAGCCGTGCATCACCGTGAGGT
>JALZKJ010000070.1 GCA_030859305.1 Pseudomonadota bacterium | reverse complement strand
CCGGCAACTGCTTCTCCTCGCCGCTGCCACGCTGGCGGCCGCGCTGCTTTCCAGTGCATGCAGCAACACGTACGCAGCCGAAGTCACGATCTACCGCTGCACCGATGCAAAAGGCCGATTGAGCCTGCGCGATACGCCGTGCCTGAAGGGCGAGCGTCAGGAGACCCGCGAGATGCTGCGTCCGAGCGATCCGCCGCCACGCCCGGCCGCACCCGTCGTCAAGGCCACCCGCACGCCAGCACCGATTGAAACCACCCGTGTGGTGGTGATCACTCCACCGCGTCCGTTGTACGAATGCGTAACCCCGGACGGCGACGCCTACACCAGCGACACCGCCGAGGGAAACCCGCGCTGGGTGCCGCTGTGGACGCTGGGTTATCCGCTGTTGATCGGGGGCACGTCGCTGAGTCACCGCATCGGCGCGCCGCGCCCCAGGCCACGCGAGTTCCGTCCCGGGCTGACAATGCCGCCGTCATCGCCTCCCCACCACTACCACACGGGCGTCGTGTACCCGGCCGGCACCTGGATACGCGACGAGTGCCACTCCCTGCCGCCGCAGGAAGTCTGCGCGCGACTGCAGGACCGGCGCTACGCCCTCGACCGGCGCTACCACAGCGCGCTGCAGAGCGAGCGCCGACAGATCACCACCGAACAGCGCGGCATCGACGCGCGCCTGTCCACCGAATGCGGAGCGCGATGATGCGTTGGTTCCTGTGCTTTGCCGTGCTGTTGTCCCCGTCGCTGATCACCGCCTCGGCGCAGGCACAGGGCGTGGTGATCTACCGCTGCACCGATGCCGGCGGCGCGCTCACGGTGCAGAACGACGTGCCATGCCCGAAGGGCAGCCAGCAGCAACGCCGGGTGATGGACACCGCACCGGTGACGGCCACCCCGGCGCCGGCCTACACGCCACCGCCGGTACCCGTCGTCTCCGCACCTAACCCGGCCTCGCGACTGACCACCGACGTTGCGACCACCGACGCTGCAATCATCGCCGCCGCCGACCGGCTGCCGCCCCCGATCCTGTTCGAATGCCGCACTTACAACAACGAGCGCTACCTCAGCGACGACGGCGACCCACCGCAACGCTGCGCGCCGCTGCGGACCACCGGCCTGTCAGGCGATCCGGCGATGGGCGCCGGCCAGGCCTGCGAGATGACCAGCGACAAGTGCCAGCGCGTCCCCGACGAAAGCCTGTGCGAAAGCTGGAAACAACGCCTGCGCGAGTCGCAATCCGTGCAGCGTTTCGGCCGCGACGCGAACCGCGCCAACGCCGATTCAGACGTCGAGCGCATCGGCCGGATCGTGCGGGAGAGCACCTGCGGCATCTGACGTGCGGGGGATATGGCGCGGGAGTTGCCGAAGTGTTGAGAGCTTCCCCAACGGGCGAAGCTCCCGCGCAAAAAAAACAAGGCCCGGCAATGCCGGGCCTTGCTGGTCACGCTACAAACGAGCGATCAGTAGCCGCTGACGTTGAGCCGGCCGTTGCTGACCACCTTGCCGTTGCATGACGCCGTTGCTACCGCGCTGCCCATGATGCCTGCCTTGACGTCGGCGGCCGTCGCGGTGGGGCGGGTCGACTTGTACAACGCCGCCGCGCCCGACACGTGCGGGGTCGCCATCGAGGTGCCGTTGTAGCTGGCATAGCCCGACGCCACCGTCGCGTTCTTGCCGCGGCCGCTGCTGACCGGCACCGTCGACCAGATGGCAGAACCCGGTGCGCAGATGTCGACCGTCGTCTTGCCATATTGCGAATAGGACGCCAGGGTGCCGTCCTTCACCAGCGCCGCGACGGCGATGATGTTGGCGCTGGTGTAGCCTGATGGATAGCTGGCGGTGGCGTCGTTGTCTGCGCCCGAATTGCCCGCCGCGGCGATGAACAGGATGTTGGCGTTGCCGGCCCGGTCGATCGCATCCTTCAGGCCCTGCGAGAAGCCGCCGCCGCCCCAGGAGTTGTTGGTCGCCACCATGTTCAGGTTGTGCCGGGTCTTGAGGTCGGTCATGTAGTCGACCGACTTGATGGCATTGGCGGTGGTGCCTCCCCGGCTGCCGAGGAACTTGGCGTTGATCATTTTCACCGACCAGCACACGCCGGCCACGCCCTTGCCATTGCCGCCAACGCCACCAATGGTGCCGGCCACATGGGTGCCGTGGTCGTCGCCGACGCCGTCAAACACGGTGTCGTTGTTGCCGTCGAAGTCCCAGCCGTAGACGTCGTCGACGTAGCCATTGCCATCGTTGTCGATGCCGTCGCCCGCAATTTCGCCCGGGTTCCTGCCGGCATTGGCCGCCAGGTCCTCATGGGTGTGCATGTAGCCTTCGTCGATCACGCCGACCCAGACGTCGCCGCAGCTGGTCTTGCCGGCGTTCCACTTCTCGCCGGCCTGCGAACCGAACTGGTTGGCCGGGTTGGTGGCGTCGCCGTACATCCCCCACAGCGAACCGTTCGTGTAGTAGGTATCGTTGGAAGCGTCAGCACGCTGGTAGATCCAGTTCGGCTCGACGTATTCGACCGACGGGTCGGCGCTCAACGCGCGCACCGCGACGGCGACATCGAGGCCGGCCGGCAATTTCATCAACGCCAGTTCGCCTTTACCGGCACCACCCTGGCGCACGGTATCGACCTTCTGCGCTCCCACTCCCTGATGTACGGCCAGCTGGTCGGTCGCGCTGGCGCCATCACGGAATTTCACCAGCACCTCGCCGGCGACATGCGCGCGCCCTTCCTTAAGACCCGACAACACCAGATCGGGACGCCCCGACGCGAGCGCCGCGGAGGACAAACCCAGGGAGAGCACGATCGCGCTGGCGAGCGTGGTGGTCAGGAAGCAGCATTTCATTGTGTGTGACCCCGAAATGTGGCGAAAAGGAATGATCCGCGAGATCCAAGTGAATCCCGCGTAGGCCGACTCTAAGCTTGGGCGTCCGCCAAAGCTTGCTGCACTGCGGTATCCATCTGAAGCCTTCAGCCAGTCTGCTCGCACCCGAGAGCAGTGGCTGGCGCGTGAGGGCACGCAGCCTGATGATTAACGCGCGCATCGGCCCATGTGTGTCGATCACCAATGCATCCGCCGTTTATTCCGGATGGCGATGTGGCCAAGCCCGGTCGAAAGGTGACGCGCGCAACCGCTCTCAAAATCCGTAACGCAGAAACCCGCCATCCACCGCGATGCATTCGCCGGTGATGTAGCCCGCTGCCGGCAGGCACAGGAACGCCACCGCGGCGGCGACTTCCTCGGGCTCGCCGATACGGCCGATCGGGGTACGCAACAGCACCTCGTCGAGGTAATCCGGGTCGGCGAGCTTGTCGGAGGTGCGGCGGGTGCGGATGTACCACGGCGCCACCGCGTTTACACGGATGCCGTCCTCGGCCCACTCGACCGCGAGGTTGCGGGTCATCTGGTGCATCGCCGCCTTGCTCATGCCGTACGGCGCGCCGGTGCGCACCGAAGTCTCCCCGGACACGCTGCCGACATTGACGATGCTCGACGCCGCGTGGCGGGTCAGCAGCGGGTGCAGGTAGCGCGAGAGTTCGAACGCGGCGAACAGGTTGATCTCGAACACCTGCCGCCATTCGTCGTCGCTGTAGTCGGTGCTGGCCTTGACCACGTTGCCACCGGCGTTGTTGACCAGGATGTGGAGGCCGTCGCCGAAATCCTCGACCCAGTCGAGCAGCTCGCGGCGTTGTTCGTCGATGGCGACATCGGCGACGAATCCCTGTACCTCGCGCTCGGGGAAATCCTCCAGCAACTCGGCGCGTGCCAGTTCCAGCGCGGTGGCGTCACGCGCGGCCAGCAGCACGTCGGCGCCGAAGCCGAGCAGTTCGCGGGCGATCGCGCGGCCGATGCCGGCGCTGCCGCCGGTGACCAGCGCCAGTTGTCCGTCCAGCCGCCAGCGTTTGGGATCCATGCCTGTTCCTGAAAGGGCGTGCGCGACGGGAGTAGCATAGCCCCGGGCCCCACGGAGGACGCTGCGATGTTGCGAACACTTTTTGCCGCGATGTTGATGACCACGCTGGCTGCGTGCTCGAAACCGCAACCGCCGGACAAGAAGCAGCCGCCGGTACCGCAGGCGCGGCAGATCCAAATGCGCGATGCGATCCAGGCGCCGATCGAGCGCGCAAAGGCGGTGGAAGCGGAGGCGCAGCAAGCCGCTGATGCACAGCGCGCGACCATCGACGCGGCGGAGGGGTAAGCGGTTTACCGGGGTTTGGTGGCGACGCTGAAGCGGTTGATTCGCCCCCCACAAAAAAGCCCGGCGAAGCCGGGCTTTATCGCCAATCAGTACCGCAACTCGATTACAAGCCGCAGAAACAATACGCCAGCGCCTTCACCGGCACGCCGCGGGTCGGCGTGATCGCGCTCTCGAGGAAACGCAGGTCGTCGGCGACCTGCGGCAACAGCTTCACCAGGAGCCCGCGCGCGAAGTCCGAATCGCGCAGCCACGCACCGCCGATGCGGCTCTGCGCGAACCCGCTGAAGAAACGCTCGAACGGCGTCGGCGTCTTCTCGATGTAACGCACCGCGTACTTGTCGGCATTGCCGAGCTTGGCACGCGCGGCGACATCGTCGATCGCCGCCTGCAGGCCGCCGAGTTCATCCACCAGCCCGCGCTGTTTTGCCTGCGCGCCGCTCCATACCCGGCCGCGCGCGACCGCATCGATCTGCGCGACGCTGCGCTCGCGTGCATCGGCGACCTTGCCGGTGAAATCGCGATAGCCCTTGTCGATGATCGACTGGATCACCTGGCCGACCCGCGGATCCAGCGGGCGGGTGATGTCGAACGCGCCGGCGAACGGCGTGGTGCCGACGCCATCGGTGTGCACGCCGATCTTATCCAGCGTGCGCGGGATGGTCGGGATCAAACCGAAGATGCCGATCGAACCGGTGATCGTCGACGGATCGGCGTAGATGCGGTCGGCGTTCATCGAGATCCAGTAGCCGCCCGACGCGGCCAGGTCGCCCATCGACACCACCACCGGCTTGCCGGCGGCCTGCAGCGCGACCACTTCGCGACGGATCTGCTCGGAGGCGAACACCTCGCCGCCCGGCGAATCCACCCGTAGCACCAGCGCCTTGACCTTGTCGTCGTCGCGCGCCTCGCGCAGCAGCGCCGCGGTGGAGACGCCGCCGATCGAGCCCGGCGACTGCTCGCCACCGCTGATCGCGCCTTCGGCGACCACCACCGCGACCTGCGGACGCACGTCGGCCTTTAGCGCGCCGTTGAGGTGGCCGAGGTAGGCGTCCAGGTCGATCTGGCGGAAGCCACCGTCGGCATCGCTGTCGGCGACGCCGCGTTCGATCAGCAGGTCGTCGACCTGCTCGCGGGTCTTGAGGCCGTCGACCAGTTTCTGCGCCATCGCGTAACGCCCGAGGTCGCCGTCGACCGTTTCGATCAACTCCGGCAATCGTTCGATGCCCTGCGCAAGCTGCTGCGGGGTCAGCTGGCGCGCCGTGGCGACATCACTGAGATAACGCTGCCACAGGTCGTTCATCCAGAACAGGTCGGCCTGCTTCGACTCCGGCGACGCCGCATCCAGTACATAAGGCTCGGCCGCGGATTTGTATTCGCCGACCTTGAACAAGTGCACGTCGACGCCGAGCTTGTCCTGCAGGCCTTCGCGGTAGTACTGGCGATAACGGCCGAGGCCTTCCAGCAGGAGCCCGCCCATCGGGTCTAGGTAGACCTCGCCGGCCTGCGCGGCAATCAGGTATTGCTGCTGGCCGATGCCTTCGCCAAACGCGATCACCTGCTTGCCGCTGGCGCGCAGCCGCGCGACCGCGGCAGCCACTTCGCGCTGCGAGGCCATGCCGCCGCCGCCAAACAGGTCCAGGCGCAGCACCACACGTTCGATGCGCTTGTCGTCCTGCGCGGCGTCGAGCGCGCGCAGCATGTCGCGCAGCTGCACTTCGCCGCTGTCGCGGCCCATCGCCTTGCTGAAGGCACGTGAGGCCGGGTCGCTGCTGAACTGTTCGACCAGCGCGCCTTCGGGCGCGATCACCAGCGTGGTGCGGTCGAGCAGCGGCCTGTTGCGGTCGCCGGCGCCGAGCGCGGCGAGGATCAGGAACAGCAGCAGCAGGAACACCAGGTTGAAGATCAACCGGCGGGTGAAGTTCATCGCATCCCAGAGGCCGACGAAGAATCGGGCGATCGGGCCGCGGCGCGGGGTGTCGGTCATGGTGTTGCGTACTCCGGGGACAATTGAGGATCAGGCGCGTGGAAGATCAGGCGCATTGAGGATCAGGCTTGATGCTCATGCACGGATCAGGCGTGCAGCCTACCGGCTGGGCGCAGCCAGATCATCCGCCATAGGTCATCCGGAACTGCAGCGATTCGTTCAGGCGTTCAGTCGTTCAGTCGTTCAGGCGTCCATCCGCGTAGCCCGGGCAAGCGCAGCGCACCCGGGGTGTCTGCTGCGCGATGTGTGCCGGGTGCGGCCTTCGGCCTTGCCCGGACTACGGGTGGCGCACCCTCAACCGCTCGGGCGCGCTCGAGCGCAGGAAGCGGCCGCCGAGCAGGACCGCCGCCACCGTCAAGCCGGCGATCAGCCCGATCCACATGCCCGGCGGCCCCCATGCCGTCGTAAAGCCGCCCAGACCCAACCCCAGCACGGCGCCCAGCGGCATGCCGACGCCCCAGTAGGCCAGTGCCGCCAGCAGCATCGGCACCTTGGTGTCCTTGAGCCCGCGCAGCGCGCCGGCCGACAACACCTGTATGCCATCGGGAAACTGGAACGCCATCGCGTACAGCAACAGCGACGCGGCCAGCGCGGCGACGGTGGCGTCGCGGGTGTACAGCGCCGCCAGCTGGTAGTGGCCGAACAGCAGCACCAGCCCCGATAGCGTCTGGGTTGCCAGCATCAGCAGCAGCCCGGCGAACGCCGCGCGACGCACCGCGGTCGAGCCACCGCCGCGACCGAGCGCATGCCCGACCCGCACCGTGGTCGCCTCGGCCAGCCCGAACGGGATCATGAAACACAGGCTGGCGACATTGATCGCGATCTGGTGTGCGGCCGCCGGCACCTCGCCGAGGCGGCCGATCAGCAACGCGGTGACGATGAACAAACTGCCCTCCATCGCCACCGTGACCCCGATCGGCAGGCCGGTGCGCAGCAGGCCGCGGATAGCCGGCCACTGCGGGCGATCGAAGCGCGCGAACAGGCCGAGATCGGCGAAACGGCGTGAGCGCCTCAGGTAGACGAAAAACGCGATCGCCTGCGCCCACAGCATGATCGCCGAAGCGAACCCGAGCCCGGCGGCGCCCATCTCCGGAATCACGATGCCGGGCACGGCGGCGTTGCCGAACGTCAGCACGTATCCCAGCGGGATCAGCAGCAACAACCCGCCAAAGCCGAGCACCATCGTCGGCAGCGTCCAGTGCAGGCCGTCGCTGAGATATCGCATGCAGTAGTACAGCGTCAGCGCCGGTACGCCCCAGCGGATACCGTGCAGGAAATCCGTCGCACCCGGGCGGATCTCCGGCGCGATGCCCATCGGTTCCAGCGCGATCACCACCGCGCTCAGGAACGCGAACAACAGCAACCCCAGTCCCGCCGACAGCCACAGCGCCTGCCGGAACAGCGGCGCGATCTCGCCGCGCCGGCCGCCGCCATCGAGCTGCGAGACCGACGCCGGCAGCGCCATCAGCGTGCCCATCGGGATCATCATCGGCAGCCAGAACAACGCGGTGCCGACCGCGACCGCCGCCAGCGTGGTGGTGCCGTGGTGGCCGGCGATCACGCTGTCGACAAACCCGATCAGCCCGGTCGACAGATGGCCGATCACCAGCGGCGCGGCCAGCACCGCGGTGCTGCGGATTTCCTTCGGCAGCCCCGCCGCGGCGGGCACGGCGGGCGCGGTCCGCGAAGGCGGCGAAGGCGGGGGAAGCGGAGCGGACGACGACATCGGTACGACCGGAACCGCGACTGCAGCCGCGCGGCGATCGGATGTCGGGCGCTGGCGCCGGGTCGCGGCGGGCCGGTATCTTAACCGTGCGCGGTGGGGGTCGCCTGGGGCCACCGCGCAGTTCGGGGTGATCGCCCGCGTGGTGGGCGCCCGAGCGCGCCAGCACATCGAGTCGCTGTGGTCGCTGGTATCCGTAGAGTCCAGCTTGCTCGACTGCGCTTCAGCGTGGGGCGACAAAGCAGCGGAGCAAGCTCCGCTCTACACATGTGGTGCACGCAAGCATCTTCCACCGAAGACTATCGCGCTTCGTAGAGTCGAGCTTGCTCGACTGCGCTTCATCGTGGGGCGACAAACCAGCGGAGCAAGCTCCGCTCTACGGGAGGAGCGCCTGATCAACCCGCCTAACGGTCCAGTCGCTCCCACAGCCACTGCTGGCGCTGGGCGGTCGCGGTCGACAACAACTCGCGGCGCAAGGCCTCTCGCTCCTGCGGCGGCGTGCGCTGCACCAGAACCGCCAGTTCACCGCGCTGCACCGGCGTCATCGCGCGCAGGGTCTGCAGCATCGGCGCGTGCTGCGCGGCCGGCAGCTGGGCCAGCAGCGGTTGCAGGGTCGGGTAATCGGCGCCGAGCGACGGCCCCAGCAGCCAGCCGCGGCGGGTGCTGGCGTCGAGCGCGTCGAAGCGCTCGCGCAAGGCCCGCTGTTCGGCCAGCGGCAGGCGCTCATAACGGGCGGCGACAGCGCGCAGCCGCGCCTGCATGTCCGGGGTCAGTGCCTGCCACGCGTGGTACTGCTCGCGACGGGAGTTGCGTTCGGCCGCGGGCAGGGCGTCCCAGTGGGCCGCGCGCTGGCGCAGGCCATCGCGTTGGGCGGGATTCCACGCTTGCCATTGCTGGCCGCGCTGCTGCAGTTGCGCGCGTTGTTCCGGCTGCAGTTGCGGCAGGATCGCGGCGAAGTCGTCGAGTACGGGCGGCGGCGCTGCCGCCGACGGGGTGGTCGACACCAGCAGGAACAGGCTCAGCGCGGCGAGCACCGCGGTGCGGCAGCGGTCAGCGCGCATCGTCGGTTTCCGCCTGGGTTTCGCCTGCGCCTGCGCGATCGAGATCGGCGGCAGGCTCCAGGCCATCAGCTGCGACGCCGGTTTCGGCGGCCTCGGGCATTGGGCCGAGTTCGAGCGGGTTATCGGGGTCTTCGTGCGCCGCCAGCCAGCTGTTGAATGCCAGATCGTGCGCGATCGCGACGCCGTCGGGATCGGCCAGCAAGACGTAGTCGCGGTGGCTGACCAGGCCGGCATCGGTGCCGTAGCGTGACGCCGGCGCTGTTTCGGGCAACGGCTGGATGCGGATCGCGCCGTCGCCCTCCGGCGC
>JALZKJ010000063.1 GCA_030859305.1 Pseudomonadota bacterium | reverse complement strand
GTTCGCCAGCGGCACCGCGGCATCGGCCGCCGAGGAGGCCGAACACGCGGCCGACAGCGCCGATAGCGCCGCCGCCGCCGCACTCGCTCCGAAGGCCACGGCGCGCGAAGCCGCCACCCCGCAGCCGGTCGCGGCGAACTTCGTCGCTCCGGTCGAGCCATGAGCTCCTGAGATGAGTGTTCCCCTGTCCGCGCCTCCGGTGGCCGGCGATACGCCGCCCCCGGTCGAGCCGGTCGCCAGGCCGCCGCGCCCGCGGGCGTCCACCGCAATATTGGTGCTGGCTACGCTCGCGGTCGGCTACACCTTGTGGGCGGCGCAGGACGTGGTCCTGCCCGTGCTGCTGGCGATATTCTTCGCGTTGATCGGCAATCCGCTCATCCGCGTCCTGCAACGGCTGCTGGTGCCACGCTTCCTCGGCGCGCTGCTGGTGCTGCTGGGCGGCCTCACCTGCGCATTCACGCTGGGCAGCCAGCTGGTCCAACCGGCCGCCGAGTTCGTGCGGCAGGTGCCGCGCGAAGTGAGCCAGCTCACCGGCAAGCTCAAGGAAATGGCGCAGCCGATGAAGGACGCGAACGAGGCCGCGAAGAACATCGCCCGCGCCGCCGGCGGCGAGGACGAGAGTCGCCCCGTCGAGGTCATCCGCACCGAGGTCGATGACCCGTACAAGGCACTGACCACCACGCCGATGATGATCGCTTCGATCCTGGCGGTGGTGCTGCTGACGTTCTTTTTCATGGTCTATGGCGAGAGCCTGCAGCGCAACGCGATCGCGTTGTTGCCCGGCCGCCAGAAGAAGCGGGTGACGGTCGACATCCTGCACTCGATCGAACGCGAGATCTCGCGTTACGTGCTGACCATCAGCGTGATCAACCTGCTGGTCGGCCTGGCCTTCGCCGGCGCCCTGTACCTGATCGACGTGCCGCTGCAGGAGGCGCTGCTGTGGGGCACGATGGCCGCGATCCTCAACTTCGCGCCCTACGTCGGCGCGTTGATCGGCATCCTCATCATGTTGATGATGGGTTTCGTGGCATTCGACGAACTGTGGAAGTCATTGCTACCCGCCGGCATCTACCTGCTGCTGCACACGATCGAAGGCCAGTTCATCACCCCGATCGTGCTCGGCCAGCGGATGCGGCTGTCACCGCTGATCCTGATTCTGGCGCTGCTGTTGTTCGGATGGATGTGGGGGATCGTCGGCCTGCTGCTGGCGGTGCCGCTGCTGGTGTGCGTGAAGCTGGTGCTGGAGGGGATCGAAGGATTGGCGGGGTGGGCCAGGTTGCTGGAGTGATGTGGCCCATGCATCGTTCTTTGGTCGCGGGCGGTCATTCCAGCGAACGCTCAACCCATTTAATCCCTTTGTCTGCTCGGCCTTGCTGCTACTTTGTACGCACCCAATCACCGACCTCTGCACAGAATCGATAGATGGAATCCGTTCCGGGTTCGGGTCGGAAAATAAACCACTATCACGCGCAGCTTTGCTATCAAGTCAGACAACAAAGCAGGTTTTGATCGTATCTTACATGCGCTCGATGTCGGAAATCGTTTTGGCAATCATCCCGCTGATTCCTGGATTGATCAGACCCTGGTTCTTCTCGCTCAACTTCTCGTTCAACGACCACAGGCAGGTGTCGATACTGTATTGCAGGTTTTTCGAAAGCCCGGTCTGCTCGAAGTCCGGTGTCGTCGATTCGCTTTTTGCCAGTATGTGCGTCCTTTTTAGACCCCTGCAGTAGCTCATTTCAAACTGGATCGCGTGGCTATAGGAATCCCGGCTGGAAAGTGCGTAGCCGACGACAACACCCAACGCTGCTGCGATTATCAGGACAAGCAGACCGATAGATACCCATAACATTCTCATGGTTTACTCCTTGTCTTCTCTGCATGTCCACGGGCCATCATCGACACGAGAGCACGTGCGGATGTACCACACATAGCGAACCTGCAGCCGCAATTGAAACCCGCCATTGTACGGTTTCACGTAATCGCCCCCACCGTGGCGTTGCCATCACTCAACACCCGACCTTCCTTGTCGCGTGCGGTGCCTTTATCGTATTCGCATGATAACGAACCGCCGGTAGGATTTACAATTCTGTACTTTGCGACATCACCGTTGTTGAAAATTGCGGCCACCCTTGGTTCTGCCCCCAATAATGCTTTGATGGCCAGGCCCAATGGTTTCGATATTGCGCCGAATTCTGGCATGTTTTTGGATATTTCTGCGCATACCCGTTCCAGATCGTGCCCACCATAGTTGAAACTTTTGAAAAAAATCCATTTGCGGCATTACATATGCATGTTCACTCTGATACACCCAGTCGCGCAGCGCGTTGGCCTGTGTGTGCTTGACGGCATCGGCGCGCTGGCCCCAGGCAGCGACGATCTTGCCGCCAGGATCGTACTCCTTGAATACCGCCACATCGTACAGTTCCCCTGTCGTGCTGTTGTAAACTTCCACTGCATAACCCCCGTCCGGCTGTTCTGATACAAGCCCCTCCGCGAAGGTCTCAAAGTCGGCCTGCACAGTACATGACATGCAGATTCCGGCAAGATTGTTACCTGAAGCTGACCAAAATGTGAGCACCAGTAATAGTGCGAAAATTGTACGCATTCCCCGCCCTCTTTTTGTACCTTAATGGAGGGTGCAATATCCCCCACCCCTCTGCATTCGTGTCAAGAAGTGCGACTCGGACTCATGCAATGGCCGTTCGAGAGGGTCTTGCGCAGCAACGAACTCCGCGTACCACCAACCAGGATGGCCGCCGCTGGTTTGCAACACTCCATGCACATCAACAACAAGGTGCGAAAAGACGAGGTGCGAACCCGCGGCGCTAGAATGACGTCGTGACCTTCCCCGTCCATGCGATCACCCTCGATCTTGACGACACGATCTGGCCGATCGCGCCGGTGATCGTGCGCGCCGAAGCCGCGCTGGGCGAGTGGTTGCGCGAGCATGCGCCCCGCACTGCCGAACGCTGGCCGGCCGCGGCGATGCGCGCCCTGCGCGACCAGGTGTCGGCCGAGCGACCCGACCTCGCCCACGACTTCAGCCAGCAACGCCGGCTTGCGCTGCAACAGATGCTGCGCGAGGCCGACGACGACATCGCGCTGGCCGAGGCCGCCTTCGATGCGTTCTTCTCCGCGCGCTGCCAGGTCGAGCACTACGACGACAGCCTGCAGGCGCTCGACCGGCTCGCCGCGCGGGTGCCGCTGGCGGCGCTCAGCAATGGCAACGCGTGCCTGCGGACGATCGGGCTGATGCACCTGTTCCGCTTCCAGCTCGGCGCGCGCGAGCACGGCGCTGCTAAACCTACGGCGAGCATCTTCCACGCCGCCTGCGCGCAGCTTGACTGCGAACCGGCGCACGTGCTGCACGTCGGTGACGATGTCGAGATGGATGTCGTCGGCGCGCACCGTGCCGGCCTGCGCAGTTGCTGGATCAATCGGGAGCAACGCGACTGGCCGCGCGACGACCTCCGGCCCGATCTCCAGTTCACCACCCTTACCGCGCTGGCCGACTGGCTCGACGCGATGCACCGCCCGGAGTCCCTGACCGCATGAACCTGCCGCTCGGTTTTATCGCCGCCGACACCGCCACCGACGCCCTGCCACTGCACGTCGTCGAACGCAGCGCGTTCGCCGATTGGCAGGCGACGCAGACGCCAACCCTCGCGGCATGGCTGGATGCGCAGGATTTCGACGGTTCTGCCGGCACCGCGCTGTCGTTGCCGGGCGATGACGGCCAGCTCGCGGGCGCAGTGATCGGCATCGGCGATCCGCTCGACCCGTATTCGTACGCCCATGCACCGTTCGCGCTGGCCGCTAAAACCTGGCGCGTTGAAGGCGAGCGCGACGCGCAGCGCCTGGCCGCGCTGCAGCTCGGCTGGGGCCTGGGCAGTTACCGCTTCAGCCGCTACAAGCAGCCGCGACGGGCGCCCGCGCAACTGCTTGTCGACACTTCGCAACGACATGATGCCGCCGCGACGTTCGATGCACTGGCCGCCTGCGTGCGCGTGCGCGACCTGGTCAACACGCCGACCGAAGACATGGGTCCGGACCAGCTCGAACAGGTCGCCTGCGAACTCGCGGAGCGCCATGGCGCGAAGATCGAAGTCATCAGCGGCGAAGACCTGCTGACGCGGAACTTCCCGGCGATCCACGCGGTCGGTCGCGCTTCGCACCGCGCGCCAAGGTTGATTTCATTGCAATGGGGCGAGGCGGCGCATCCGCACGTCGCCATCGTCGGCAAGGGCGTGTGTTTCGACACCGGCGGCCTGGACCTCAAGCCCGCCGACGGCATGCGCTGGATGAAGAAGGACATGGGTGGCGCCGCGCACGCGATCGCGCTGGCCGAGTGGGTGATGGCGCGCCAGCTGCCGCTGCGGATCACCTTGCTGGTGCCGGCGGTGGAAAACTCAGTCGGCCCTAACGCATTCCGCCCGGGCGAGGTGATTGCCACCCGTCAGGGCGTGTCGGTGGAGATCGACAACACCGACGCCGAAGGCCGGGTGGTGTTGTGCGATGCACTGACCTACGCCGGCGAGATGCAGCCCGCGATGATCCTCGACTTCGCCACTCTCACCGGCGCGGCGCGCGTCGCGCTCGGCCCCGACCTGCCGGCGCTGTACAGCAACGACGACGGCATCGTCGAACAATGGATCGACGCCGGCGTGCAGCAGCGCGACCCGTTGTGGCGGATGCCGCTATGGCGGCCGTACTGGCGTTATCTGACCAGCAACATCGCCGACATCGCCAACAGCGGTCCGTCGAAGATGGCCGGCAGCATCACCGCCGCGCTGTACCTGGAACGCTTCGTGCCGGCGGACCTGCCGTGGGCGCATGTGGATGTCTACAGCTGGAACGATACCGACCGCCCGGGACGCCCCGCCGGTGGCGAAGCGCAAGGGCTGCGAGCGGCGTTCGCGATGCTGCAGGCACGGTACGGCACGTAACCGATGTCTTGGTAGGAGCACCCCATGGGCGCGATGCTTTCTCGCCGCGTATCGTGCATCCATGCCCGCCCCGATGCCGCACCTGGCCCGCGGTGGGCAGGCAAAAAGTGACTTCCGGCCACTGTGCCGGCAGGGATACGCGGTCACACTCGCTTGCCTACGGTCATCAGCCTTCCGAATGAACAACTCCGCAGACCTGCTCAAGGAACTCCGCATTGATCGCAGCTCGCCCCCGCCGCCGTCGCGGCGCGGGCTGTGGATCGCGCTGGCGATCGGCGCCGCGCTGCTGGTGCTGGCTCTGGCGGGTTGGGCGCTGTTCGGCCGCGACAACGCCCCGCTGGTGCGCACCGCTAACGCGGTCGCGATAGGCGGTAGCGGCGGCAACACATCAGTGCTGGATGCGACCGGCTATGTGGTGGCGCGGCGCATGGCGACCGTGTCGGCCAAGATCACCGGCAAGGTGCGCGAGGTGTTGATCGAGGAAGGTGACGTGGTCGCTGCCGGGCAGGTCATGGCCACGCTGGATCCGGTCGACGCTGATGCCCAGCGCGCCCTCGCGCAAGCCCAGCTCGCGGCGGCGCGCAGCCAGATCAACGGCGCGCAGGCGCAGTTGCGCGAGGCGGAGGCCAATGCCACCCGGCTGGGCACACTGGTCGGCCAGCAACTGGTATCCCGGGCGCAATACGATCAGGCGGTGGCCCAGCGCGACGCGCTGCGCGCGCAGACGGTGACCGCGCGCCGCAATGCCGACGTCGCCGCCGACCAGCTGGCGATCGCCGGCCACGGCGTCGACAACACCGTGGTGCGTGCGCCGTTCGCCGGCGTGGTGATCGCCAAGGCCGCGCAGCCGGGCGAGATCATCTCGCCGCTGTCGGCCGGCGGCGGTTTCACCCGCACCGGCATCGGCACGATCGTCGACATGGATTCGCTTGAAGTCGAGGTAGATGTCGGCGAGGCGTTCATCGGCCGCGTGCAGCCGAAGATGCCGGTCGAAGCGACGCTCAATGCGTATCCCGACTGGACGATCCCGGCCGAGGTGATCGCGATCATTCCCACCGCCGACCGCGGCAAGGCCACCATCAAGGTGCGCATCGCATTGAAACAGCGCGACCCGCGGATCGTGCCGGACATGGGCGTGCGGGTGAGTTTCCTGGAAAAGTCGCGACCGGCCGACGCCGATGCGCCACCGCCCGGCGTGCTGGTGCCCGCGGCGGCGGTTGTCGTGCGCGATGGCGCGCAGGTGGCGTTCGTGGTCGCGGGAGAGGCGGTCGAGCAGCGCACGTTGACGCTGGGGCGCACCTTGGGCGACGACCGCGAAGTGACGAAGGGCTTGAGGGGCGGCGAGCGCGTGGTGCTCGAACCATCCAAGGATTTGATCGACGGCGCGCAGGTGCGCGTGGCTGCCGAAGGTGATCCGAAAGCACTATGAATGAACCGCTCGTCATCCCCGCGAACGCGGGGATCCAGCGACTCTGATCTGACAGCAAGACACTGGATTCCCGCGTTCGCGGGAATGACGAGCGTAAATGTTACTTACCGGAGACCGGCCATGTCGTTAGTCACCATCCGCAACCTCACCAAGACCTACCAGCGCGGCCCGGAAAAGATCGAGGTGCTGCACGGCATCGACCTGGACATTCCCGAAGGCGATTTCGTCGCGCTGATGGGCCCGTCGGGCTCGGGCAAGACCACCCTGCTCAACCTGATCGGCGGCCTTGATTCACCCAGCGGGGGCGAGATCGAAGTCGAGGGTCAGCGCATCGATACGATGGGCTCGGGCCAGCTGTCGCAGTGGCGCAGCAACCACGTTGGCTTCGTGTTCCAGTTCTACAACCTGATGCCGACGCTGACCGCGCAGAAGAATGTCGAACTGCCGCTGCTGCTCACGCGGCTGTCCGGCGCGCAGCGCCAGCGCAATGCCGGGATCGCGCTGGAGCTGGTCGGCCTGGCCGATCGCGGCAAGCACCGTCCCAACGAGTTGTCTGGCGGCCAGCAGCAGCGCGTGGCGATCGCCCGTGCGATCGTCTCCGACCCGACGTTGCTGATCTGCGACGAACCCACCGGCGATCTCGACCGCCAGTCGGCCGAGGAGATCCTGGCGTTGCTGCAGAGCCTCAACCGCGATCACGGCAAGACCATCGTGATGGTCACCCACGATCCCAAGGCCGCCGACCACGCCAAACGCACGATCCATCTGGACAAGGGCACGCTTGCCGGCAGCGGCGCGGCGCATTGATTTTTGACTCCTCCCCTGCTGAAGCAAGGGCGGGTGAACGCCGAAGGAAGCAGACATGAAGTACCTGCACCTGATCTGGGCCGCACTGTTCCGCAGCAAGACCCGCACGTTCCTGACCCTGCTGTCGGTGGTCGCCGCATTTCTGTTGTTCGGCATGCTCGACTCGGTACGCGTCGCGTTCAATGCCGGCTCCAACGTCTCCGGTTACGACCGCCTGGTGGTCGCCTCGCGGCTGTCGATCACCCAGATGCTGCCCTACAGCCTGACCGCGAAAATCGAGGCCACGCCGGGCGTGCAGAAGGTCGTGTACATGGCATGGTTCGGCGGCATCTACCAGGACCAGCGCAACTTCTTCCCGAACATGTCGGTCGGCCCGGGGTTTTTCGACCTGTACCCGGAATATGAAATTTCCGCCGCGCAGCGCCAGTCGTTCGAGTCCACCCGCAACGGCGCCGTGGTCGGGGCGGCGCTGGCCCAGAAGTACGGCTGGAAAATCGGCGACACCATCCCGCTGCAGGCGACGATCTTTCCCACCCAGGGCAGCAACGACTGGAACTTCAAGCTGGTCGGCATCTACCGCCTCGCAGACCAGAAGCGGCGCGGCGAGGAGAACCAGCTGTATTTCCGCTGGGACTATTTCGACGAGGCCAACGACTTCGTCAAGAGCCGGGTCGGCTGGTTCATGGTCAAGCTCGACAATCCGGAACGCGCGACCCACGTGGCGCTGGCGGTCGACAAGTTGTCGGAGAACTCCGACCACGAGACCAAGACCCAGACCGAGCAGGCGTTCAATCAGGCGTTCGTCAAACAATTCGCCGACATCGGCGCGATCGTGACCGCGATCATGGCCGCGGTGTTCTTCACCCTGCTGCTGCTGACCGGCAACACCATGGCGCAGGCGGTGCGCGAGCGCATCCCGGAACTGGCGGTGCTCAAGACGATCGGTTTCAGCAACCGCAGCATCCTGTGGCTGGTGCTGGCCGAGTCGGTACTGCTGATCATGATCGGCGGGCTGATCGGGCTCGGCATCGCCAGCCTGCTGATTGCCGGCGTCTCCGCCGCCAGCGGCGGCATCATCCAGCTCGACACCGTGCCACCGGAAACCTGGGCGATGGGCCTGGGCCTGATGCTGGCGATCGGGCTGGTGGTCGGCTTGCTGCCGGCGCTGCGCGCGATGCGGCTCAATATTGTCGATGCACTGGCGGGGCGATAACAGCATGAATCGTACGAAGCAATGGTTGGGAAACTTCGCAGTGGTACTGGCCCTGATCGCCGGGCTTGCGCTGTGGACGGTGCTGCCCTGGTATGCGGTACTCGCGTTGCTCGTCCTGCTGCTGGCGTGGTTGATGCTGAGCCGCAGCGGTCGCCAGACCCTGGCCGTGGCCGGCATCGGCGTGGCCAGCCTGCCGCAACGCTGGGGCGCCTCCTCGGTGATCGTGATCGGCATCGCCGGCGTGGTGGCGGTGCTGGTGGCGATGCTGGCGATGGGCGCCGGCTTTGAGAAAACCCTCAGCCAGACCGGCAGCGACGACAGCGCGATCATCCTGCGCGGGGGTTCGCAGGCCGAGACCAATTCGGTGATCGGCCGCGACCAGGTGCCCTTGATCAGCAGCCTGGCGGGCATCGCGCGCACCGCCGACGACCGCCCGGCGGTGTCGCCGGAGCTGTCGCAGGTGATCAACCTGGCGACCCGCGCCGACGGCACCGATGCCAATGCGCAATTGCGCGGCGTCGGCGATGCGGCGTGGACGTTGCGCCCACAGGTGAAGATGGTGCAGGGCCGACGATTCGAAACCGGCATGCGCGAGCTGGTGGTCGGCCAGGGTGCGGCGAAACAGTACGTCGGCATGGAGGTCGGTGAGGAGATCAAACTGGTCAACCAGCAATGGCGCATCGTCGGCATCTTCGCTTCCGGCGACTCGCACGATTCGGAACTGTGGGCCGATGCCGAGACGCTGGCCTCGACCTACAACCGCAGGTCCTACCAGTCGGTGACGGTGAAGCTGGCGGGCAAGGACGGGTTCACCCGGCTCAAGGCAGCGATGGCGGCCGACCCGCGCCTGAAACTCGACGTGCAGACCACGCGCGACTACTACGCGAAACAATCCGAAGGTCTGTCCAGGTTGATCAACATCCTCGGCACCGTGGTCGGCGCGATCATGGCGGTCGGCGCGGTGTTCGGCGCCCTCAACACGATGTACGCCGCGGTCGCCGGCCGCGCGCGCGAGATCGCCACGATGCGCGCTTTGGGCTTCCGCGGCGTGCCGGTGGTGGTGGCGATCATGCTGGAGACCATGCTGCTGGCGCTGTTGGGCGGCCTGCTCGGCGCCGGACTGGCGTGGCTGGTGTTCAACGGCTACTCGGTGTCGACGTTGAGTTCTAATTTCAGCCAGGTGATGTTCCAGTTCAACGTCTCGCCGGAGTTGTTGTGGAACGGGTTGAAGTGGGCGCTCGGCATCGGCCTGATCGGCGGGTTGTTCCCGGCCCTGCGCGCGGCCCGGCTGCCGGTGACGGACGCGCTGCGCGCGGCGTGATGCCGACGTAACCACGCGCCATCAGGCGCGGCGCTGTTGCCTTGCTGTTGCTGTTGCTGTTGCTGTTGCTGTTGCTGTTGCCAGTGACCTTGACCTGCCCCGCGCCGTAAAGCTCGCCGAGCACCGCAGCCGAAAAGGGGGAAAAGGCGCCCTTGTCTGAGCGAAGCGAGTTTGGGCGCCGTACCCTTTTCGGCGACAAATCGTCAGGAACGATTTGGACCGCCGAAGTCGCCCGCGAAGCGGGTGAGGCACATGGATGTGCCTCAGTCCGGAGCGCAGGGCACCGATGCGGCTTCATCGCATCGGCGAGCGTCCGGCGCGTGCGGTTTTGGTTACTTTTGCCAAGACAAAAGTAACTCGCTGAAGGCGAAAGCCTTTGATGTTGCCTGTCTACCGTCTTCAGATGGTTGGAACTGCACAGAGCCAACAGCATGAGGCAGAAGCTCAGGAGCGGGATCAAATGCTTCCGCCTTTGGGCGGGTCACTTTTGTTTCGGCAAAAGTAACCAAAACCAGTGCGCCGGACGCTCGCCGGGCGATAAAGCCGCCCGGTCCCCTGCGCTCCTCGCCCAAGGCGGCACGGCCCACAAACTCGGTCGCTGTGCTCCCTCAAACATGTGGGCCTCTTCGGCCGCCTTGGGCTGCGGTGCTCGGCGAGCTTTACGGCGCGGGCAGGTCAAAATCACGGGCAACAGCAACAGCAACAGCAACAGCAACAGCAACAGCAACAGCAACAGCAACGGCAACGGCAACGGCAACGGCGCGTCATTGCGATTGGCGTGTCGATCGCAATGTCACGAATACAGCGATCACAAGACACGTTGCCACCACTACGCCGGCGGCTCCGCCGGTGCAGCCACCGCTACCGGCCTCGCAATGCGCGTCCGCGCCAGCGTGATGATCACCACGCCCACCAGGATGACCGCCATCGCGCCCAGATCATGGGTGGTGAAAATCTCGCCACCGATCCAGGCACCGAACAACACCGCGATCGGCGGGTTGACGTAGGCATAGCTGGTCGCCAACGCCGGTCGCACGTGGTGCAACAGCCAGATATAGGCGGTGAAACCGAAGATCGAGCCGGCCACGATCAGGTGCAGCAACGCGGCGGTCGCGGCAAACGTGGGCACCTGCGTGATGCGTTCGCCGGTGACCAGCGCCGCGCCGAGCATCCAGCCGCTGCCGGCGATCATCTGCGTGCTGGCAGCCATGAACGGTTCCGGCAGATCCTGGTCGCGGCTCCAGATCGAACCCCAGGCCCAAGCGATCGGCGCGATGATCAGGCAGACCAGGCCGAGCGTCAACGACGCCAGTTCGCTGCCGGCGTTGAGCCACAGCACGCCGGCAAAACCGATCACCAGCCCGACCCATTCGATGCGGGTCGGGTGGCGGCCGCGCAACATCGCGAACACGCCGGCGAACAACGGCATCGAGGCCACCGCGATCGCCGCCAGGCCTGAGCCGACCTCGGTCTCGGCCAGGTTCACCAGGCCGTTGGACAGCAGCACCATGAAGATCGACAGCACGACCAGCGTGCGCCACTGCTTCGCCGTCGGTGGCCGGGCGCCGCGCCAGCGCAGCACCGCGTACATCAGCGCGCCGGCCACGAACATGCGGATCGCGCCGAGCAGGAACGGCGGGTAGCTCTCCAGCGCGAAACGGATCGCCAGGTAGGTCGAGCCCCATAGGAGGTAGACCGACGCCAGCGCGAACGCGACGGCCAGGCCACGGGCGGCGGGGGCCGGACTCGAAGGAGCGCTCATTGCGGACGGTGGCCGGCAAGGTGGACGGGGGCGAGCGAGCATACGGGATGGCGACCTCCCTGGCAGCATCGCCGGTCACGCCGGATCGGAGACTGCGCATGCCGCTCGACAGCCTCCCGTAGAGCGGAGCTTGCTCCGCTTGCGCTGCATTCCCAGCATGCGCAGGCAAGCCGGGCAAGCTCGGCTCTACGGATCGCACAACGAAAAACAGGCGCCCGAAGGTGCCTGTTTTCAACTCGTCCTCGCGGCGGGGTCATCCCGCACATCGCCCAGGCTCAGTCCGCCCAGTGCCCCGGCGTATCCACCCGCTGCAGCACCAGCGCCGACAGCTGTCCGTCGTTGTTGAGCAGGCGTACCGCGTCGGCGAGGATCGCCGCCGACTCGCGCAGCAACGGGTCCGGGCGGTCCTGGGCGAGCTTCACGCGTGCGGCGTCGGCGACGATGTCGCGCTCGCCTGCCGCAAGGCCGTCATCGGAAGACGAATCGGCCAGCGGATCCAGTGCCAACCCGAGCGCGATCCGGGTGTCCTGGCGCTGCTTGCGCCTGGCTTCGTTCTTGTCGCGCTCGGCGCGGCGCTCGGCCTCGTTGAGCGAAATCCATTTCTTGGCGTTCTCCTCGCGGAACTGCGCCACGTCCTCGCTCCACCACCGGAACTCCTCGTTGCTGGCGACACGCGCGTCATGCAGTGTCACCAGCTTGGGCAGCAGCGGGTCGAAATTGCCGTAGCGGGTGTGCGGCACCGCGGCGATCCTGGTCCACGGCAGGGCGTTGTCGTAGGTGCTCTCGCCGTACTCGGTGGCGTCGACCGAGACCGGGAACGCGATGTCCGGCACCACGCCCTTGTTCTGGGTCGAGCCGCCGCTGACGCGGAAGAACTGCGCGATGGTCAGCTTGACCTGGCCGAAGCGCGGCTCCTTGTTGGCCGGCCAGCGGTCGAGGTCGACCAGGTTCTGCACCGTGCCCTTGCCGAAGCTGGTTTCGCCAATCACCAACCCACGACCGTAATCCTGGATCGCACCAGCAAAGATTTCCGAGGCCGACGCCGAGCCGCGATTGATCAGCACCGCCAGCGGGCCTTCCCAGGCGATGCCGGCATCGTCGTCGCCATAGACGCGCACCCGGCCACCGGATTCGCGCTGCTGCACCACCGGGCCCTGATCGATGAACAGGCCGGTGAGCTCGATCGCCTCGTCCAGAGAACCGCCGCCATTGTTGCGCAGGTCCAGCACCACGCCGTCGAGCTTGTCGGCATTGAACTGCGTCAGCAGCTTGGCGACGTCGCGGGTGGCGGAGGCGTAGTCGCCGCTGTTGCGGCGGCGGCCTTCGAAGTCCTGGTAGAAGCTCGGCAGCTCGATCACGCCGATGCGCTTGGCGCGACCGTCGTCGACCGCCGGGATGGTGATGATCTTCGACTTCGCGGCCTGGTCTTCCAGCCGCACCGCGTCGCGCACCAGCACGATGCGGTTGGGCTTGCTGTCGAGGCCGGCGGCCGCAGGAATGATGTCCAGGCGCACCTTGGTGCCCTTGGCGCCGCGGATCTTGGCCACCACGTCGTCGATGCGCCAGCCGATCACATCCTCCATCGTGCCGCTGTCGCCCTGTCCGACGCCGACCACGCGGTCGCCGGCATTGATCAGGCCGGACTTGCCGGCGGGGCCGCCGACGACGATCTCGCGGATCGCGACCACGTCGTCCTGCTTCTGAAGCACCGCGCCGATGCCCTGCAGCGACAGCGACATCGCCATGTTGAAGTTTTCCGCCGAACGCGGGGTCAGGTAGTCGGTGTGCGGGTCGATCGCATTGGCGTAGCTGTTGAGGAAGGTCTGGAACACGTCCTCACCCTTGAGCTCGGCGACCCCGCGACCGAGGGTGGCATAGCGCTTGTCGAGGGTCTTGGCGATCTCGTCCGAGGCCTTGCCGGCGAGCTTCAGGCGCAACCAGTCGTTGCGCACCGATTGCGTCCACAACGCGTCGAGTGCTGGGGCATCGGCGGCCCACGGCGCGTCCTCGCGGTCGTAGTGGAAGCGGTCGCTGCCGGTGAAGTTGAACGCATCCTTCTTCAGCAATGCGCGCGCAAAGGCCACGCGCTCGTCGACGCGTTGGCGGTAGGTTGCGAAGATCGTATAGGCCGGCTGCAGGTCGCCGCGCTTGAGGGCGTCGTCGAGCTCGGTCCGGTAGACATTGAACGCGCTGATATCCCCGGCGTTGAAGAATTGCCTGCCGCCGTCGAGGCTCTTGAGGTAACGATCGAACATGTCGGCCGACAGCGCATCGTCCAGCGGTCGTGGCCGATACGCGTAGCGGCTGTCGGACAACAGCCCGAACACCAGCTTGGAAGCGACGGTCTGGTCGGCGGTCGGCGCGCCCGGCAATGTGGTAGCGGTGGCCTCGAGCCGCGTCTTGTCCCTGATCAGCACCTTTTCGGTTACCGGCGCGGGCTGAACCTGCGCAGTCGGCGGCGGCGCGCCATTGTCGGCCCGCGCCAGCAGGGCCAGCGGAGCGGTCAGCAGTAGCGCGAGCAAGGTGGTCTTGGCGGTCATCGGGGGAGGCTTCGCGGCCGGCGGAGCGGCCTGATCTTTGGTGTGGGGATTGATGCGCTGGGTCACACTGGAATGCGGCGTCGCCGTCAACGACGCCAGTCGAGCATGCAACGGGCTACGACCACTCCACAGTGCCGAAAGTTGCGGGTCGTGTCATCCATGTACACGGCAATGGCCGTCACCTGTGGCGAAGTGGTTCAGATTGACGCGGTTCGGGGCGTTGAAGCGTTATCGGAAAGTTACGCGAAAGCGACAGCAGTCCCGGCCACCCTGCGCCCGGACGCGTGAATCCGGTGTCGGCGCAGGCGGGGGTGTGCGCGTTGCGGCGCCGCTTCCGTGGGCGCGCGATCAAGCGACCTGACATCGAACGGTGCGGTCAGGCCGCCGCGAAGCCGGCCTCGATCGCCGATCGGTCGGCGTGGTACGAGGAGCGCACCAGCGGGCCGGACGCCACGTGGCTGAAACCCAGCGCCATGCCAAACACTTCCAGCTGCTTGAACTCGTCCGGAGTCCAGTAGCGCATGACCGGATGGTGGTGCGCGCTGGGCTGCAGGTACTGGCCGATGGTGATCATGTCGACGTCGTGCGCACGCAGGTCGCTAAGGGTCTGCTGCACCTGCTCCATGGTCTCGCCGAGGCCGAGCATGATCCCGGACTTGCTCGCCACTTCCGGATGCTGGGCCTTGAATTTCTGCAACAGGGTCAGCGACCACTGGTAGTCGGCGCCGGGCCGCACGTTGCGGTACAGGTCCGGCACCGTCTCGACGTTGTGGTTGAACACGTCGGGCGGGCTGGTCGCGAGGATCTCCAGCGCGCGTTCCATGCGCCCCTTGCCGCGGAAATCGGGGGTCAGGATCTCGATCTTCGTACGCGGGCTGTGCTCGCGGATCGCCGCGATGCAGGCGACGAAATGCTGGGCGCCGCCGTCGCGCAGGTCGTCGCGGTCGACGCTGGTCACCACCACGTACTTCAGGCCCATGTCGGCGACGGTGCGCGCCAGCGTCAGCGGCTCGGACGCATCCGGCGGCTTCGGCCGGCCGTGGGCGACATCGCAGAAGCTGCAACGCCGCGTGCAGACTTCGCCGAGGATCATGAATGTGGCGGTGCCGTGGCTGAAGCACTCGTGGATGTTCGGGCAGCTGGCCTCCTCGCACACGGTCACCAGACGGTTCTCGCGCAGCTTTGCCTTGAGCAGCGCAACCGAGTTGCCCGACGGGATGCGCACCCGGATCCACGACGGCTTGCGCAGCACCGGCGCGTCGGCGAACTGCACCGGCGAGCGATTGATCTTGTCGCCGGCGAGCTGTTTCACGCCCGGTTGCAGAGCGGTCGGGGCGTCGGCGCTGACGATCGCGAGCGGAATGGTCCTGGTGGCGGATTCGGTCATGGCGTGTGTAAAAAAAATCCTTGGCAATTTCCCTACTCCCGCGTGCGGGAGAAGGTGCCCGAAGGGCGGATGAGGGCTCGCGAGGAATCGGCATTCATCGCACGCAGGTTTCACGTGCCCTCACCCCAACCCTCTCCCGCCAGCGGGAGAGGGAGCAAAACTCAAGCCGACGCCAGCCATTCTGGAAGCGCGGCGTTTTCAACGGTGAACCCGAACTGCCGGGCCACATGTTCGACCAGCGCCGGCTTCACCGCTTCCAGCCCGGATGGCCCGCCCAAGTCTAGCAGCGAGGTCACCCGCAAGCCCTCGAACCCGCAGGGATTGATGCGCTGGTACGGCGACAGGTCCATCGCGACATTTAACGCCAGCCCGTGGAAGCTGCAGCCGCGGCGCACGCGGATGCCGAGCGCCATCACCTTGGCGCCATTGACATAGACGCCGGGCGCGCCGTCGCGACGGGCGCCCTGGATGTTCCAGTCGCCCAGGGTGTCGATCACCGCCTGCTCGATGCGATCGACGTACTCGCGCACCCCGACCTTCAGCCGCCGGATATCCAGCAGCGGGTACAGCACCAGCTGGCCGGGGCCGTGGTAGGTCACCTGGCCGCCGCGGTCGACCTGGATCACCGGGATGTCACCGGGCAATAGCACGTGTTCGGGCTTGCCGGCCTGGCCGAGGGTGAACACCGGCTCGTGTTCGACCAGCCACAGCTCGTCGGGGGTGCCGGCATCGCGGGCATCGGTGAACGCCTGCATCGCGCGCCAGACCGGTTCGTAGGGCTGGCGGCCGAGGTCGCGCAGCAGCGCCGCCGGCTGCGCGCTCATGCTTTGGGTTCGTCCCCTGCGCAGCGCGCAAGGGAGGGGTCATAAACGCAGGCGCCGCTCACAGCGTCCACTTCACTTCCGGATGGTCGCGCAGCACCTGGTGGGCGAGGTCGTACTGTTCGCGGTTCTCGGCGCGGAACGCGATCCGTACCGACACGTACTTGCCGTTACTCGACGACTTCCACTGGATCGATTCGGACTGCACGTCGAGGCCGGCGTCCATCAACCGCTGCGGCAGTTCGCGCTCCAGCCTGGCCTCGGCCGGCCCCAGCGCGCTCAGCTCGAAGATGCCGGGAAACTGGAAGCCGTGTTCGGGATTGTCGGAGGTGATGTCCATAAATGGAATTATGGGTGCGGGCCCGGGGCATCCCAAGCGATGGCAATGCGCCCCGCCTGGCACCGATCAGGTCGATTCCCACCACATCAGCAATTCATGCCAGAGCCGCTTGAAGAAACCGGCTTCCTCGATCGCCTGCAGCGCCACCAGCGGCCGTTGCGCGATCACCTTGTCGTCCAGCATCACCTTCACCGTGCCGATCGCCTGGCCCTTCGCGATCGGCGCGACCAGGGTCCTGGGCACGTCCATCATCGGCTTGAGCTGCTCGTACCTGCCGCGTGGGACGGTGACCAGCAGCGGCTCGGCAAGGCCAAGGTGCACTTCGTTGGTCTGGCCCTTCCACAGTTTCTGTTGCGCGACCTGCTTGTTGGCGTCGTAGAGCTTGTGGGTCTCGTAGAAGCGGAAACCCCAGTTGAGCAGCGCCTGGCTGTCGTCGGCGCGCTGTTTCTCGGAGGTCGAGCCCATCACCACCGAGATCAGGCGCTGGTCGCCGCGCAGCGCCGACGCCATCAGGCAGTAACCGGCGCCGGAGGTGTGGCCGGTCTTGATGCCGTCGACGCTGGCGTCGCGCCACAGCAGCACGTTGCGGTTGGGCTGGGTGATCGGGCCGACAGTGAACTCCTTGATCTTGTTGTAGGAGTAGGCCTCGGGGAAGTTGGCGATCAGCGCGCGGCCGAGCAGCGCCAGGTCGCGCGCGCTCGACAAGTGACCCTCGGCAGGCAGCCCGTGCGGGTTGACGAAATGGCTGTTGCTCATGCCGATGCGCGCGGCGTGCTGGTTCATCAGCGCGGCGAACGCATCCACGCTGCCGGCGATGTGTTCGGCCAGGGCGATCGCGGCGTCGTTGCCGGACTGGATCACCATGCCCTTTTCCATCTCGACCAGCGGCGCGGTCTGGTTGACCTCGAAGCCGGAGTAGCTGCCGTCGGTGCGCGCCCCGCCCTGGCGCCAGGCGTTCTCGCTCATCATGACCGGGTCGTCGCGCTTGATCTTGCCGCCGGCCAGTTCGGCCGCGATCACGTAGCTGGACATCACCTTGGTGATGCTGGCCGGTTCGAGCGGCTGGTCCATGTTTTCACCGGCCAGCACGTTGCCGCTGGCGGCATCCATCAGCACCCAGGCAGTACCGGTGATCTGCGGCGGCGGCGGCACCGGCAGCGCTTCGCTGGCGGGCCGGGCAGCCGTATCCGATTGTGTCGCGCCTGGCTGCGGGATCGGCGGCGGCGTTTGCGCAGGCGTCTGGGCGAAGGCCAGGCCGACCACGAACGTGGTCAACGCGGCGAGGGCGGGTAAACGGGCTTTCATCTTTCAACTGCTCCGGAGGCCGACGCATGTCGGCCGGTGTCATTCAACAAGGGGAATCAATCACGCACGCGGTGCGGCTGGCCGAAGCCGAGGCCGACGATGCGCGCGGCCAGTTCCGGCGCCCCCGCGGCCGCCAACGGGCCGATGCGCAGCCGCCAGATCCTGCGACCGTCTGCATCGCCATCGAGCAGGCGGGCGCCGTCGATGCCGGCGTTGCGGACCATCGCCAGCGCGCGGTCGGCATTGTCGCGCGCCGAAAATGCGGCGACCTGCAG
>JALZKJ010000037.1 GCA_030859305.1 Pseudomonadota bacterium | reverse complement strand
GTGCAGGCGCGCGGCGTGCAGCACAGCCGCGCCGGCAAGGCCAACGCGCAGCTCAGCCAGCCCGAAACCATGGCGACCTGCCGGCTCGGCGCGGGCGACCAGGACCTGCTCGAACGCGCCATCGACTCCCTGCAACTGTCGGCGCGCTCGATGCACCGCATCCTGCGCGTCGCCCGCACCATCGCCGACCTGGCTGGTAGCCAGCACATCGGCACCGCGCACCTGAGCGAAGCGATCGGCTACCGGCGCGCGGATCGCGGCATCGACACATGCGCGGCCTGAATCACCCCGGCTTTCCGTAGGAGCGCCCCATGGGCGCGAGCTTTCGCTCGACCAAGAGCTATCGCGCCCATGGGGCGCTCCTACAAAAATCAGATCGGACGGAGCTTGACCCACCCCTACGCAGAGCCCTGCCAGACTTCACCCGCCGGGTCGAGTTCCATGGTCTCCATCACCTCGCCGCGCCAGCCGAAGCCGCACATGGCCAATGCGCCCTGGCGGATCGGGTCGAGGCCGAATGCCTGTTCCAGTTGCACTTCGTTGATCGCGCCGGTGATGAACGCGCCGAGGCCGAGTTCGGTCGCGCTCAGGCGAAGGTACGCGTGCGCATAATGTGCTGATGAAAGTAAAACGTCGTAATCCATGCTTGATAGAAGTCAGTGATGTGCTGACACCGGACTTCGCCGCACTGTTGCAAGGTCACGCCACACTTGATGCCACCAGTGCGATCGAAATGCTGTGTCCGCTCAAAGGCACGCGGATTCCGCTTGATGCCGTCGAGGCAGAACTGATCGGCCGACTGACTGCGCACGATTGGCACGATGTCGACGAGTTGGCAGCTGACGGGCCACTCGACGCCCATTCGATCGTCGCGCTTGCCGAGCGTGGTGCGCTGATCAGCGATGCCGATACTGCCGAAGCGACGGCTTACCGTGAAGGAGAGGCGCGGCTGGAGAGCATCGGCTGGCATCCTCTCGCGACGATTTACCACGCGATGTCGCGTTGGCAGGGTGTGGTCGGCGACGAGGGCAACCGCGATCACAGCGAGTCCGCCCATCATGATCGCCTCGTCGCGAACACGAACAGGTACGGCGTGCTACCGCCGCATTTTCCACGCCGAGAAGACTCCATTTCTCAACACGTCCTGCCACACGATCCGTTGCAGGACTCATTCGCGCAGGTGTTGCGCGCGCGCCGAACCACGCGTCATTTTGACACCTCGGCCATCCTGTCTATGGCAGATTTCAGCCGAGTGCTGCAATGCAGTTTCGGTGCACTTGGTACCGAAGAGCTCGCGCCTGGCGTAGTGGCGATCCGGCGCACCAGCGCTTCGGGCGGTGCATTGCACCCGATTGAGGCATACCCACTGGTGATCCGGGTCGAAGGGCTTAAGCCTGGCTACTACCATTACCAGGCCGGCGATCACTCTCTGGCGTTGCTCAAACCGTTGGAGGAAGAAGAAGCGCGCCGGCAGGCCGAAGCTCTCACCATCGGCCAGACCTATTTCGCAGAAGCGCACGCACTGGTAATCCACGTAGCGCGTTTGGACCGCCACCACTGGAAGTATCGTCGGCACCCGAAGGCTTACAAGGCGGTATTTCTGGACTCCGGCCATCTCAGCCAGACTTTCTACCTGCTCGCCGCCGAATGTGGACTCGGTGCTTTTTACACCGCCGCGATCAACGATGCAGACATCGGCACGCAGCTGCGGCTGGACCCACTAGCCGAGATCGCAATCGGCGCCAATGGCTTGGGCATCATCGACCCCACTCGCAACTCATTGCACCTTCGGCCAATGCCTTTGGCTTGAACCCGCTTGCATGGCGGCCGTGTTGCCTTTACAAATCCCGGGCGCGCAACCGCTCGCGACCAAGGGGATCCAGGCATGACCAGCCAAGAAAATGCCCGCAAACTGCTGCAGCGTCTCGCGGATGACGACGATTTCCGCGCTCGTATGGAGGCTGATCCGGTTAGTGTCTTGGCCGAACATGGCTTCATGGTCGATCGCGAAATCGCACCGGCAAAGGTCGAGCTGCCCTCCAAAGAGGACATCAACAAGAATATTGAGCTGCTGAGCAAACAGTTCGATGCAACGAATAGCTGGGTGATCTTCTGCCGCTGAGTTTCAGCGGGAAACGAGTGTCTCAATGATGGGCGGCCGCTCGGTCGCCCATTCCGCGTAAGCCCGGCCCTGCCATTCCTTGCTGGTGCGGTCAGGACCATTGCTGGCGACTCCTGCAGCGCGCTGTGCGTCTAAGAGCACCACTCGTGTCAGCAGCAACGCCCATGGTTGCTGCTGGTAGGGCTTGAGTTGCTCTAGTGCTCCTTCAACATCTCCGGCATGTAGCCGAATCCTCGCTCGCACGAGCGCTGCCATGTTTGCCAGTACCGGTTGGGGCGCACGCGCAATCATCGGCTGGGCCAAGGCCAACGCTTTTTCTGCCGTTGCAGCATCGCCTCGCTTTGCAGCCACATATCCGGCATACAGCGCTGCGTTGGCGACCGACTCCTGTGAACGTCCGACGCTTGAAGGGAGCGCCACGCTTGCTTGATTGAGCAACCGAACAGCCTCGCGTTGTACCTCTCCCGCTTTTGCAGTGCGTTGAAGAATGGAGAGTGCCAGCGCACGACCTGACCATTCGTAAGGCATCGACGGGTTCTGCAGTGAGTGATTCAGCGCGCGAGCCTTGCGATCAGCCTCATCCCAGCGGCCGCCGATAGCTGTGAGCGCGAGATCCGCCATGGACCTCTCCAGTATTACGTGCGGCGGCCCGCCTTCTTGCGAACGCAGCATTTCTTCGGCCTGATCGAGTCTGCCCATCGCCGCAAGGTTGAACACCGGATCGACCACTCCCATTCGAGAGCCAAGCGCGGCGGCTTCACGGAAGTCACGTTCAGCCTCGGCAGTTCGACCCATCGCAAGTTTGGCAACGGCAGCTTGATGCAATGCAGCGGGTCGCGTAATCGCATGCGCCGATGCCGAGCGTTCGCTGTAATCGAGTAACTCGGGGAATCGGTTGCCATATCGCATGCCCATGGATGTATTGAACGCCGCGACATGAAAATCCGGATACAGCTTGGAAAGCGCAATCCATCGGTCAATAAAATCTCGATCCCATCGAATGAGAGCCAGCTGCGCGACGGCGTATAGCCGCTCACGATCGGTCAGGCGGCCCTGTCCCTTCAGAGCTGCTTGCATATGCTCGAGTGCGGCCGGAACGTTGGTTTTGGAAAATTCGACGCGGGCCAATCCAATCCGTGCCATGGCAAAACCCGGATCCAAGCTCAAAGCCTGTGTGAAGTGATGTCGAGCCTCGTCAAGCTCCTGTAACGCGTACGCCTGTTGTCCGAGCGTAAATGCACGCAAAGCATCTAGGCTGCCGGTCGTAACTTGTTCGGCCGGCGCCGCGCTTTTCTTGATCGAGGACAAAGCCTCCCCCAGGCGTTCACGTAGTGCGTCACTGGCTTGACCAACCGATCTCACAGCGGAATCTGCGTTTCGGCCCTCGGCTGACTCAGCGAACACTGTGGCCTGCGTAAATGGATCCACCACCTCAATGGTTACTCGTACGCGCCCTCCCACATCCGCCACGCTCGGCAATAACAGTGCTCGCGCGCCAATGCGCTGCGCGACCTCGGAACCAATGCTGCGGTCTATCGTCACGCCCGTGGACATATGTGCCATCAACGCCAGCGTGTCTTGAACCCGCGCATCAGGTATGACGTTGACATGGCTCGATTGCTCCATAGTTATGCGCAGCGCAGCCTCCAGCGCATTGTCGTAGCGTTGATCGGTGGTGAGGTTGCGCAGGTCGGCCACCACCACCCAGTCGCGCTCGTTGAAGGCGATGGCCGGGGCGGGGCGGGTGGTGAACCAGAATGCGAAACCGATCAGCGCCAGCACGCCCAGTTGCGCGGCGAGCGCGGCCGGGCGGCGCCACAGCGGGATGTCGCGCCAGGCCTTGGGGCTGTTGGGCGGGGCCCGCAGCGGGGCGACGCCGGGTTCGCCGACCTCGAAGATCTCCTGCGGCTCGGGCACGCCCTTGAAACGCCAGCGTCCGAGCGACTTCCAGATCATGTTCTGGCCGCGCTCGCCGAGTTCGCGCGCGGCGCGGTGGGCGAGCGGTTCGGCGACCGCCGACAGCAGGATCTGGCCGGGCCGGGCCATCGACATCAGACGCGCGGCGATGGGTTTGGCCAGGCCTTCGACCTCGACCGGCTTGGAACCGACGCGCACCGACTCGTCGGTGTTGCGCCATATCAGCACTTCGCCGACATGCAGGCCGGCGCGGGTCTTGACGTCGAGGTCGCGCAGCTGGCCGACCTCGCCGAGGCCGCGCGCGTAGTCGAAGGCGAAACCGAGGCCGTCGATGGGACGCTCGAACAGCAGCAGCAGGCCGTCGGAACGGTCGATCAGGCGGCCGCGCCATTCGTTCTGCAGGCGCAGCACCAGGCGGTCGTGCTCGCGGAAGAACTGCGCGGCGCCGCCGTCGCCGAGTTGTTCAACCAGGCGGGTGGAATCGCAGATGTCGGTCAACAGGATGGTGCGCAGCTGCGGCAGCTCGGACTCGGGGGGCAAGTCCGACGGCTGGGCCGCGAGGGCATCCATGTTGGCGGCCTGGCTCATCCCGGCGCGGGCAGCGGGTCCTGCCATTCGACGCGATTGCCGCCCAGACGCTTGGCGCGGTACAGGGCTGCATCGGCCTGGGCGTACCAGTCGTTCCAATCGTCCTGCGCATCCACCAGGCAGGCGCCGACGCTGAGCGGGCAGACGGTCGGCGCGGCCTGCGCATCGTCGGCCATCTGCATCAGCTGCTGGGCGGTGCGCACGATGTAGCTGGCGAAGCGCATGACGTCGTCGCGGGTGTCGGCGGTGACGATCAGGCAGAACTCGTCGCCACCGAGCCGGCAGGCGATGTCTTCGGATCCGGACACCGCGCGCAGGATGCTGGCGACGCTTTGCAGCACGCGGTCGCCGGTGAGGTGGCCGTGGTCGTCGTTGACCTGCTTGAAGCGGTCGCAATCGACCAGCAATACGCCGAGCGTGGCCGGCATGCCGATCGCGCGGCATTCCTGCAGGTGCAGGTTGAGGCCGCGGCGGTTGTAGAGGCCGGTGAGGTCGTCGGTGCGGACGAGTTCCTCGGTCTGGTTGAGCTGGTGGGTGGTGGCGTGCAGGTTGTCGAGCGCGGCCTGCAGGTCGTGGTTGCGGCGGCGCAGGCGGCGGATCAGGCCTTGCTCGTTCTGCACCACGCGCATGATCGCGCGGCGCAGGAAGTAGGAGACCAGGCCGGGGTCGCGGTCGACCAGACGCTGGAATTCCTCGTGGCGCAGTTCGATCAGCTCGCCCTCGGCGGTGACAGTGGCATCGGCGCTGCGGGCGTGGTCGCCGATCAGCAGGCCGAGTTCGCCGAAGAATTCGCAACGGCCCAGGCGCTTGGACAGCAGGTCGTCGCCGAAGTCGAGTTCGATCTCGCCGCGGGCCACCACGTACATGGTGGTGCCGAGGTCGCCGCGGCGGAACAGGGATTCGCCGACCGTCACGGGACGCACGCGGCCGAGCTGGGCGAACAGGTCGAATTCAGCGGATGTCAGCACGGCCGTTCCCAGGTCGGCAGGCACGGTGGTCAGATCAGGGCTGGCAGGGTCGCAGGCCGTCATCGGCGCCGTGTTTTCGCGATTCATGACCGTCCCCCCGGACGTCTGTTCCTTGTCCATAGGAAAACTGAACAAACTGAGGGCGGAGAATAGCACCAGACCTTGACAACTGTCTGATAGGGCGGATCGGGGCGGAAGTGGGGGGGTTGAATGGAATGTTCGTCATTATCGCGGCCGCCGCGAGGTCGTTCCTCCTCAGGCGTCAAAAAGGCTCTACCGACCATGACAGGTTAGGTATTTGACAATCAAGTTTTTTCAATGCCTAGTATTTGCTGCGCTTATACATTGGTGAAAACGTGACAGCCAAAGGCCCTGTCAAGCCTCCCCGCTTCGCCTTCAAGGGCGACCGCCTGAAGCCGTTGCGGGCTTTCTGCCAGACCGCGCGGCTGGGCTCGGTGTCGCGCGCGGCCGAGGCGCTGTTCCTCAGCCAGCCGGCGGTAACCCTGCAACTGCAGGCGCTGGAGCGGGAAATGGGCGTGCGGCTGCTGGAGCGCAACGGCCGCCGGCTGACCCTGACCCGCGAGGGCGAGGCGCTGTACGAACTGGCCCGGCCGCTGGTGGAGGGCGTGGATGCCCTCGACGGGGTGTTCCGCGAGCGCGTGCGCGGGCTCGACGCCGGCGAGCTCAACGTCGCCGCCGGCAGTTCGACCATCCTCTACCTGCTGCCGAAGATCGTCGAGGCCTTCCGCGCCGCGCATCCGGAGGTGCGGCTGAGCCTGCACAACGTTACCGGCGCCGGCGGCCTCGACCTGCTGCGCTCGGACGCGGTGGATCTGGCGGTCGGCTCGATGCTCGACGTGCCCGGCGACCTCGACTACGCGCCGATCTACCGCTTCGAGCCGATGCTGATCACCCCGCGCGACCATCCGCTCGCGCACAAACCCGACCTCGCGCTGCAGGACCTGTCGCCGTATGGGCTGATCCTGCCGCCGCAGCGGCTGACCACCTACCGCATGGTCGACCTGGTGTTCCAGCAGAACCGCGTCCCCTACACGGTGGCGCTGGAGGTCGGTGGCTGGGAGGTGATCAAGCAGTACGTGGCGATGGGGCTGGGGATCAGCATCGTCACCGCGATCTGCCTGACCGACGCCGACCACGCACGTTTGTCGGCGCGCTCGCTGGCAGCGTACTTCCCGTCCCGCAGCTACGGCGTGGTGGTGCACAAGGGCAAGTACCTGAGCCCGCAGGCGCGGGCGTTCAGCGAGCAGATCCAGCCGGATCTTTTCGTGCGCGGGGATTACTACGCAACCGGACAGTCGGACCGTTGATGGCGTGTTGTGTGGTCGACAGTGAAAGCAGACTTCCCGTGCGCCCATAAAGCCCAGCCGGGCAAGCTCGGCTCCACCAGACCCCTTCGTAGAGCGGAGCCTGCTCCGCTGCGGGAAGTCCACGCAGAAAGCACCACGGCTGCGGCGCGCAGCGTGGCCGGCGGTTCCCCCCTTGGAAAAGTCGGCAAGGGAGGATTGCTTTCGAAAAGCGAACCCTACGACCGCCGCCCGCGTTTGCGCTCGCCGCGCACAGGACGGCGGACCATGAACCGGACCACGGTGAACAGGTCGACGAACATCAATCCGTAGCGCACCGGCGTGGCCAATAGGCCCCTGACCAGGGTCGGCAGGTGCGCACCGGGCGTCACCGCCAGCAACAGGCCCAGCGTCAGCACGCATTCGACCGCCACCAGCAACAGCAATGCGATCCATTGCGCGGTCGCCGCCAGCGCCATCAGCAGCAACGGGAACACGATCTTCTCGACCGCGGCGAAGAACACCGCCCAGCCGATCGGCCGACCCTGCTGGCGGGTCAGGCGTTCGCCGAACGGTTGCCGGTAGGCTTCGTGCACCTTGCGCAGGTCGCGGCCGTCAGTTGCCTGGATGCGCCCGCGTTCGCGCCATTGCCGCCACCAGCGCTGTGGCGACTTCAGCGGCGTGCTCAGCAGGCTGTCGAAGTCGCGGCAGCTCTGCAGGAACGCGATGGTGCTGCGCTGGGCGAGATGCGGAACCTGCTGGATCTCCGGACCCACCGAGCGCGCCTGCACGTCGTGCAGCTGGATGTTGCGGTAGCCGACGTTGCCGAGCGCGAAGCCGATGAACAGGTCCGGCGCGGCGGTGAGGTCGTCGCCGTAGACCGGTTCGTAACGGTCGAACACATCCTTCAGATAACGCCGGCGATAGGCCACCGCGCCGCCTTGCGGATGCACGATGCCGCCCAGCAGCGCCATCTGCCCGCGGTTGATGAAACCTTGCTGGAACGCGCACACGCTTTCGCGATAGCTGTTGCCCAGCCACCACAGGAACCGGTGCAGCGAGTCGCGCCGCAGCAGCGGGTCGCGGTATTCGTCGTCTCGCACCCAGCGCCGGAACTCCGGCATCGCCGCCCACAGCCGGCGGTCACGCGCGCGCATCGGCAGCACCACGCCGCAGGCGCTGGCGATGCCCACGCCCTGGTAGAGCTCGCGCACGCAGCGTTCGAGGTAGGTGGGCGATTCCAGCAGGGTGTCGGCATCCAGCACGAAGGCGACATCGCCATCGAGTTCGCGCGACTGCCACTTGACGGTCGGCGTCTTGCCGGTCGACCACGTCCGCTCGACCACGCGCAGCGTCATGCCGTTGGCGTTGGCGAACTCGCGGGCGATCTGCACGGTGTGGTCGCGCTCGAAGCCGTCGTCGTCGGCCAGGATGATCTGGCGCGGTCGCAGGCTCTGGCGCAGCAGCGAGGCCAGGCAGTAGACGATGTTGTGTTGCTGACAATTGGCGTGGATGACCACGTCGACCACGGCATCCTGCCAGCGCTCGGCCGGCGTCGGCACCGTGGCGTCCGGCCCACGCCACAATCCGAACGCGCTCAGCAGCGCATTGGGATTAAGCGCGAACAGCGACGCAGTGCCCATGACTTATTACTGCATGACTTATCACTGCATGACTCTTTACTGCATGGCGCATTGCCGCAGATCGCGGACGGTCCAGCGCGTGGCATGCGTTGGGCAGGGTGACCGCATCGGTACTCGGAATTCGCATGCCCTCCTCCTTGTCGGCCGCTCGGGTCGCCGCGCCCGCTCCGGGCCGTGCGATGCAGCGGGCATGGAAACCTTACGCAAGAGGCGTGCCAACCATCCATCAAAACCGACCGCCGGCGCGTTCGAGGGCCTGACTGCCAGCCCTCACGGAGTGCCGTGGAACTTGCCCTGCCACGGCCGGTACCAGGCACGGATGCGGGCGATGTCGGCCTCCATGTCATCGCTCAGCTGGAAGGGTTCGCCGAAGCCGATGACCTTGTCGGGATAGTGGAAGTACGCCGGCAGTACCGGCACGTCGGCGGCGTGGGCGATCTTCCAGAAGCCGGTCTTCCAGCGCTCCACCGGTTTGCGGGTGCCTTCCGGCGCCACCACGAACCAGATCCGCTCGCTGGCCCGGATCAGCGCGGCCGCCTGGCGGACCACCCCGTGCGCGGCGCTGCGATCGACCGGGATCACACCGAACCACTTCAGCAGCGCGCCCAGCACCGGCACCCGCAGCAACGAGTCCTTGCCGAGCACCTTGACCTCCAGCCCGATCGCCATCTTCGCCGCAAACCCCCAGAGGCCGTCCCAGTTCGACGAATGCGGGGCCGCGATCAGCACCAGCTTCGGCAGGTCCGGCAACGTCCCGGCCATGCGCCAGCCGCCCAGGCGCAGGATCGTGCGCCCCAGCCAGCGCGCCAGCCGATCGCCACGCACCCGCGGCGCCTGCGGCGGCAACGGCAGCACGATGTCGGACGGCGGCAGTTCACGCACCGCGATCAGTCCCAATCCCGTTGTGTGCCGCGGCCACGCTTGACCGTGCTGCGTTCGCGCTTGGCACCCAGCCGGCGCTCCTTCGAGCCGCGCGTGGGCCTGGTGGCGACGCGTGGCTTGGGCGCGCGCAGGCCGCTGTCGACGAACGCCGCCAACCGCTCGCGCGCGTCCTGGCGGTTGCGGTCCTGGGTGCGGAACCGCTGCGCGCTGATCACCAGCACGCCGTCATCGGTTATGCGGCGGTCGCGCTTGGCCAGCAGCCGCTCGCGCACCGGTTCGGGCAACGACGGCGACCGGGCGATATCGAAACGCAGCTCGACCGCGGTCGACACCTTGTTGACGTTCTGCCCGCCCGGCCCGGTCGCACGCACGAACCGCTCGACCAGTTCCGTCTCGGGGATGGTCAGGGCCGGGCGTGTCACTTCGGGAATGGAGTTGGACATCGGCGACATCGGCATCGGCTAAGACGGCGGGGCGATTGTAGTCGCCGTTCGGCCGCGCCCATGAAGTTACCTGCACGGTACGCGCATGTCCTTGGCCGTGGATGCAGATCGTCGAAGATGCAGCCGACGGATGAAGCGTTATCGCAAAGGGGAGGAGACAGGCCTCAGACCCCGGTCGCGTCCTCGAACAACGCCCGCGCCTTGGCGAACTCGCGATCGAGCGGCGCCTGCACGTCGACACGCTCGCCGCTGTGCGGATGCACGAACGCCAGGCGCTGCGCGTGCAGCAGCATGCGATGGATGCCCAGCCTGCGGAAACTGCGGTTGTGGCGACCGTCGCCATGGCTGGTGTCGCCGATCAGGTGATGCGACAGATGCTTGAGGTGCCGGCGGATCTGCCGGAAGCGTCCGGTCTGCGGCTGCGCGCGCAGCAGCGCGTAACGTGAGGTGTCAAAACCGGCCGATGGCAACGCGAGTTCGGTGGTCGCCAGTCGCTGGAAGCGGGTGACCGCCGGCTTTTTCAGCGGCTTGCCGGGGCCGCCATCGAGGTCGTGGTCGACCTCGAAACGTTCCTCCGGCCAGCCGCGGCACACTGCCAGATAATCTTTCTCGAACGCGCCGTCTTTCCCGGCGCGCGACATCAGCATCCTGCCGAGTTTCGACGCCGTATCGCGATCGAACGCTAGCAACAGGCAGCCACTGGTGGCGCGGTCGAGCCGGTGCACCAGGAAGATCGGCTTGCCGAACTGCTCGCGCAGACGGTCGGCGGCGAAATCGGTTTCGCCGCGTGCGAGCGCGCTGTCGTGGACCATCAGGCCAGCCGGCTTGTCGATCACCGCGAGCGTGGCGTCGGCGTACAGCACCGGCAAGGCGGTGCTGGAAATGGCGGTGTCGGGCATGCGAGGCGCGGGTTTCTGGCAAAATCGGCGGTCATTCTCGCCCAATCCGGCACCGGCCGGACCAACACGGAGGTTTCATGTCCATTGCTTTTCCGCTGCCGCGCACCCTGGTGCTGGCCTGCACGCTCGCCCTGCTGGTCCCGCTCAACGCCGCCTTCGCCGCCGACGGCTTCGCACCGCCCAAGGGCGTCGCGGCCGGCCCGTGCGTGGAAGGCATCTGCGAATACCGCCTCGACAACGGCCTGCGCGTGCTGCTGTTCCCGGATTCGAGCAAGCCCACGGTGACCGTCAACCTGACCTACGGCGTCGGCTCGATGCACGAGAACTACGGCGACACCGGCATGGCGCACCTGCTCGAGCACCTGCTGTTCAAGGGCACACCGTCACATAGCGACATCCCCGGCGAGATGAAGAAGCGCGGCATCAGCTACAACGCCACTACCTGGTTCGACCGCACCAACTATTTCGCCGCGTTCCCGGCCAATGACGACACCCTCGACTGGCTGCTGGATCTCGAAGCCGACCGCATGCTCAATTCGCACGTGGCGCGCAAGGACCTGGACAGCGAGATGACCGTGGTCCGCAACGAACTCGAGGCCGGCGAGAACAACCCCGGCGGCGTGCTGATGCAGCGCGTGCGCTCGACCGCGTTCCTCTGGCACAACTAC
>JALZKJ010000093.1 GCA_030859305.1 Pseudomonadota bacterium | reverse complement strand
CCACAGAGCCCCCCTTGTAAATAAAATAACAACACATCAAGACCCGCCTGCCGAATCCCCCGCCGTCCACCGATGCCCTGCTGGAAACCGTGCGCAACGCGGTCGGCGAACTCAAGGCCAAGGACGTGGTCGAGATCGACGTACGCGGCAAGAGCAGCGTCACCGATTACATGGTGATCGCCTCGGGCACCTCGACCCGCCACGTCAAGTCGATCGCCAACGAAGTGGTGGTGTTCGCCAAGAAGCTCGACATCATGCCGCTGGGCGTGGAAGGCGAGCGCGAGGCCGAGTGGGTGCTGGTCGACCTCGGCGACGTGGTGGTCCACGTGATGCTGCCGCGCGTGCGCGAGTTCTACGCGCTGGAGCGGCTGTGGACGGTCGGCGACCAGCCGCCGGAATACGACGAGTACGGCGACGACGGGCGGGACGGCGAGATGGACCTCGAAGACCGGGGCTGAGTCGCAGGTGTTTTGTCAGGGAAACGGCGCCTCATCGGCGCCGTTTTTTTCCCCCTCAGGTATTCCAAGTGGGGGGAGTTTTCCAGATTGACCGGTTCGCGGCTATGTCGGTAGCGTGGCGCAGCTACTATTCGATCATGAAAGCGAAGTTGATCGCGGTCGGCGAACGCGCGCCGCGTTGGGTGGCGGAAGGGTTCGGCGACTATCAGAAACGCCTGTCGCACTGGTTGCCGCTGGAACTGCTGGAAGTCGAGCCCGGTGTGCGCGGCAAGGGCCGCGATATCGCCCGCGCGACTCACGACGAAGGCGCGCGCGTGCTAGCCGCGCTGCCGAGGCAGGCCTGCGCGATCGCGCTGGACGGCCGTGGCCGCAGCTGGTCGTCGGAACAACTGGCGCAACGACTGGAGCATTGGCGCGGCCAGGGGCGCGATCTGGCATTCCTGATCGGCGGGCCGGAAGGCCATGCCACAGACGTAATCGAGCGCGCCGACGAAACCTGGTCGCTCGGGCCGCTGACGTTGCCGCACATGCTGGTGCGGCTCGTCGCGGCCGAGCAGTTGTACCGGGCCGCGGCATTGCTGGCCAATCATCCGTATCACCGCGGGTAGTCGGCCGATCACTGTGTCCGTGGACTGCCTCGCTTCTGCAGCAGCGATCGGTCAATCCAGCTTGAACTCGATCGGCACCCGGCCCCGTGCCTGCACCGGGCGTCCATTCTGCATCGCCGGTTCGAACGTCCATTGCGACAGCACGATGCGTCGCGCGGCCTGGTCGAGCACGCGGTGACCGCTGCTGCGCAGCACGGTGACGTCGAGCGGCTTGCCATCGACGCCGACCAGGATTTCCAGCATCACCGTGCCGCTGAGGCGATCGCGCCACGCCTCGCGCGGGTAGGGCGGCGATGGCGCGGACAACGACTGAAGCCGTGCGCCTGGCATCGGCTGGCTGGTGCCGATCGTTTCGGCGGGCAGGTTGCCCGGCTGGGTCGCTTCGGTCGCCTGCACCACCGGATCGCCCGGCAGGCTGTCGACCAGGACGGGTATCGGCGGGGATTCGATGCGCGGTTGCGGGATCACCGCCGCCGGCGGCTGCGCGCTGGTCCGGCGCACCACCGGCACTTCGATGGGCCTGGGAGGATCGACCGGTCGGGGCCGTACGATCCATCGAAACTCGGGCGCCTTGTCGATGATCGGACGATGCTGTTCGGAGGTCGTCAGCGGGATCAACAGCAGCAGCAACAAGGCCGCGTTGATCGCGATCGCGCCGGCGTTGGCGGCGATGCGGTTGCCGTCAAGTCGCGGGCTGGTCGGGTGGGGGATCGCGTGTGCCATGGGCTGCTCCTTTGGGTGGGTGCAAAGGAAACAACGCGCGGATATCGCAGCTGGGGTTGGAAGGCAAGCTGGCTGTAGTACATGTAGTGAGTCGTAAAGGAAGGCCCGCTTGCGCGGGCCTTCGTCTCATCTGTCAATCGTCTGCGGCGGGGTCCGGATCCTGCTGTGGATCGCGGCGAAGCCCCCCGTCATCGGGAGCTGGTTTCCTGCGCGGGAACGGCTGGGTGGCGTCCTCGCGATCACGCGGTTGCTTTTCGGCGTAACCCGGGTTGCTCCCGGGCTTCGGGTCGACGGAGGGCGGTGTGGTCTTGGAAGGCATGTTCATGCTTGTTTCCCCAGTTCGAAGACGAGGTCGAGGTTGACCGACAAGGTATTTTCGCCGGGCGCGATCGGGGTGCTGGCCTGGTCTTTCTCCATGCGCGCCATCGCCATCATCGGCATCGGCATCGGCGGGTTGAAACCGCCGCCTTCGCTGATGCTGACGATCCGGCGCACGCGCAGGCCAAGCGTCCGGGCGTACATGTCGGCGCGGGTCCTGGCCTTTTCTATCGCCGCGCGGCGTGCTTCATCAAAGGCCGATTCCTTGTCGTCGACATCGTAGCTGGGGCCGTTGACCTGGTTGGCGCCGTTGGCGACCAGCGCATCGAGGATGTCGCCGAGTTCGCCGATGTCACGCACGGTGATGCTGACGGTGTTGCTGGCCTGGTAACCGGTGATCGTCGGCGGTTGGTTGTCGCGGTAGTCGTATTGTGGGTTGAGGTTGACGCCGCTTGTCTGGATGTCGCGCTCGTTGATACCGGCGGCCCTGATCGCGACAACCACTTTGCTCATCTGGTTGGCATTGGCGCGCATCGCGGCGTTGGCGTCGGCGGCCTGGGTGACCACGCCGGCGGACAGGGTGGCGATGTCCGGCACGCGTTTGACTTCGGCCTGCGTCGACACCGACAGCAGGGTGCCGTCGCTGGTGAAGTAGGCAGGAGCGGTCTGGGCGGCAGCGGTCATTGTGGCAATGGTTCCCAGGGCGAGTGCGGCGGCCATCACGAGCGGGCGAAAGGTGAAGCGTGGCGCGGCCTGCATCCAGGTCTTTGACGGCTGTGTCATGAACTACTCCGGTTGGAATGGCGAAAGGGTGTTGCCGCTGCGGTGAACGATCCGTGAGCCGTGCCGGGGTTACGGCAGGACGCGTGGGCTGGCGCTCAGTCAGTGCGGGTTATGCTTTCGGCGATGCTTTACCTTGCCTCGAAATCCCCCCGCCGCCGCGAACTCCTGGCCCGTCTCGGGCTCGATTTCGGTGTGCTTGATCTCGACATTCCGGAACAGCGCCAGCCCGCCGAGCCGGCCCCCGACTACGTGCGCAGGGTCGCCCGCGAGAAGGCCGGCGCCGGGTTGTTGCAGGTACTCGGCAATCCGTCGGCGCTGGTGCTGGGCTCGGACACCGAGGTCGTGCTTGAGGACGAAGCTGGCCTTGAGCAGGTGCTCGGCAAGCCTCGTGATGAAGCCGAAGCGGTGGCGATGTTGCGGCGGCTGTCGGGACGCACGCACGAAGTGATCTCGGCGGTTTCGCTGGTGTCGCGCTCGCGCGAGGCGCAGGCGGTATCGGTGTCGGAGGTGACGTTCGCCGAACTCGACGATGCGTGGATCAACGCCTACGTCGCCACAGGCGAGCCGTTCGGCAAGGCTGGCGGGTATGCGATCCAGGGCGGCGCGGAAGTGTTCGTGACCCGTCTCAACGGCAGCTACTCCGGAGTGATGGGACTGCCCCTGCACGAAACCGCGCGCCTGCTGGCCGAATTCGGCTTGGGGCCAACAAGTACTAGCAAGACATTTGCCACGGATCAAATCCGATGAGCACGGATAGCGCGGGCTTGAACAAACGCTTTATCCGCATTCATCCGCTTTTATCCGCGGCCAAAGGCTTCTGCCAGGGAATGTCATGACCGAGGAGATCCTCGTCAACGTCACGCCTCGCGAGACCCGCGTCGCGGTGGTCGAGAACGGCATGCTGCAGGAGTTGCACATCGAACGCGGCTGGGCACGCGGCGTGGTCGGCAACATCTACAAGGGCCGCGTGCAGCGGGTAATGCCGGGCATGCAGGCGGCGTTCGTCGATCTCGGGCTGGAACGTGCCGCGTTCCTGCACGCGGGCGACATCATCAAGCCGGCGCCGGTCGGCAACGGCGAGGGCGATGAAGCGCCGCTGCCGGCCACGCCGAGCCGGCCGATCGCCGAGCTGCTGCGCGACGGCCAGGAAATCATCGTGCAGGTGGTCAAGGATCCGATCGGCACCAAGGGCGCCCGGGTCACCACCCAGGTCAGCATCCCCTCGCGGTATCTGGTGCTGCTGCCGCGCAGCAGGGTGATCGGCGTCTCGGCGCGAATCGAGGACGAGGCCGAGCGCCTGCGGTTGAAGTCGTATGTCTCCGCGGCATCCGCAGCCGGCGAGGGACACGGCTACATCGTGCGCACCAACGCCGAGGGCCAGCCGGAGGAAGCGCTGGGCGAGGACATCGCATACCTCAGCCGGGCCTGGACGCTGATCGCCGAGAAGTCGCAGAGCGCGCGCGTCGGCGATCACGTTTACGAGGACCTGACCCTGCCCCTGCGCGCCGTGCGCGACCTGATGCGGCGCGATGTCGAGAAGGTCAAGGTCGATTCGCGCGAAACCTGCGATCGGCTGCGCACTTTCGCCGCGCAATTCATGCCGGGCCTGGCCGACAAGATCGAGCACTACGCCGGCGCGCGGCCGATCTTCGACCTGTACGGCGTCGAGGATGAGATCCAGCGTGCGCTCGCCAAGCAGGTGCCGCTGAAGTCGGGTGGGTATCTGGTGATCGACCAGACCGAGGCGATGACCACGGTCGACGTCAACACCGGTTCGTTCCTGGGCCAGCGCAATCTCGAGGAGACGGTGTACCGCACCAACCTGGAGGCGGCGCAGTCGGTGGCGCGGCAACTGCGGCTGCGCAACCTGGGCGGCATCATCATCATCGACTTCATCGACATGACCGATGTCGAACACAGGCGCCAGGTGTTGCGCCAGCTGGAGAAGGCGCTGGCGCGCGACCACGCCAGGACCACGGTGTACGATTTCTCGCCGCTGGGCCTGGTCGAGATGACCCGCAAGCGCACTACCGAAAGCCTCGAGCGCCAGCTCAGCGAGCCCTGCCACGAGTGCGGCGGCCGCGGCATGCTGAAGACGCCGGAAACCGTCATCCATGAAATCTTCCGCGACATCGTCCGCCAGGTGCGCCAGTTCGACGCGCAGAGGATGCTGGTGATCGCCTCGCCGAAAGTCGTCGCGCGCATCACCGACGAGGAGTCGGTGGCGGTGGCGGAGCTGGAGGAGTTCCTCGGCAAGTCGATCCGTTTCCAGCCCGACGAGCAGTACGCGCAGGAGCAATTCGATGTCGTGCTGCTTTGAAGCCGGGACTTGGAACTCGGGATTCGGGAATCGGATAGCGCTTCCCACGCCCATGCCAGCTTTATGCCGCTCCCGCTGCAAACGCACTGATATCTCCGGCAATCCAGGCGCAACTTCGACTGCAGCGCACCGGCTCTTCCGACTCACGGATCCCGACTCCCGATTTCCGGGGAGCGCAGCGAGCTGATGCCCACCCCCTTCCGCCGCCAACTGCGCCGGGCCCGTCGAGGCCTTGGCTATGCCATCGCGATCGCGTTGGTGCTGGTCGCATTGCTGCTCGGCGTCGCCAGCCAGCTGCTGCCGCTGGCCGAGCGCAACCCCGAGCGGATCGCGGCATGGCTGAGCGAACGCGCGGGCCGGCCGGTCGCTTTCGATCGTGTCGATACCGAATGGACCCGCCGCGGGCCGCTGCTGCAACTGGCCAACCTGCGCATCGGCGAAGGCGCGCAGGCGTTCACCATCGGTGACGCCGAAATGCTGCTATCGGTGTACGCGGGACTGTTGCCGGGACATTCATTTTCCGAACTGCGATTGCGCGGCCTCGAGCTGACCCTGGAACGCACCGACGACGGCCGCTGGCAGGTGCGTGGCCTGCCCGGTCAGCAGCAGACCGACGGCGATGCGCTGGAGGCGCTGGAAGGTCTCGGCGAACTGCAGGTGATCGACGGCAAGCTGGCGGTGATCGCGCCCTCGCTGGGCATCGATGCGCACATTCCGAAAGTCGACCTGCGCTTGCGCGTCAGTGGCGAGCGCGTGCGGGCCGGCGTGCGTGCGTGGCCGCGATTGCAGGCGACACCTCTCGACGCGGTGCTGGATCTCGATCGCACCACTGGCGATGGACGTGCCTACGCCGGCGCGAATCGCGCAGACCTCGCGGCGTGGTCGTCGCTGTTGCGCCTGGCCGGGATACAGGTCGGCGCGGGACAGGGACGCGCTGAGGCCTGGGCGGAACTGCGCAACCACCGCCTCGCGGTGATCACCATCGACACCGCGCTCGACCGGGTTGCGTTGCGAAGCACCGCCGCCCCCTCAACGGGCACGGAGTTGCGGCAGGTGCATTTCGATCGCGTCGAAGGTCGCGCCCGCTGGCGGCTGGTCGAAGGCGGCTGGCGACTGGATGCACCCATGCTGCGCATTGGCAATGCACAACAGGTGCAGACACTCGACGGCCTGGTGATCGCCGGCGGCGCTCACTACGCCTTGCTGGCCGAACGGCTCGACGCCACACCGCTTTTGGCGGTGGCGTCGCTGAGCGATCGGGTGTCACCGGCGTTGCAACACTGGCTGCAGACCACCCGGCCGACGGCGACGCTTCAACACATCGAGGTCTACGGCCGGCGCGATGGTGCAATGCATGCCCGCGCGCGCATTGACGCGCTCGGCTTCGCTGCCGTCGGCGATGCGCCAGGTGTGCAGGGACTGGCGGGCGAATTCAACGGCGACGCCGAGGGCTTCAGCCTGCAGCTCGATCCGGCAGCCAAGCTGCGCTTCGACTGGCCGCGGGGCTTCGGCGCCGCGCGCACGTTCCAACTCAGCGGTCAGGTCACCGGTTGGCGCGAAGGCGCCGGCTGGCGCGTGGGCACCCCGGCGCTGCGCATCGCCGGGGATGGCATCGGCGTGGACACGCGCGGCAGTCTGTTGTGGCAGGGCGACGGCACCCGGCCGCGGGTCGATCTGGCGGCGACGGTCGACCGGTTCGCGCTGCCTGTCGCCAAGACCTTCTGGATTCGCCACCGCATGCCCGAAAGAGTGCAGCAGTGGCTCGACACCGCGCTGGTCGGCGGCACCTTGCAGGATGGCCGCGCGTTACTGTCGGGCGATCTGGACGACTGGCCGTTCCGCGATCAAGACGGCAGTTTCCAGGCCAGCGGGCGACTCCGTCAGGCGGTCGTGAAGTTCCATCCGGAATGGCCGGCGGTGGAAGCCGTCGATGCCGATGTGCGCTTCGTCGCCGACGGGTTCGAGGTCGAGGGCAGCGGCCGGCTCGGCAACATCGCAATCACTTCGTTACAGGCCGGCATCGACCAGTACCAGGACGGCCGCCTGCTTGTGCAGGCCAGCGGCGCCGCCGATGCCTCGGCGCTGCTTGCGGTGCTGCGCCAGAGCCCGTTGCGCAAGACCCAGGCCGAAACCCTCGACAACCTCAGCGCCAGTGGCCCGGCCGAAGCGGATTTCGAAATGACCCTGCCGCTGCGCCCCGGCAGCGTCACCCGGTTCGCCGGCACTGTCGGCTTGAACAACGCAGTACTCGCCGACGCGCGCTGGAAACTCGCGTTCGACCATGTCAACGGCTTGGCCGAATACTCGCGCAGCGGCTTCCGCGCCGAGCGGCTCGACGTGCGCCACCAGGGCCAGCCGGGCAGGCTGTCGTTGCGTGCCGGTGACGATTACGTGCGCGAGCGCGGGCATGGGTTCGAGGCCGCACTCGAGGCCCCGCTGGACGCCGATGCGCTGATCGATCGGGCGCCTGAACTGGGGTGGTTGAAGCCGCATCTGGACGGTCGTTCGCCGTGGACGATGGGCTTGACCATTCCCAAGTCGGTTGCAGGACGAAAGACGCCAGCGCAGCTGCAGCTGCGCTCCAGCCTGGTCGGCACCGCGCTGGATCTGCCCGAGCCGCTGCGCAAGCCGGCCAGGGAAGCCTTGGCCACTACGATCGAGACCTCGTTACCGGTGGGTGAGGGCGATATCCGCATTGCGCTTGGCCAGCGCATGGCCCTGCGCGCGCGTAATGGCAACGGCCGCACCGGCGTGCGCATCGCGCTGGGGGCCAGTCGTGTCGACGAGGCGCCACCGGCTTCCGGGCTGGTCGCCACCGGCACCGCGGCGCGGCTGGATGCGATGGAGTGGATCGCGCTGGCGCGCAGTGGCGGGAGCGGCGACGGCGAGGGCTTGAAGTTGCAGCGCATCGATGTCACCGCGCAACGCCTGACGCTGCTGGGTGGCGTGTTTGGCGATACCCGTCTGGTGGTGGCGCCCGCCGCCGACGGCGCGACCGCGGTGCGCGCCACTGGCGCCGCATTGCAGGGTGCATTGCTGATCCCGGCGGCCGGCACTGCCACCATCGCCGGTCGTTTCGAACGCGTGCATTGGCGTTCGGCGAAACCGCCGGCTGTGGCAGGCGCGTCCAGCCCGGCGCAGGCGACGACACCGGTTGCGCGCCCCGCCGCGGACGGGATCGATCCGGCGAAGATCCCGCCGTTGACTTTCGACATCGACGACCTGCGGGTCGGCGATGCGCGCCTCGGCTCGGCGAAATTCCGCTCGCGCCCGACCCCCGCAGGCCTGCGCATCGAGCAACTGCAGGCGCGCAGGGACGATCAATCGATCGACGTGACCGGCGACTGGAGCGGTCGCGACCGTGCACAACGCACGCGCATGATCGCGAGGATCGAGAGCGGCAACATCGGCGCGTTGCTGAGCGGTTTCGGCTTCGCCAACCGCGTTGGTGGCGGCCAGGGCAACGTGCGGTTCGACGCCGCCTGGCCCGGCAGTCCGGCGGCGTTCGCACTGGAATCCCTTGACGGCAGCCTCACTCTGGAGGCGCGCGACGGACGGCTGCTGGAAGTCGAACCCGGCGCCGGCCGCGTGCTCGGCCTGCTCAGCATCGCCGAGCTGCCGCGGCGGCTGACGCTTGATTTCCGTGATTTCTTCTCCAAGGGCTTCGCCTTCAACCGCATCGCCGGCAGCGTTCGTTTCGCCAACGGCACCGCGCGCAGCGACGACCTGCTGATCGATGGCCCGGCGGCGGCGATCGGCATCCGCGGCAGCGCCAACCTGCGCGCGGAGAGTTTCGACCAGACCATCGAGGTGAGGCCCAAGGCCGGCAACCTGCTGGCCGCGGTCGGCGCGATCGCCGGAGGCCCGGTCGGCGCGGCGCTGGGCGTGGCCGCGAACGCCGTCCTGCAAAAACCGCTGGGGCAGATCGCCGCCAAGACCTACCGGGTCACCGGGCCGTGGAAGGAGCCGAAGGTCGAGGTGATCACCCGCGAACAGGGGCGGGCGTCGCAACGGGCACTTGCACCTGTACCGCCCGCGGGTTGATTGCGGCGGTTGATCGCGGCAGGGGCGGCCACATCTTTTAAACCTGATAATCGGTGTCTGTCTTGTCTTCGCTCTCCCACTTGCGCGGTAGAGGGGGCTGAACACCGCGTTGCCGCTCACACTCATTGGACACTCATGAACCTGCCGATCCAACTTGCCGAGTCCCGCTTGCTGCTGCCCGCCGGGCTTGATGCTGGCGGCCTCGAACGCACCTTCGGGACATTGCTGGGGCCGGGGATCGACTACGGCGACCTGTATTTCCAGCACGCGCGGCGCGAGAGCTGGACGGTCGAGGACGGCATCGTCAAGGACGGCGCCCATTCGATCAAGCAGGGCGTCGGCGTGCGCGCGATCAGTGGCGAGAAGACCGGTTTCGCGTATTCCGACGAGATCAACGGCGAGGCCCTGATCGCAGCGTCGAAGTCGGCGCGCGCGATTGCCCGCGACGGTTCCAGCATCACCACGCAATCGCTGGTGCGTGGCAACAGCCATTCCTTGTATCCGAGCGAAGATCCGATCGACTCGCTCGGCAACGAGGAAAAAGTCCAGGCGCTGCGCACGATCGACAAGCTGCTGCGTGCCGCCGATCCGCGCGTACAGCAGGTGATGGTGAGCCTGGCCGGCGGCGTCGACACGGTATTGATCGCGCGCAGCGACGGCGTGCTGGCCGCCGACGTGCGGCCACTGGTGCGCTTCAACGTGCAGGTGATCGTCGAGCACAACGGGCGTCGCGAATCGGGTTATTCCGGCGGCGGCGGGCGCTGCAGCTACACCGAACTGTTCAGCGACGGCAAACCCGAGCGCTGGGCCCGCGAGGCGCTGAGGCAGGCGCTGGTGAACCTGGAAGCGGTCGATGCGCCGGCCGGCGTGATGCCGGT
>JALZKJ010000032.1 GCA_030859305.1 Pseudomonadota bacterium | reverse complement strand
ATGCCGCCGGAAACCGCGAAGTCGAGCTGCTCGCCATTGGGCAGGGTCACCACGACCTTGCCGGGCTTCAGGCGCGTGATCAATGGCGCATGCCTGGGCGCGATGCCGAGCTCGCCGATCTCGCCGGTTGCGACCAGCAGGGTCGCTTCGCCGTGGAAGATTTCTTCCTCGGCACTGACGATGTCGCAACGGAAGGTGCTGGCCATAAATTTTCTCTTCTTCCTTTTCCCCCTATCCCGCTTGCGGGAGAGGGCAGGGGTGAGGGTGCGCGAAACAGGCTTGCATGGATGTCTGGGTGACGCGAGCCTCCTCCGCCCTGGGGCACCCCCGACTGGAGCATTCGGGGGCAGGCCTTGTCCCGCAAGCGGGAGAAAGGGAGTACGTCAGCCGACGCCCATCTTCTTGGCTTTCTCGACCGCTTCCTCGATGCCGCCGACCATGTAGAACGCCTGCTCCGGCAGGTGGTCGTACTCGCCTTCGACAATGCCCTTGAAGCCGCGGATGGTGTCCTTGAGCGACACGTACTTGCCGGGCGAACCGGTGAACACTTCGGCGACGTGGAACGGTTGACTGAAGAAACGCTCGATCTTGCGCGCGCGCGACACGGCCTGCTTGTCTTCCTCGCTCAACTCGTCCATACCGAGGATGGCGATGATGTCTTTCAGTTCCTTGTACTTCTGCAGCGTCGACTGCACGCGGCGCGCGGTGTCGTAGTGTTCGTTGCCGATCACGTTGGGGTCGAGCTGGCGCGAGGTCGAGTCGAGCGGATCGACCGCCGGGTAGATGCCCAGCGAGGCGATGTTGCGCGACAACACGACGGTGGCGTCGAGATGCGCGAACGTAGTCGCCGGCGACGGGTCGGTCAAGTCATCGGCCGGCACGTACACGGCCTGGATCGAGGTGATCGAGCCGGTCTTGGTCGAGGTGATGCGCTCCTGCAGCACGCCCATTTCCTCGGCCAGGGTCGGCTGGTAGCCCACCGCCGACGGCATGCGGCCGAGCAACGCCGACACTTCGGTGCCGGCCAGGGTGTAGCGGTAGATGTTGTCGACGAAGAACAGCACGTCGCGGCCCTGGCCGGACTCGTCCTTGTCGTCGCGGAAGTACTCGGCCATCGTCAGGCCGGTCAGCGCGACGCGCAGGCGGTTGCCCGGCGGCTCGTTCATCTGCCCGTAGACCATCGCGACCTTGGAATCCTTCAGCGACTCCAGGTTGATGACGCCGGCTTCGGCCATCTCGTGGTAGAAATCGTTGCCTTCACGGGTCCGCTCGCCGACACCGGCGAACACCGACAGGCCGGCGTGCTCGGTGGCGATGTTGTTGATCAGCTCGAGCATGTTGACGGTCTTGCCGACGCCGGCGCCGCCGAACAGGCCGACCTTGCCGCCCTTGGCGAACGGGCACATCAGGTCGATGACCTTGATGCCGGTTTCCAACAACTCATTGCCCGAGGACTGCTCGGCGTAGGCCGGCGCAGCACGGTGGATTTCCCAGTATTCGGTGGCTTCGACCGGGCCCGCTTCATCGATCGGCTCGCCGAGCACGTTCATGATCCGACCCAAGGTGCCCACGCCGACCGGCACCGACACCGCCTTGCCAGTGTTGTTGGCCACCAGGTTGCGCTTGAGGCCGTCGGTGGAGCCCAGCGCGATGCAACGCACGACGCCGTCGCCGAGCTGCTGCTGCACTTCCAGCGTGATCGCGGTGTTGTCGACTTTCAATGCGTCGTATACACGCGGCACGGACTCGCGCGCGAACTCGACGTCGACGACGGCGCCGATGATCTGGACGATCTTGCCCTGGTTGCTCATCTTTGTTTCCTCTGGATCTTTAAGCTGCTTTGTAGGAGCGCCCCATGGGCGCGATTCGCAGGTCGCGGCCATGGGCCGCTCCTACAAGAAAAGGGGTCAAACCGCCGCGGCGCCGCCGACGATCTCGGAAATTTCCTGGGTGATCGCCGCCTGCCGGGCCTTGTTGTAGACCAGGTTAAGCGTGTCGATCAGCTTGTTGGCGTTGTCGCTGGCCGACTTCATCGCGACCATGCGCGCGGCGTGTTCGGACGCCACGTTCTCCAGCACCGCCTGGTACACCAGCGACTCGATGTAACGCATCAGCACATGCTCGAGCACGGTCTGCGCGTCGGGCTCGTAGAGGTAGTCCCAGTTGTGCTGCGCGACCGGTGCATCGGACGCGGGCAACGGCAGCAGCTGGTCGAACGCGGCCTGCTGGGTCATCGTGTTGACGAAATTGTTGTAGACCAGGAACACCCGGTCGGCGCGGCCTTCGCTGTAGGCGTCCAGCATCACCTTGATCACGCCGACCAGTTGTTCGACGTGCGGCTGGTCGCCCAGATGGGTGACCGAGGCAAGCATCTCGACCTTGATGCGGCGGAAGAACACCGACGCCTTCTGGCCGATGGTGACCACGTCGACCTCGACGCCCTGCTCCTGCCACTTGCGGATCTCGCCGAGCAGCTTGCGGAACAGGTTGTTGTTCAAGCCGCCGGCCAAGCCGCGGTCGGACGACACGATGATGTAGCCGACGCGCTTGACCTGCTCGCGCTCCACCAGGTACGGGTGCTGGTACTCCGAGTTGGCCTGGGCCAGATGGCCGATCAGCTGCTTCATCGCCCGCGCGTACGGGCGCGAGGCCTTCATCCGCTCCTGGGCCTTGCGGATCTTGGAAGCCGAGACCATCTCGAGCGCGCGCGTCACCTTGCGGGTGTTCTGCACGCTCTTGATCTTGGTTTTGATTTCTCTGCCGCCTGCCATTTTTTTCCTTCCCGCGTCGCTCGTTCTTTCGTAGAGCGGAGCCTGCTCCGCTGCCACGCATCAGCGGAGCAAGCTCCGCTCTACGCGTCCCGTTACCAGCTACCCGTCTGCTTGAAGTCCTCGATGCCCTGCTTGAAGGCGGCCTCGAGCTCGTCGTTCCAGTTGCCGGTGTCGTTGATCGACTGGATCAACTCACCCTGGGTGTTGGCGAAGTGCGCGTGCAGGCCTTCTTCGAACGCGAGGATCTTGTTGACCGCGATGTCGTCGAGGTAACCCTCGTTGACCGCGTAGATCGACAGTGCCTGCTCGGCGATCGACATCGGCGCGTACTGCTTCTGCTTCATCAGCTCGGTGACCCGCTGGCCGCGCTCGAGCTGCTTGCGGGTGGCTTCGTCGAGGTCGGAGGCGAACTGCGCGAACGCCGCCAACTCACGGTACTGCGCCAGCGCGATGCGGATGCCGCCCGACAGCTTCTTGATGATCTTGGTCTGCGCCGCGCCGCCAACGCGCGACACCGAGATGCCGGCGTTCACGGCCGGGCGGATGCCAGCGTTGAACAGGTCGGTTTCCAGGAAGATCTGGCCGTCGGTGATCGAGATGACATTCGTCGGCACGAACGCGGAGACGTCGCCGGCCTGGGTCTCGATGATCGGAAGCGCGGTCAGCGACCCGGTCTTGCCCTTTACGGCGCCGTTGGTGAACTTCTCGACGTAGTCCTCGTTGACGCGCGCGGCGCGCTCGAGCAGGCGGCTGTGCAGGTAGAACACGTCGCCCGGGTAGGCTTCGCGGCCCGGCGGACGGCGCAGCAGCAGCGAGATCTGGCGGTAGGCGACGGCTTGCTTGGACAGGTCGTCGTAGATGATCAGCGCGTCTTCGCCGCGGTCGCGGAAATATTCGCCCATGCTGCAGCCGGCATACGGCGCGATGTACTGCATCGCCGCCGACTCGGACGCGGTCGCGGCCACGATGGTGGTGTGCGCGAGTGCGCCGTGCTCTTCGAGCTTGCGGACGACGTTGGCGACCGAAGACGCCTTCTGGCCGATCGCTACGTAGATGCACTTAACGCCGGTGCCCTTCTGGTTGATGATCGCGTCGATCGCGACCGCGGTCTTGCCGGTCTGGCGGTCGCCGATGATCAGCTCGCGCTGGCCGCGACCGATCGGGATCATCGCGTCGATGGTCTTGTAGCCGGTCTGCACCGGCTGCGACACCGACTTGCGCCAGATCACGCCCGGGGCGATGGTTTCCACCGGCGAGCTGTGGGTCGCGGCGACCGGGCCCTTGCCGTCGATCGGCTCGCCCAGCGCGTTGACCACGCGGCCGAGCAGTTCCGGCCCGACCGGCACTTCGAGGATGCGCGCGGTGGTCTTGGCGACGTCGCCTTCGCGCAGGTGCTCGTAGTCGCCGAGCACCACCGCGCCGACCGAATCGCGCTCGAGGTTCAGCGCCAACGCGAAGGTGTTGTTGGGCAGCTCGATCATCTCGCCCTGCATCACGTCGGCGATGCCGTGGATGCGCACGATGCCGTCGGACACCGAGGTGACCGAGCCTTCGTTGCGCGCTTCCGCGGACAGCTTGACCTTGTCGATACGGGTCTTGATGAGTTCGCTGATTTCGGACGGGTTGAGCTGGGTGGTTGCCATGTCGTTTCCTTGGTCGTGCGGCGCGATGTGCGACGCGCGGGATTCATTCTTTGTTTCGGGAGTCGGGAATCGGGAATAGGGAGTCGTGAAGGCTGGCTTTTCGCTTGCTACGATTCCCGACTCCCTATTCCCGATTCCCGCTTGATCAACTAGCCAATGCAGTCTGCAGGCGCGCGAGCTTGCCGCGCAGCGAACCGTCGATCACCACGTCGCCGGCATCGATCACCGCGCCGCCGATCAGCGAGGCATCGATCGCCGTTGCCAACTCGACCTCGCGACCGAAACGCTTTTTCAATGCCGCCTTGATGGTGTCGAGCTCGGCGGCCGGCAACTCGGTCGCCGAGGTGATGGTGGCCCTGACCACGCGCTCGGCGTCGTTGCGCAGCTCCTCGAACAACCCGGCGATCTCAGGCAGCAACGGCAGCCGGCGGTTCTCGGCAAGCACGCCGAGGAATTGGCCGAAGTTTTCGTCGCTTGCGTCCGGCGACAGCAGCGTCACCGCGTCGGCGTCGGTCAGCTTCGGATGGCCAAGCAGCGATTGCACCTGCGGGTCGGCCGCGATGCGCGCGGCAAAACCAAGCGCCTGCGACCACGGGCCGAACTGGCCGGCATCGCGCGCGAGCGCGAACGCGGCGCGGGCATACGGACGGGCGAGCGTGAGGGCCTGGCTCATATCAGTCAGATCTCGGCGGCGAGTTCGTCGAGCAACGCTTTGTGGGCGTTGGCATCGATCTCGCGGCGCAGCAGCTTCTCGGCGCCGGTCACCGCCAGCACGGACACCTGCCTGCGCAGATCCTCGCGGGCGCGGTTGGTGGCCGCGGCGATCTCCGACTCGCCCAGCGCCTTCTGCCGGTTGGCCTCTGCGATCGCGTCCTGCTTGGCCGCGTCGACGATCTGGTTGGCGCGCTGGTGGGCCTGGTCGATGATCTCGTTGGCCTTGGTGCGCGCGTCCTTCAACGCGTCGTTGACCTTGTCCTGCGCCTGCGCCAGATCCTTGTGGCTGCGATCGGCCGCAGCGAGGCCTTCAGCGATCTTGTGCTGACGCTCCTCGATGGCGGCCATGATGTGCGGCCAGCCGAATTTCATCACGACCCAGGCCACCGCGAAAAACGCGACACCCTGGATGACCAGCGTTAGGTTGATATCCATCACTCACTCCTGACACCGGCGGTATTGAACCGCCGGCGATGACCAAACCGCATGTTTCCGGGCAACGCTCGGAATCAGGCGCCGAGTGCGGCCAGGAACGGGTTGGCGAAGATCAGCAGCAGCGCGATGGCCACGCCGATGATCGGCACCGCGTCGAGCAAGCCCGCAACGATGAACATCTTGGTCTGCAGCATCGGGGTCAGCTCCGGCTGGCGTGCCGAGCCTTCCAGGAACTTGCCGCCGAGGATGGCGAAGCCGATCGCGGTGCCGAGCGCACCAAGACCGATCAGAAGACCTGCGGCGATGACCGTGAACTTCATCACTTCGGCGATAAGGACTGCATTTTCCATGGTGTTCTCCGTACGGGTCGCAAATGAAAAGGTGGATGAAAGCGTTGAAAGGGGAGCGGTGGAACGAAAACGGCTGGATCAGTACAGCGAAGCGGAAAACCTCAGTGATTTTCGGCCGCCATGCTCAGGTAGACCACCGTCAGCATCATGAAAATGAAGGCCTGCAGGGTGATCACAAGGACGTGGAACGCGGTCCAGACGAAGCCGGCGATGAACTGCACCGGCGCCATCACGTAGGTCATGCCGCTGGCGAGCGACGCGTTCAGCGTCATCACCGCGATCAGGATGAAGATCAGCTCGCCGGCGTACATGTTGCCGAACAGTCGCAGGCTCAACGACACCGGACGCACGGCTTCCTCGATCACCCGCAACAGCAGGTTGGCCGGTGCCAGCAGGATTTTCATCGGCATGCTTTCGGCATGGAACGGCGCGGTGAAGGCTTCCTTGACGAAGGTGCCGACGCCCTTGTGCTTGATGCCGAACACCTGGATCAGCAGGAACACGCCCAGCGATATGCCCAGGGTGGTGTTGAGATCGGCGGTGGGCACCACGCGCAGGTACTCGACTCCGGCCTGCTGGGCGGCCCACGGCAGCAGATCAACCGGGACCATGTCCATGAAATTCATCAGGAACACGAGACAGAAGATGGTGACCGCGAGCGGCGCGATGAACGCGCTGCGGCCGTGGAAGGTCTCGCGGACCAGGCCATCGACGAAGGTGACGACCATTTCCAGGAAGGCCTGGCCCTTGCCCGGCACGCCTGCGGTGGCCTTGCGCGCTACGCGCAGGAAGAAGAACAGGAACAGGCTGGACAGCAGCAGCATGAAAAACACGCTGTCGAGATTGATGGTCCAGAACTTCCCGTCGCCCACCTGCCACTGCAGAAACTGCAGATGGTGCTGGATGTATTCGGTCTGGCTGCCACTGGATGCCGTTTCAGCGCTCACGCTTGATCCTTGCCACCACGATTCAAAGCCAAGAGATGGACGAACATGCCGGCCATCAACCCCACCAACGCCGGGACCGGCGGCAAACGCCAGGTCCCCAATGCCACCGCCAACACACTTGCCACCACGACCCACTTGCCAAGCACGCCGAGCAGCAAGCGGGCGAACCCGGCACCGGCCGGCGCGAACCCGCCGCCGAGCGCGACCACCGCCGCAAGCCAGTTGCCCAGCACCAGCGCCCCGCCCCCGACTGCAGCAGCAGCCGCGTGATGCGGTCCTTGCGCGAGAAAGACCAGCGCCACCAGCGCAACCGCAGCTGCCTGCAAGGCCACTGCGCGTAATGCCAGCCGCCGGCCCGCGGCTACAGAGTTCAGCACGCGCGATTTCCGGGAGGTTGGAGGAGCTGCGTGAATAAAAGCGCTCCACGAAGCCGCGAAAGTATAAAGGGCGAGCGGCCGCGCGGCAACCGCCGGACCGCGGTTTGGTGGCCCGAGCCCGGACGATGTTTATAGGCAAAGGCTATCGATACCAGCGCATCATTCGATTGGACTACGCCTTTCAAGCGCCCACAATCAAGAACAGTTCTCATCCAGGCCGCCGCCATGCGCAAGACCCTGAGTTTCGCCGTCGTGCATTTCATCGTCGCGTTCACCATCGGCTACCTGATGACCGGCAGCATCGTGGTCGGCGGGATGCTGGCGTTGATCGAGCCGGCCTGCAACACCGTGGCGTTCCATCTGCACGAGAAGGTCTGGGCGCGCATCGACCGCCGCGATGCACGCGCGCTGGCGGGCGGCGCCGCTGCATGAAATCGTCGTTGAACCTTTGCCGATGGTGCCTGTCAGTATCCAGGTACGCCCGCCGCCTCTCTCCTCGTCAAAGGCCAATGCTGCGGTGGGCCCCGAAGCCCCGGTCTCCCCGGCCGGGGCTTCTTCTTTGGTGCGATGGCACCAGGCGCATGGCCGCGACGGCGTGCGGCGTACCCGCTTCGGAGCTGCAGCGGAGCAGGCTCCGCTCCACGGCATTGCCGCCGCGCTTTACTCTTTCTTCGGCAGGTAGAGGTCGGTGATGGTACCGTCGAACACTTCCGCGGCCATGCCGACCGATTCGCTGAGCGTGGGATGCGGGTGGATGGTGTGGCCGATGTCGGCGACCTCGCAGCCCATCTCGATCGCCAGGCCGATCTCGGCGATCAGGTCGCCCGCATGCACGCCGACGATGCCGCCGCCGATGACGCGTTGGGTGGCTTCGTCGAACAGCAGCTTGGTGAAACCTTCGGTGCGGCCGATGCCAATCGCGCGACCCGACGCGGCCCACGGAAACTTGCCGACGCCGACCTTCAGCCCCTTCTCCTTCGCCTCGGTTTCGGTGACACCGACCCAAGCGATCTCCGGATCGGTGTAGGCCACCGACGGGATCACCCGCGCGACCCACTCTTTGTTTTCACCGGCGGCGACTTCGGCCGCGAGCTTGCCCTCGTGGGTGGCCTTGTGCGCGAGCATCGGGTTACCTACCACGTCGCCGATCGCGAAGATGTGCGGCACGTTGCTGCGCATCTGCCGATCCACCGCGATGAAACCGCGCTCGCTGACCTCGACGCCGGCCTTGTCGGCATCGAGCTTGCCGCCGTTGGGCGTGCGGCCGACCGCGACCAGCACGCGATCGAAGGTCTGCGCGTCCGGGGCCTTGCCCTGGTCTGGATCAGCACCCTCGAACGATACCTTGAGGCCTTTTTTCTGCACTTCGACGCCGGCGGCCTTGACCTTCAGGTGCACCGTCACGCCTTGTTTCTTCAACCGGTCCGCGAGCGGCTTGACCAGGTCGGGATCGGCGCCCGGCATCAGCTGCTGCATGAACTCGACCACGGTGACCTCGCTGCCGAGCGAGCGGTACACCGTGGCCATTTCCAGACCGATGATGCCGCCGCCGACGACCAGCAGTTTTTCTGGAATGCCGGCCAGCTCGAGCGCGTCGGTGGAATCCATCACACGCGCACCGTGTGCGTCCTTCTCGTCCCAAGGGAACCCCGGCAGTTTCACCGGCTGCGAGCCGGCGGCGATGATGCATTGTTCGAAGTGGATCAACGTCTTGCCATCGCCGCCTTCGACTTCCAGTTCGTTGGCCGACACGAACTTGCCGACGCCCGCGACCACGCGCACCTTGCGCTGTTTGGCCATGCCGGCCAGGCCCTTGGTCAGCTGGCCGACTACTTTGTCCTTGTAGCTGCGAAGCGCGTCGAGGGTGATCTTCGGCTTGCCGAAATCGATGCCGTAATCACTGGCGTGCGCGGCTTCGTCGATCACCGCGGCGGCATGCAGCAGCGCCTTGGACGGGATGCAGCCGACGTTGAGGCAGACCCCGCCGAGTTGCGGATAACGCTCGACCAGCACGGTATCGAGGCCGAGGTCGGCGGCTCGGAACGCGGCGGTGTAGCCGCCGGGGCCGGCGCCGAGCACGAGCAGGCGGCATTCGATGTCGGGGTTGTGGCCGCTGGGAGCGGCGGGTTTTGGGCCTGTGGTTTTTGCAGGTGTGGCGCTTGCAGTTGTGGCTTTCGCGGACGCGGTCGCCGCACCATCGCCGCCGGTGCTTTTAGCCCCCTCTCCCCCGCTCTGCGGCAGAGAAGGGGCGGGCGCCTCGCCTGCGGCTTTGGCGTTCGTGCCTTTCGCAGCTTTCGCATCTTTCGCAGATGGCTGTTCGCCCTCGCCTTCGCCCTCGCCTTCGCCCTCGCCTTCGCCTTCGCCCTCGCCCTCAAGCACCACGATCACCGCGCCTTTGGCCACGTTGTCGCCCAGCTTGACCTTGAGTTCCTTGACCACGCCCGCGATCGGCGACGGCACTTCCATCGTCGCCTTGTCCGACTCCAGCGTGACCAGCCCCTGGTCCTTGGCGACGGTGTCGCCGACTGCGACCAGCAACTCGATCACGGGCACGGCATCGTAGTCGCCGATGTCCGGCACTTTCACTTCGGTGGATCGGGCCATGGGGTTCTCCTGGTAAAGGTGCCGGCGGCTAGTCGCGTGGGGGTGGTTCGCGGCCGGCGCTGGCGTGGTCTTCGGCTATCTGCTGGCTGACTTCCTGCTCGGCGTCGTTGCCGGCCAGCGCGGCGCGCTCGCCGCTGTCCAGCGCCAAGGGCGCCGCGGAAGCCGGTGCCGGCTCAGGCGATTCGCCGCGGCCATGCCAGGCGGCCAACGCGTCTGTGCCGTGACGGCCGAACAGGCTGCGGATGTGCAGGTCCTGTTGCGGGAACGGGATCTCGATGCGGTATTTATGCAGCGCCGTCTCCAGCGCCCACAGGTAGGCCGCCTGCACCGCCGCGTGCCGCTTGGTCGCTTCGGCGTTGAGCCAGACCACGAGCTGGAAATCCAGGCTGCTTTCGCCGAACGCCACCAGCCAGACCTGAGGCTTGCGCTTGCCTTCGAGATCAAGCGTGAACGGCACCTGCGCGGCGGCCTCGAGCGCGGCCTTCTTGACCAGTTCCTTGTCGCTGCCGTACGCGACCCCGAACGGCACCCGCAGCCGGCGCCACACCTCGCGGTAGGTCCAGTTGACCACCCGGCCGCTGACGAACTCGGAGTTCGGCACCAGGATGTCGATGTTGTCGTTGGTGACGATGCGGGTCGCGAGCATCTTGATGTCGCGCACCTCGCCGCGCGCGTCCGACTCGAGTTCGACGAAGTCCCCGACCTTGAGCGACTTGCCAAACAGCAGGACCAGCCCGGAAATGAAGTTCGCGAACAGCGACTGCAGGCCGAAGCCCAGGCCGACGCCCAGCACGCCGGCGAACAGCGCGAAACGGGTGATCGGAAGGCCGGCAAACTCCAGCGCGAACAGGATGCCGATCGCCAGCAGCACGTAGTGCAACAGTCGCGAAAAGGTGTATATCCCCGCGCTCCCAACCTTGTCTTGATGCTCGCCGAAGCGCGCCAGCGCACGCCGCACCAGCATCGACACCCCGAGCGCGACCAGGATCGCGAGCACCGCGGCCAGCAGCCCGCCGACGGTGAGGCTGAAGCCCGAGGTGCGGATCAGCGCGAAATCCAGGAGTGGCTGCAGTCCCTGCCAGCCCTCGCGCCCTGCGGACTGCGCGGCATCGCGCACGCTGGCGCCGGCCTGGCCGAGTTTCTCCGCAGTGCCGGGAGTCGCCATCGCCGGCGCTACAGCAGCACGCGGCGCAGGTCCGCGAGCAACGCGGACAGGTGCGCGGTGAAACGCGCCGCCGAAGCGCCGTCGATCACCCGGTGGTCGTAGCTCAACGACAACGGCAGGATCAGGCGCGGCGCGAAATCCTTGCCGTTCCAGACCGGCTTCATGGCCGATTTGGACACGCCCAGGATCGCCACCTCCGGCGCGTTGACGATCGGAGTGAACGCGGTGCCGCCGATGCCACCGAGTGAGCTGATGGTGAAACAGCCGCCGCTCATTTCGGACGGGCCGAGCTTGCCATCGCGCGCCTTGGCGGCGAGCTCGCCGGACTCGCGCGCGATCTGCATCACGCCCTTCCTGTCGCAGTCGCGCACCACCGGCACCACGAGCCCGTTGGGGGTGTCGGCGGCGAAGCCGATGTGGAAATACTTCTTCAGCGTGAGGGTTTCGCCGCTGGCGTCGAGCGAGGCGTTGAAGTCTGGGTATTTCTGCAACGCGGCCACGGATGCCTTCATCAGGAACGCGAGCATGGTCAGCTTGGTCGCGTCCCTGGACTTTTCGTTTTCCTTGTTGAGCGATACGCGCAACGCTTCGAGCCCGGTGATGTCGGCATCGTCGAACTGGGTGACGTGCGGGATCATCGCCCAGTTGCGCGCGAGGTTGGCGCCCGAGAGTTTCTGGATCCGCGTCAACGCGCGGGTTTCAGTGTCGCCGAACTTGCTGAAGTCGACCTTCGGCCACGGCAGCAGACTCAGTCCGCCGCCCGCCGCTGCACCTGTCGCTGCGCCGCCAGCCTGCATCGCGGTCTTGACGAACGCCTGCACGTCGTCCTTGCCGATCCGGCCGCCGCGCGCGGAGCCCTTGACCTGGGCCAGATCGACACCGAGTTCGCGCGCGAACAATCGCACCGCGGGACTCGCGTAGGGCACCTTGTCGGGCAGCAGTTCGTCGGCGGTGAACGCGACCGGCGGCGAACTCGGCGGGGCCGTCCGCGCTGCAGGCTTGGCGTCCGTGCGTGCGTCGGAACGGGCCGAATCGATATCGCGCTGGGCCAGGTTGTCGGGCTCGGCGACCGCGACCGGCTCGACCACGGGGTCGGCTTCGGCGCCGTTGGGGTTCTCGCTCTGCTTCGCTGCGGATGGCTTGTCGGTTTTGGCGTCGGACTCGGTTTTGGCGTCGGCCTTGCTGTCGGCATCTGCTTTGCCGCCGGCGTCCCCCGCCGCCGCGTCGGCCGGTTCGATCATCGCCACCACGCTGCCTTCGGCAAGGCTGTCGCCGACCTTGACCTTGAGTTCGCGCACAACGCCGGCGAACGGCGCAGGCACTTCCATCGTCGCCTTGTCGGATTCCAGCGTGACCAGACCTTGATCCAGCGCCACCGTGTCGCCGACCGCGACCAGCAACTCGATGACGGGCACACCGTCGTAGTCGCCAATATCGGGGACGCGCGCTTCCTTCAACTCAGCCATGCCGGGCTCCGCCATACGCGAAAACCCTATTGTCGCCGCTGCGGGGCGGCCACGCCAACCGCACGGCGTCACCACCGCGTCACGGCAAGCCGCGGCGCATGAGGAACCGTCTGACAAACCGCTCAAGCGAACTTAATACGCGCGGCACCATTACGCATGAAATCAAGGGCTACGGCCGCTGCTGTTGCACGCGCAATGAATCAATCCACTCACGGGTGCCCGGCCTCGGCATGGATCCGCTCGCGCCGCAGCAGGTACAGCCCGCTGGCGACGATGATCGCCGCGCCAAGCCAGGTCACCGCACCGGGCAGCACGCCCCACAACGTTGCGTCGAGAATCACTCCCCACAGCAACGCGGTGTATTCGAGCGGGGCGATCAACGAGGCCTGGCCGAGGCGGAACGCCTCGGTGATCGCGTACTGACCGAGCGCGCCGGCGATGCCGACGCCCAGGATGATCCAGCCGTCGACCGCGCGGATCGGCACCCACTGCGGCCATGCCAGCGCGCCGGCGCCGAACGCGATCATCAACATCAGCCACACCATCAT
>JALZKJ010000020.1 GCA_030859305.1 Pseudomonadota bacterium | reverse complement strand
ACGCCACCCTGTCGACGTTGAAGGCGAACCTCGACCCGTCGCTGGGCCTGTTCGCCGACATGCTGCGCCGCCCGCGTTTCGAGCCCGCCGAGATCGACCGCGTCAAGGCCAGCTGGATCGCCGGCATCAAGCAGGAGAAGGCGCGGCCGAACTCCGCCGCACTGCGTGTGCTGCCGCCGCTGCTGTACGGCGCTGGCCATGCGTACGCGATGCCGTTCAGCGGCACCGGCACCGAGGCCTCGATCGCCGCGCTGACACGCGCCGACCTCATCGCCTACCACGCCGCGTGGGTGCGGCCGGAGGGCGCGACCCTGATCGTGGTCGGCGACACCACCCTGTCCGAGATCGTGCCGCTGCTGAACAAGCACCTGGGCGACTGGCAAGGCGAGGGCGAGGCACCGACGGTGGCGAGCGTGGCCGAGGTCGCGCGTCCGGATGCCGCGCGGGTGTACCTGATCGACCAGCCCGGCGCGGTGCAGGCCAACCTGTTCGTCGGCCAGCTGATGCCGCCGACCGGCAGCCCGGGCGAGACCCGGCTGGAGATCGCCAACGAGGTCATCGGCGGCTCGTTCACCGCCCGCCTCAACATGAACCTGCGCGAGGACAAGCACTGGTCCTACGGCGCCCGCACCCTGCTCACCGACGCCCAGGGCCAGCGCCCGTGGCTGGCGGTGGCGCCGGTGCAGATCGACAAGACCGCTGAATCGCTGGCCGAAGTTCAGCGCGAGATCGACAGTTACGTCCGCGGCGAAGCCCCGCCGACCGCCGAGGAGCTTGCCAAAATCACCGCCAATGAAATCCGCAGCCTGCCCGGTGCGTTCGAGACCGCCGGATCGGTGATGAGCACCATCGGCGGCATCGTGCGCTACGACCGCCCTGACGACTACATCGCCCGCCGCAGCGCCGAGATCACCGCGATGACCCCGGCACACGTCGCGGAGGCCGCCAAGGCGATCGACCCGGCCGCGTTCACCTGGGTGGTGGTCGGCGACCTCAAGCAGATCGAGGCGCCGGTGCGTGCGTTGAACCTCGGCGAGGTGCGGATCCTCGACGCTGATGGCAATCCGGTTATGGGCAAGGGCGGCGGCGCCGAGTAAGGCCAAACTCCTCCCTAACGCTCAGCTCCCTTGCGAAGCAGGGATGGTTGGGGAGGGGTGCTTTTGCTTCTGACCTGTTTTTCTGTCCCGCTTCTGCGCCGCAAGTCACCGCCCGCAAGTCACCGCCCATTCATCGCCAACGTTCTCAATACGGGCCGCCGGGGCGACAATCCCGACGGCCCGTTTCTATTCCCGACGCCTTCCATCGCAGCAGCAGGAGTTCCCCGATGCGCCATCTGATGATCGCCAGCCTCGTCGCCACCAGCCTGCTTGCCGGTGGCTGCACCTGGGTCCCCATGGCGCCTGGCGCCAGCGCGGTGCGGATCATTGCCGCCGGCGGCCCGCCGGCCGGCTGCGCCAAGCGCGGCGAGATCACCGTATCGGTCAAGGACAGCGTCGCGTTCTATCAGCGCAACGACCTGCGCGTGCGTGAGGAGCTGGAAACCCTGGCCCGCAACGAAGGCCCCGGCCTCGACGCCGACACCCTGCAGCCGCTCGGCCCGCCCAGCAACGGCGAGCAACGTTTCGCCGGTTACCGCTGCGGCGCCATCGTGCCGGTGCCGAGCGCGCGGTCACCGGTCGGCGGGCCGGCATCCACCGGCGCGCAGACCTTCCCGATCGGCGGTTGACCGCAGGCGCGGTTCGCTTCTTGCGGCCAACGTCGCGCAACTGACTGCGGCCATGCCGGCAACCCCGGCTAATGCGCCGGCAGCCCCAACGCGGTAACCTTGCCTGTTTTCCGTCTTCTGGTCTGCCGCCCATGCTGTTCCAACACGTCGCCATCGCCGGACTGGCCCATATCGATGCGCCGGTCCGTCTGAGTTCCGACGCCATCAATGCGCGGCTCCAGCCGACCTTGGACCGCCTCGGCATCCGCACCGACGTGCTCAACGACATCGCCGGCATCCATGCGCGCCGCCTGTGGGACGGCCCGATGCTGGCTTCCGACGCCGCCACCCTGGCCGCGGTCAAGGCGCTGGCTGATGCCGGCATCGAGCCGGGCAAGGTCGGCCTGCTGGTCAATACCTCCGTCAGCCGCGACTACCTGGAGCCGTCGACCGCGAGCATTGTCAGCGGCAACCTCGGCCTCTCGGACCTGTGCCAGAACTTCGACGTCACCAATGCCTGCCTGGCCTTCATCAACGGCATGGACATCGCCGCGCGGATGATCGAGCGCGGCGAGATCGAATACGCGCTGATCGTCGACGGCGAAACCGCCGACCTCGCTTACGAGAAGACCCTCGAGCGCCTGAGCGCTCCTGACGTCACCGAAGAACAGTTCCGCAACGAAGTCGCCACCCTGACCCTGGGCTGCGGCGCCGCGGCGATGGTCATGGCGCGCGCCGAGATCGCCCCGGGCGCGCCGCGCTACCGCGGCGGCGTCACCCGCGCGGCGACCGAATGGAATGGTTTGTGCCGCGGCAACCTCGACCGCATGGTCACCGACACCCGCCTGCTGCTGATCGAGGGCCTCAAGCTCGCGCAGAAGACCTTCACCGCCGCCAAGCACGCGCTGGGCTGGGTGGTCGAGGAACTCGACGAATTCGTCATCCACCAGGTCAGCCAGGTGCATACCCAGGCCTTCATCAAGGCGTTCGGCATCGACCCCAAGAAGGTGCTGACGATCTTCGCCGAGCACGGCAATATCGGCCCGGCCTCGGTGCCGATCGTGCTCAGCAAACTGCGCGAGATGGGCCGGCTGAAGAAGGGCGACCGGGTCGCATTGCTCGGGATCGGTTCCGGCCTGAACTGCTCGATGGCCGAGGTGGTCTGGTAAAGGCAAGGGTAGAGGCAAGGGTAGAGGCAAGCCGTAAGGCAGGCCGTAAAGGCAAGCCCAATCCAGCCGTCACCCGCCGTAGAGCGGAGCTTGCTCCGCTGTCTCTGACATCACGCACAAATGCAGTCGAGCGAGCTCGACTCTACGAGAGCGGCCCCCGCCCCGGACCGTTGAAACCCGAACCCGACCTTGCTTGCCTGCTCAAAGGCGTTCAGCCATCCCGGCTTACCCCGCCCGATGAACGTCCCCATTCCATACCCGTGCGAACGGTGGCCGGCCGATGGCATCATAACGTGTGGATCCAAGCCTCCCGGGCCGTGATCCCCACTGTTCCTGGAGCCACCCGATGCTGTTTTCGCTACTCGATTTCCTCGCCGGCGGCCTGCTGCAAGCCAGCTTTGGCACCTTGGCGATCTATTTCCTGGTCGCCACCCAGCTCACCATCCTGTCGGTGACGCTGTACCTGCACCGTTCGATGGCGCACCGCTCGGTGGATTTCCACCCCGCCGTGGCGCACATGTTCCGGTTCTGGACCTGGCTGACCACCTCGATGATCACCCGCGAGTGGGCGGCGATCCATCGCAAGCACCACGCCAAGTGCGAGACCGAGGAAGACCCGCACAGCCCGCAGATCAAGGGCATCAAGACGGTGTTCTGGCGCGGCGTCGAGCTGTACCGCGAAGCGCGCAGCGACCGCGAGTCGATCGAGAAATACGGCAAGGGCTGCCCTGACGACTGGATCGAGCGCAACCTCTATTCCCGCTACGCGACCCTGGGGCCGACCCTGCTGCTGATCATCAGCTTCGCCCTGTTCGGTGCGGCCGGCGTGGCGTTGTGGGCGCTGCAGATGGCGTGGATCCCGTTCTGGGCCGCCGGCGTCGTCAATGGCCTCGGCCACTGGTGGGGCTATCGCAATTTCGAGACCGCCGACACCGCGACCAACCTGACCCCGTGGGCTTTCTGGATCGGCGGCGAAGAGCTGCACAACAACCACCATGCGTTCCCCAGTTCGGCCCGGTTCGCGCTGCGCAGGTTCGAGTTCGACATCGGCTGGAGCACGATCAAGCTGTTCGAGAAAGTCGGCCTGGCCAAGGTGCTGCGCGTCGCGCCGTCGCTGGACGTGCGCCCGAACATCGAGATGCCCGATGGCGAAACCTTGAAGGCGCTGCTGGCGATCCGCTTCCAGGCGATGACCGACTACTACCGCAGCGTCACCCTGCCGGCATTGCGCGCCGGCGACGACAAGCTGCCCCGCCCGCTGCGCAAGGCGCTCGCCGACGGCGGCCGTTGGCTCGACGACGGCAAGCGCGAACGCCTGCAGGCGTGGATCGCCGAGCGTCCGCAGATGGCCACGCTGGCGGATTTCCGCCAACGCCTGGCGCAGGTGCTCGACGAGCGTTCGCACGACGCCCAGGCCACGTTGCAGAAACTGCACGCCTGGTGCGTCGATGCCGAGTCCAGCGGCATCCACGCGCTGGAGGCGTTCTCGGCGCGGCTCAAGGGGTATGCGCTGGCGCCGGCACGGACCTGATCGCAGAACCCTGTTCCCGGATCGCGACCGATGAAGATATCCCTCAACAGAAAATCCGCACCTCACCGCGCGGTTTTTCTGTGGCGATGGTTTGTCCCGGTTGAAAAATCCGGCACGTACCTGCGCTGCGCATGCGCTGCGCCATACCCGTCGAACAAGCAGGCGGCCAACAAGGCCGGGCGGTGGCTGCTGTCGACAGCACTCCTGCTTACCCCGCCCATGGTTTCAGCCCAGGTCGAAGCCACCAGCGACTACCTCGCGCGCATGGACAGCAACCGCGACGGCCGCGTCTCGCTAGCCGAGTACCAGGCCTGGATGGGCTACGCGTTCGAACAGATGGATCGCAACCGCGACGACGTATTGAGCCCCGACGAACTGCCCGGCGGCCGCGGCCGCCCAGTCACGCTGGCCGAGCACCGCCAGACACTGGCCGAAGCTTTTCGCCGCCAGGACCGCAACCGCGATGGTTTCCTCGACGCGCGCGAGTTGGCTGCACCGCCGCAATAGTGTCCTGGTTCCCATCATCTGCACGGACGGCCTGGCCCAGCAGCGAAGTCCGCTGGGGAATATCGCTCCTGCAAGGATCCACGGACGATCACGGAGCCACCCGCTGACGCGTGATTCGACTCGGCGTTGCAAAGAAAAACGCCCCGCGTCAGCGGGGCGTTCCGGGTACGGGTTCCGGGTTTGATCCGGTGACCGCTCAGCGCTTCATCGAACTGAAGAACTCGTCATTCGACTTGGTGGTCTTCATCTTGTCGAGCAGGAACTCCATCGCGCCGATCTCGTCCATGCCGTGCAGCAGCTTGCGCAGGATCCAGATCTTCTGCAGCAGCTCGGGCTCGATCAGGTAATCCTCGCGGCGGGTGCCGGAGCGGTTGATGTCGATCGCCGGGTACACGCGCTTCTCGGCGATGCGGCGGTTCAGGTGCACCTCGGAGTTGCCGGTGCCCTTGAACTCCTCGTAGATCACCTCGTCCATCTTGCTGCCGGTATCGACCAGCGCGGTGGCGATGATGGTCAGGCTGCCGCCTTCCTCGACGTTGCGCGCGGCACCGAAGAAGCGCTTCGGCCGGTGCAGCGCGTTGGCGTCGACGCCGCCCGACAGCACCTTGCCGGAACTCGGCAACACGTTGTTGTAGGCGCGCGCGAGGCGGGTGATCGAGTCGAGCAGGATCACCACGTCGCGCTTGTGCTCGACCAGGCGCTTGGCGCGCTCGATCACCATCTCGGCGACCTGCACGTGGCGGCCGGCCGGCTCGTCGAACGTCGACGAGATCACCTCGCCGCGCACGGTGCGCTGCATCTCGGTGACTTCCTCGGGCCGCTCGTCGATCAGCAGCACGATCATGTGCACGTCGGGGTGGTTATGGGTGATGGCGGTGGCCATCTGCTGCATCATCATGGTCTTGCCGGCTTTCGGCGGCGACACGATCAACGCGCGCTGGCCCTTGCCCTGCGGCGCCATCAGGTCGAGGATGCGGCCGGTGATGTCCTCGGTCGAGCCGTCGGCGCGCTCGAGCTTGAATTTGCGGCGCGGGAACAGCGCGGTCAGGTTCTCGAACAACACCTTGTTCTTCGACGCCTCGATCGGCTCGCCGTTGATGGTGTCGACGATAGACAGCGCGAAGTAGCGTTCGCCGTCCTTCGGGAAGCGGATCCGGCCGGACAGATGGTCGCCGGTGCGCAGGTTGAAACGGCGGATCTGGCTCGGCGAGATGTAGGTGTCGTCCGGGCCGGCCAGGTAGGAGGCCTCGGCCGCGCGCAGGAAGCCGAAGCCGTCGGGCAGGATCTCCAGCACGCCGTCGGCGGCGACGCCTTCGCCGTGGCGGGTCAGCACCTTGAGCAGGGCGACGATCACGTCCTGCTTGCGCGCGCGGGCGACGCCTTCCTGGATGTTGAGCTGATCGGCGATCTCGACCAGTTTCGCCGCCGGCATCCGCTTGAGATCGCTCAGCGAGTACTGCGGGAAACCCTCGGGCACCTGCGGATGCGGGCGCGGGATGAACGGCTCGTTGCCGCCGTCGTCGGACATGCCGCCTTCGCGGGGCCGGCCGCCGCCACCTTGTTGTCCACCGCCACCGCCACCGCCGCCGCGTTCACGGCGGTTGCGGAAACGTTCGCGGCGATTGTTGCCGCCACGGTTGGCGTCGGCGTTGTCGCGCAGCGGGCCGCCATCGTTGCCACCCGAGGTGTTGCCCGATGCGTTGCCGCCGCCGGGGGCGTCCTGCGACGTCGGCGCGGGCTGCGAAGCGGTGGGTGATGGCGAGGCATGTGATGCCGGCGATGCATTGCCGGCAGGCGGCGAAGGCGGTTGTGGCGCGACCGGCGCGCTCGCCGTCGGGGCGGGTGCTGGCGCGGCCTGTGCC
>JALZKJ010000010.1 GCA_030859305.1 Pseudomonadota bacterium | reverse complement strand
GCCATGGACCGCTCCTACGAACACCAAGCGCCATGGCTGACGACCGCATCAAACTCGAACCCGCCTGGAAAGCCCATGTCGGCGACTACCTCGTCCGAGACGAGATGCAGGCCCTCGCCGGGTTCCTGCGCGAACGCCAGGCCGCCGGCGCGCGCATCTATCCGCCGGGGCCGCAGATCTTCGCCGCGTTCGACGCCACACCGTTCGACGCGGTCAGGGTGGTGATCCTCGGCCAGGACCCCTACCACGGCCCCGGCCAGGCGCACGGCCTGTGCTTCTCGGTGCAGCCCGGCGTCGATGTGCCGCCGTCGCTGGCCAACATCCACAAGGAGATCGAGCGCGACCTCGGCATCCAACGACCCGATCACGGCTACCTGATGCCCTGGGCGCAGCGCGGCGTGCTGTTGCTCAACAGCGTGCTGACGGTGGAAGCCGGCCGTGCCGGCAGCCATCAAGGCAAGGGCTGGGAAGGCTTCACCGACCACGTCGTCGACACCCTCAACCGAGAGCGCGAAGGGCTGGTGTTCCTGCTCTGGGGCAGCTACGCCCAGGCCAAGGGCAAGGTCATCGATACCGGTCGCCACCGCGTGCTCAAGGCCCCACACCCCTCGCCGCTGTCCGCGCACCGCGGCTTCATCGGCTGCGGGCACTTTTCCGCGACCAACCAGTACCTGAACCGTCACGGTCAGGCGCCGATCGACTGGTCGCTGCCGTCGCCGGCTTGACCTCACCCTGACGCCGGTACTGGCAAGCTCTGGGCCTGCGTTTCGCCCCGCGTTCGTTCCATCAGCGCAACACTGCGGAACTCCTGGGGTCTTTAGCAGTCACAGACCTCGACTGCTAAGATGACCCCCATGACCCAGATCGCCACGTCCAACGCCCTGATTGCCAACAACCTGCCGGTGCCGGCCCTCAACGGCCTGTCGCCGCTGGGTTCGCTGGATGCCTATATCGGCGCGGTGCACCGGATCCCGGTGCTGACCGTCGAGGACGAGCAGGCCCTTTCACGCCGCTTCCTGGAAGCCGAAGACCTCGACGCTGCCCGCGAGCTGGTGCATTCGCACCTGCGATTCGTCGTGCATGTCGCGCGCGGCTACAACGGCTACGGCCTGCCGCTGGGCGACCTGATCCAGGAAGGCAACATTGGCCTGATGAAGGCGGTCAAGCGCTTCGACCCCGACCAGGGCGTGCGCCTGGTCAGCTTCGCGGTGCACTGGATCCGCGCCGAGATGCACGAGTTCATCCTCAAGAACTGGCGCATCGTCAAGGTCGCCACCACCAAGGCGCAGCGCAAGCTGTTCTTCAACCTGCGCAAAAGCAAGAAGCGCCTGGGCTGGATGAACGATGCCGAGGTCACTGCGGTGGCCAACGACCTCAACGTCTCCAAGCGCGAAGTGCTGGAGATGGAGTCGCGCCTGTCCGGCCGTGACATCGGCTTCGACCTTTCCAGCGACGACGACGACGACCACGCCCCGCCGTCGCCGGCCGCGTACCTGCGTACCCACGATGAGGACCCCTCACAGAGGTACGAGCGGCAGGACGAGGAAGGCAGCAAGCTGGCCTTGCTGCGCGAAGGCATGTCCGGCCTCGACGCGCGCTCGCGCGACATCGTGATGCGCCGCTGGCTCGACGACGACAACAAGGTGACGCTGCAGGAGCTGGCGGACGAATACGGCGTGTCGGCCGAGCGCATCCGCCAGGTCGAGGCCAACGCGCTGAAGAAGATGCGCACGCTGTTCGCGGCGTAATCCGCGGCGAGACAGGCGCATTGCATCGCTAGAAACGGCGGCCCGGGAAACCGGGCCGTTCGCGTTGCGACCTACGGTGAAAAAGCATCACGTAGGAGCGGTCCATGACCGCGAGCTTTACCTGCATTCGCGACGAACGCGGATTTCACGCTCCTGCAAATACCCGGCGCAGGAGCTCGCGGCCATTGGCCGCTCCTACGCCCCCAAGGAAGTCCCGTTGGATGACGATGGCGCTGGGTCGTCCGGCGCGCCCAGGATGATCCGCGCATGCCGCTGGTAGCTCCAGTACGCCCACGCCCAGTTGATCATCACGATCAGCCGGTTGCGGAAGCCGATCAGGAACAACACGTGCGCGGCCAGCCAGAACCACCAGGCCAGCACGCCGGAGACCTTGACGCCGTGCAGGTCGACCACCGCCGCCATGCGCCCGATGGTGGCGAGGTTGCCGAAGTCGCGATAACTAAACGCCGGCGCGGGCCGGCCATCGATGCGCGCGCGGATCGCGACGGCGACGTGCGCGCCCATCTGCTTGGCTGCGGGCGCGGTGCCGGGTACCGGCCGGCCGTCCCGCTGCACGCTGGCCAGATCGCCGGCGATGAAAATCCGCGGATGCCCCGGCACGCTGAGGTCCGGCGCGACCAGCACCCGCCCGGCACGATCGCGCGGCGCATCCAGCAGCGCGCCCAGTGGTGATGCCGCAACGCCGGCCGCCCAGACCACCGTGCGCGCCGCGACGAACGTGTCGCCCAGGACATAACCACGCGCATCGATCGCATTCACCGGCGTGCCGGTGAGCACCTCGACGCCGAGCCGCTCCAACTGCGCGCGTGCCTTGATCGACAACGATTCCGGGAATGACGCCAGCACCCGCGGCCCCGCCTCCAGCAGGCGCACCTTCGCATCCGACGGATCGATACGGCGGAACTCGTGCTTGAGCGTGTGTCGCGCGAGCTCGGCCAACGTGCCGGCCAGTTCGACCCCGGTCGGGCCGCCGCCGACGACGGCGAAATTGAGCCACGCCGCGCGCTCGACTGGATCGTCGCTGGCTTCGGCGCGTTCGAACGCCAGCAGCAGCTTGCGGCGGATCGCCAGGGCGTCGTCGAGCGTCTTCAATCCCGGCGCATGCGGCGCCCAGTCGTCGTGACCGAAGTAGGCGTGGGTGGCGCCGCTGGCAAGCAGAAGATATTCGTAACCGACGCCGTCGCCATCAGCCAGGGTGACGCGTTGCGCGCCCGGATCGATGCCTACCACGTCGCCCAGACGCACATCGACATTGCCCTGCCTGTGCAGGATGTGCCGCAGCGGCGCGGCGATATCAGGCGCCGACAAGCCGGCGGTGGCGACTTGGTACAGCAGCGGCTGGAACAGGTGGTGGTTGCGGCGATCGATCAGGGTGATGCGCATGTCCGCGCGCGCCAGGGCGCGGGTCGCCCACAGGCCGCCGAAGCCGCCGCCGACGATCACGACATGCGGCCTTGCTTCGCCGGATCCGACATCGGACGCCCGCATCGACGGGTTCACGCCTGTGTACGCCATGCCGCTTCCTCCATCACCGCCGCCATTGTCCGTGCTGCCGGCGCCGCTGCGCTAGGCTCGCATCAATCCATCCGAAGGAGTTCGCCATGGCCGAAGACGAGAAACGCATCGCCCTGCTGATCGACGCCGACAACGCGCCGGCGGCGAAAATCGACGTGATCCTGGCCGAGGTCGCGCGCCACGGCGCGGCCAACGTGCGGCGTGCCTACGGCAACTGGAAGAACCCGCACATCAAGGGCTGGGAGGAAGCGCTGCACATCCACGCGATCCGCCCGATCCAGCAGTTCGCTTACAGCAGCGGCAAGAACGCCTCCGACATGGCGATGGTGATCGACGCGATGGACCTGCTGTACGCGCGCAACCTCGACGGTTTCGCGATCGTGTCCAGCGACGCCGACTTCACCCCGCTGGTGATGCGCCTGCGCAGCGAGAGCCTGAAGGTCTACGGCTTCGGCGAGTAGAAAACCCCCGACCCGTTCGTCAAGGCGTGTTCGACGTTCCTGTACGTGGAGACCCTCGGTGAGACCGAAACCCCCGGCGCTGCCGCCAGCAGCAAGCCGCTGACCGCGCACGCGCTGCGCGGCGACGCGCAACTGGTGCAACTGCTGCGCACCGCGGTGGATGCCGCCAGCGGCGACGACGGCTGGTCGCACCTGGGAGCGGTCGGCAGCCAGATCGGCAATCAGGCCTCGTTCGACTCGCGCAACTACGGCTACCGCAAGCTCAGCGACCTGATCGAGGCGACCGAATTGTTCGAGGTACGGCGCAGCAACCTGACGATCTTCGTGCGCGACAAGCCGGTGCCGCAGCCGCAGGCCAAACGCACCGGGCGCAAGCGCGCGGCGAGGCCAGTTGCGTCGTAGCCACGTTGGTGGCCTTCCACCGTGCGTAGAGCGGAGCTTGCTCCGCTGCTTTCCCACCGACCAGAGCGCGCAGCAAGCTCCGCTGCTCTCAGCAACAGCAGCCGAGCAAGCTCGGCTCTACGGGCCGACACACTGTGAGCTGCACTTGATGGCTGCGCCTCGGTGAACGCCGCGGGTGTAGCGTGCGCCAGCGCCGGCACCGGCGTATGTTCACGAATGATCCGGTGCACAAGCGCACTGTATTCAGGGTGATGATCGCCTCCGGGAGAGCCACATGCAGGATTTCCCGATGTCCGGGATGCTCCACCGGCCGGGGCCGCCACCTGGGAGGTGCTGCGCATCTACGCGTCCGACCAGCTTGCGCACGCGATGCAGTGCCTCTCCTTGCGCGGCGCGCGATTGCACAAGGGCGTGCACCAGGGGCGCAAATCCCTGCGCCGGACGCGCGCGGTGCTGGCACTGGCCAAGCCCGCACTCGGCGCGGGCGCGCGTCTGATCGATCGCGAACTGCGGCGGATCAACCGCTCGTTGTCGACCTTGCGCGACACGCAGGCGCTGGTTGAAACCCTGGATCGGCTGGCAAAAAAGAACCCATCGGACGGGTCACGCGCGTTGCTGCAGCTGGCACGCCGCGACGCCGTCAAGGCACGCACCGCGCAGGCGCGCGCGACATTGAAAGAGGACGCCGATTTCGCCGGCCGACGCGCGCAGCTGGCGGTACTGGCGGCCGGCTTGCAGGCCCTGCCGTGGGCGGCGATCGACCAGGACGTGCAGGCGTCGCTGCGAAAGAGCGCGACCAAGGCGACCGGCGCGAGCGAACGCGCACAGAAGAGCGGCGACGACCAGGACTGGCACCGCTGGCGTAGGCGCGCGCGACGGCTGTCGCAGCAGTACCGGGCGTTGGGTGGCGCAGCCATCCCGCTTTCAGCGAACCGCGATCGAGACAAGACGTTGGCGGAGCTGTTGGGCAAAGCGCAGGATTTCGCGCTGCTGATCGATCACTGCGGCGGAAACTCGCCTTTCGACGACGCCATCCGCAAGGACCTGCGCAAGTTCGCCAGCAAGCACGCCAAACAGGTGCGCGCGCGGATCGCCAAAACCGCCAACCACGCCAGGTCCGTCGGTGACTGATGCAAGGCTCATGCAAGCCCGTGGCATCGTTGCCATGCGCGCGATTGGTCGGGACGCCTACCCGTCCGCCGCATCGTCGTCCTCGGGCTGCAGATAAAACACCCCGACCGCATGGCGTTTCGCGCGCCGCCTGACCGCAACGGCCTTCGAGGCGACCTCTACGGCCTGCAGGTACTGGCCGCTGCGGTCTTCGCATTCCAGCACCCCGCGAGCGCCGTCTTCCTTGTCGAACAGCTGCAGCGCGGCGGCGTTGAACTCGTCCACCACGCGCTCGCAGCGCCCGGACCAGTCGTCGGTGACGACCCGCAGGAAGTCCTTTTTGGGGATTGCGCCCTACGAGCTCTCGCGACTGAATCAGTCCAGCAGCGAAGAGGCTTCGGCTTGAATGAATTGATAGGCCGCGCTATTCGAGTACGCAGTCTCCCAAACGACCCCAAGCCTGGATCCTGTGTGCCGTTACCTTGATGAGCGATACCTCAGGATCTTCCGGACCGTTCTCAAACCAAGAGAATTCCAAGCGTCCCACCGGTTGCATACCGAAAAATGTGAGGAGCGCGATCTAACACCTGAATTACGCCGCCCCCGGCTGGAGTGAGTTTTGACCGAGATCGTGAAGCCGTCTCGTCTTGAATGAATTGTCAGGTGCCACCACGCGCAGCCACAAAGAGCAGAAACACGGACGACACCAGGAACACAGTGAATGTCAGTGCCATGCCGGCGACACGGTTCTGATATTGCTCGTTGTCTCGGCTGACGCCAAAGGCATGGGATAGGCGGCCGACCAGGAGACACAAGCCAAGGCCGTGAACCAGGATGGGCATTGCGCCGTTTGTCTCGACGAGATACAGCATGAGAAGCGCGAATGGCACGTACTCGGCGAAATTGGAATGAACACGCATTGCGCGGAGCATCCGGCTGTCGCCTGCGTCGCCAATTGCAATTTTCAGGCTTCGCCTCAGGCGAAGCGTACGCACGCTCAAGGCTACGAAAACAAGGGCAAGGAGCGAGGCATAGACTGGAAGTATCTGCATGGCTCTAGTGGCACCTGACGCCTGATTAAGCCGACTCTCAACGTGCCAGTCGGTGAGTGATGCCAGTGGGGCAGCAATACGTTTGAACGAAGCGATCAAGCGGGTGGGGCTCGAATGAATTCAGAGGCACCCGTCGCGTTATCGGGATCAACCGCTGACGGTCAAAAGCGCTGGCATTGCCGCCCAAAGCGCTTCCGCATACCCGCTGCGACGCGACTTGGGTGCTGGAAAGCCATGGCACTGGTGAAAAAAACGCCATCGTCGGCGGAGGCTGCGTTGATCTTGTCGACAGGAATCAAAAGCGCCCTCATCCGCCCTTTGGGCACCTTCTCCCGCAAGCGGGAGAAGGTAGGAGCATGCGCCGGGTCAATACAGATCCGTCGGGTCGACATCCAGTGACCAGCGCACCTTGCGGGCTTCGGGTAGCGCATGGATCGCCGGCAATGCGCTGGCGAGTGCGGCGTGCAGGGTGCGGCGCTCGGTGGCGGACAGCAACAGCTGCGCGCGCTGGTAGCCGGCGCGGCGCGGCATCGGTGCGGGTAGGGGGCCGTTGAGGTCGAGGGTTTGAACTTCTCTCCCGCCGGGGGAGAGGGGCTCAAGGGCCGCTGCCTGGATCAGGCCGCGTGCGGCCTGCAGGAACGCGTTCGCGGCTTCGACCTGTTTGGCTTCCGCGCGTAGCAGCGCCAGGTGGGTGTACGGCGGGAAGCCGGCTTGCTCGCGCAGCATGAGTTCGGTCTCGGCGAACGCGCCGTAGCCGCCGTTGAGCAACGTCATCAGCAGCGGGTGTTCGGGGTGGTGGGTCTGCAGTACGACTTCGCCGGGTTTGTCGGCGCGGCCGGCGCGGCCGGCGACCTGGATCAACAGCTGCGCGAGCTTCTCCGGGGCGCGGAAGTCTGCGCTGAACAGACCTTCGTCGATGCCGACCACCGCGACCAGGGTGAGGTTCGGCAGGTCGTGGCCCTTGGCGAGTATCTGGGTGCCGACGAGGATGCCGGGCCGGTCGCCGAACTTCGCCAGGTGTTTTTCGAGCGCATCGCGACCCTGCGTGGTGCCGCGGTCGATGCGCAGCACGGGGGTGTCGGGGAACCTCGCGATCAGCGCTTCCTCGATGCGCTCGGTGCCAGCGCCCTGCGATTGCAGCGCCAGCCCGCCGCAATCCGGGCAGGCGTTCGGCACCGGCCGGCGCGCGCCGCAGTGGTGGCATTGCAGGCGGCGGCCGCCGGCGTGCACGGTCATCGCGGTGCCCTGGGTAGGGGTGCTGCAGCGCGTGCATTGCGCGCTCCAGCCGCAGTCGTGGCACAGCAGCACGGGTGCGTAGCCGCGACGGTTCTTGAAAACCAGCACCTGGCCGCCGGCGGCAAGCGCGCGGCCGATCGTGTCCAGCAGTTCCGGCGACAGGCCGGCCTCGAGCGGACGCTTGCGC
>JALZKJ010000111.1 GCA_030859305.1 Pseudomonadota bacterium | reverse complement strand
TGGCGGAGAGTGAGGGATTCGAACCCTCGATGGAGTTTTAAGCCCCATACTCCCTTAGCAGGGGAGCCCCTTCAGCCGCTCGGGCAACTCTCCGCAACACAACAAACCGTGCGGGCGGGAAGCATAGCGGCTCACTCCACGCGCGGCAAACCCTTTCTCCACGAACGCAGATCAATCGGCCGCGTTCTTCGCCTCGTCGCTGTTGACGGGCTCTTCGCCGCGCTGGATGCGCTGATAGATTTCTTCGCGATGCACCGCAACGTCCTTGGGTGCATTGATGCCGATACGTACCTGGTTGCCCTTCACGCCGAGCACGGTGACAGTCACCGAGTCGCCGATCATCAGGGTCTCACCGACACGGCGCGTCAGGATTAGCATGGGGAACTCTCCTCGTGCCGGCAGCATGGTGTGCCGACGATCGCGCTTTCGTTCTAGGAAAACGCTTCCAGTGGGTAAGCAATCAAGGATTATCTTATCGCGGGTGCCGGGTCACAAGCGATAAAAGTCATGGAACGCCGGTCAAGTCAGGCGCTGTTCAACCCAGCCACCCACATTGGCCAAGGCCGTCAGCAGGGCCGGTCCGTCATCGCCTCCGCCCTGGGCCATGTCCGCGCGGCCGCCGCCCTTGCCGTTGATCTGACTGGCGACGTGTCCCAGGAGTTCCCCCGCCTTGACCTTGCCTACGGCCGCACCGCTGACCCCGGCCACCAATGCCGCCTTGCCGTCCGCGGCACCCGCCAGCACGATCACCGCATCGCCCAGTTGCTGCTTGAGCCGGTCGACCGCGTCGCGCAGCGCCTTCGCGTCAAAGCCCTCCAGTCGAGTGGCGATTACCCGAACACCACGCACATCGACCGCGCTTCCGGCCAGGTCGGCGGTCGCGCCGGAAGCCGCCTTGGCCTTGAGCGATTCCAGTTCGCGCTCGAGCTTTTTCTGTCTGTCGAGCAGGCTGCGCACCTTGTCAGCAATATCCGACGCGGTGCCCCCCAGCAATTGCGCGGCATCGTCCAGCCGCTGTTTCTCGACGGCGACGTGGTCGAGCGCGCCCTGCCCGGTCACCGCCTCGATCCGGCGCACACCGGCGGAGACGCCGCCTTCGGAGACGATCTTGAACAGACCGATGTCACCGGTGCGGCTGACATGGGTGCCGCCGCACAGCTCGGTCGAGGACACGCCCATGCGCAGCACCCGCACCCGGTCGCCGTATTTTTCACCGAACAGGGCCAATGCGCCGAAATCCAGTGCTTCCTGCATGTCCATGTCATGGATCTCGGCGGCATGGTTGCCACGGATCTCGGCGTTGACGCGACGTTCGATCTCGGCGAGTTGGTCTGCGGTCAGCGGTTGGAAGTGGGCAAAGTCGAATCGCAGGCGGTCGGGCGCCACCAGTGAACCCTTCTGGTTGACGTGGTCGCCAAGTACCGTGCGCAGCGCCGCATGCAGCAGGTGGGTGGCGGAATGGTTGAGCACGGTGGCGGCGCGGCGATGTTCATCGACCGCACCCAGAACCCGGTCGCCGCGCTCGAGCGAACCGGCTTGCAGCGTGCCCAGATGACCGTGGAACTGGCCGGCGAACTTGACCGTATCGCGCACCGCAAAGCGTGTACCGGCTTCGGCCAGCTCACCGGCATCGCCGACCTGACCGCCGCTTTCGGCATAGAACGGCGTCCGATCGAGAATCACCACGGCGTCGTCGCCCGCGTCGATCCGCTCGACGGGCCGACCGTCGCGCAGCAACGCCACGACTTCCAGGCCGCCTTCGGTGAGCTTGTCGTAACCGAGGAATTCGGTTGGCGAAAGCTGCGCTGCCAGCTCGGCCGGCATTGTCGTGGTATTGCCGAACTTGCCCGCGGCGCGCGCGGTATCGCGTTGCTGCGTCATCGCGGCATCGAAGCCCGCCATGTCCACCGACAGGCCCCTCTCACGCGCGATGTCGGCAGTCAGGTCGACGGGGAAACCGTAGGTATCGTAGAGACGGAACGCGTCCGCGCCGGGGATGGCGCCCTGCGAACGGGCGGCGACCTCATCGAAGATGCGCATGCCCGAATCCAGCGTTTCGGCAAAACGCTCCTCTTCGGCCTGAAGCGCGCGTTCGACGAACTCCCGTTTGGCGGCCAGTTCGGGATACGGCTTGCCCATCACTTCGACCAGCGGCTTGACCATGCGATGGAAGAACGGCTGCTTCTGGCCGAGCATCCAGCCATGCCGCAGCGCGCGGCGGATGATCCGGCGCAGCACGTAGCCGCGACCTTCGTTGGACGGCAACACGCCGTCGACGATCAGGAAAGAGCACGCGCGTATGTGGTCGGCGATCACGCGCAGCGACTTGCTGCCGAGGTCGGTGGTACCGGTGTATTCGGCGGCGGCGGCGATCAGGCGCTGGAAGATGTCGATCTCGTAATTGCCATGCACGTGCTGCAGTACGGCCACGACACGCTCCAGGCCCATGCCGGTGTCGACGCACGGCGCCGGCAGTGGCGCCAGGCTGCCATCGGGCTGGCGATCGAACTGCATGAACACCAGGTTCCATATCTCGATGAAACGATCACCGTCCTCGTCGGGCGAACCCGGCGGGCCACCGGCGATGTGCGCGCCGTGATCGTAGAAAATCTCGGTGCACGGCCCACAGGGCCCGGTGTCGGCCATCTGCCAGAAATTGTCCGAGGCGTATGGCGCGCCCTTGTTGTCGCCGATGCGGATGATGCGCTCGGGCGGTATGCCGATCTTGTCATGCCAGATCGCGTAGGCCTCGTCGTCGCTGTGGTAGACGGTGACCAGCAGGCGTTCGGCCGGCAGCTGCCAGACGCCGGTCAGCAGTTGCCAGGCCCAGGTGATCGCGTCTTCCTTGAAATAATCCCCGAACGACCAGTTGCCGAGCATCTCGAAAAAAGTGTGGTGGCGCGCGGTGTAACCGACCTGGTCGAGATCGTTGTGCTTGCCGCCGGCGCGCAGGCAGCGCTGGACGTCGGCCGCGCGTGGATGGGCAGGTTTCTCGCTGCCCAGGAACACGTTCTTGAACTGGACCATGCCTGAGTTGGTGAACAGCAAGGTCGGATCGTTGGCCGGCACCAGCGGCGCGGACGGCACGATCGCGTGGGCCTTGTCACGGAAAAAGTCGAGAAAATCGCGGCGGATCTTGTCGGTGCTGGTCAGGTCGGGACGGATAGCGGACGGAGTGTTCATGGCTGGCACGCGAGTCGGAGGGCTGGGCCGGTGGTTGCGGCGCCTATGCCCCGAGGATGGGGCCGTTGGGTCGCGCGGACAACCTTGCCAAGCGGATCAGCGTAGCAGGACGGGGTGGATGGCTGTCGGCTCGTCACGCCCTTGAAAGCGCCTGGGTGGAGCAGCTCCGGCGGGACAGACGCGTTGATAGGTGGTGGCGATGGAGGTTCAAATGGGATCCCGGGGTTCCTGGATGACGAAGTCCGGCGCAGTTTTCCTCTCTTCGCTGGCCCGCATCAGTCGCCTGGGTCGTAGCGCGTCGCGGCACGGACGATGTCACCGGGAAAACCCCGGCGCATCAGCAAGTCGGCCGCCTTGCGGCGCAGGGCCAGGTCATCGGGGACCGTTTCGCCATAGCGACGGCGCACCAGATCCCGGGCGTTGTCGACCCAACTTCCCCCGAACGTATCCAGCGCCATGGCAATCGCGTCACCATCCAGTCCGTGGGTGGCAAGTTCGGCGCGTAGATGGATCGGCCCGTATCCGCTCATGACGCGGTGGCGGACCAGGCTTTCGGCGAAACGGGCGTCGTCCTGCCAGCCCGCCTCTGCCAGTTTATCCACAGCGGCCTCGGCATCGTAGCTGGCAATCCCGCGCGCAATCAGCTTGCGCCTGAGTTCCTTGCCCGAGTGCTCGCGCCGAACCAGCAGCGCGAGCGCGCGTTGGACTGGGGTCAATTCAACCTTGGCGCGGCGGCGCCCGGGCTTATCGGATACGTCTCCACTGGCGAACAACCGGTCATCGGTTTCAGTTGGCGGGTCGTCTTGCATCCACATCCCGGTTATTCAAGCCGGCAGATTATTCACGGCCGGACGGCCGCCTCAGGCATTGGCCGCATTGGCCGCTTTGCTCGCCTTGGTCGCTTTGCTGGCTGTACCCGACTCGATCGCTTCGTCCTCTTCGGGCCTGGCTTCAGCCGGCACGAACTTCTCGCGCAGAGCCGCCTCCAGCCGCGCCGCGACCGCAGGGTTTTCCTTGAGGTAGGTGCGGGCGTTCTCCTTGCCCTGGCCGATACGCTCTTCACCGTAGTTGTACCAGGCGCCGGACCGCTCCACGAGCTTGGCCTCCACGCCCATGTCGATCAGCTCGCCTTCGCGCGAGATGCCCTCGCCGTAAAGGATCTCGGTGATGACCTGCTTGAACGGCGGCGCCAGCTTGTTCTTGGCCACCTTGATCTTGGTCTGGTTGCCGATGATCTCGTCGCCCTTCTTGATCGCGCCGATACGGCGGATATCCAGGCGCACCGAAGCATAGAACTTCAACGCGTTGCCGCCGGTGGTCACCTCAGGACTCTGGCCCGGCATCATCTGGCCGATCTTGTGGCGCAGCTGGTTGATGAAGACCACCAGCGTGCCGGAGCGCTTGATGTTGCCGGTCAGCTTGCGCAATGCCTGGCTCATCAGGCGGGCCTGCAGGCCCGGCAACTGGTCGCCCATCTCGCCTTCGATCTCGGCACGTGGGGTGAGCGCGGCGACCGAGTCGATCACCACGATGTCGACCGCGGCCGAACGCACCAGCATGTCGACGATCTCGAGTGCCTGCTCGCCGGTGTCGGGCTGTGACAACAGCAGTTCGTCGACGTTGACGCCGAGCTTGGCGGCATAGATCGGGTCGAGCGCGTGTTCGGCATCGATGAAGGCCGCGGTGCCGCCCTTCTTCTGGCATTCGGCGATCGCCTGCAACGTAAGGGTGGTCTTGCCCGAGGACTCCGGCCCGTAGATCTCGACCACGCGGCCCTTCGGCAGGCCGCCGATGCCGAGCGCGATGTCGAGCATCAGCGAGCCGGTGCCGATGACTTCTGCCGCCTCCACCACGCGGTCGCCCATGCGCATCACCGAACCCTTGCCGAACTGCTTCTCGATCTGGCCCAGGGCCGCGGAAAGCGCGCGCTTCTTGTTCTCGTCCATCGTGGGATTCCTTCAGGTGGATTACGTGAGTTATCGAGTCGTTGAGGTGAATCTAGCGGGGCGGGGTCGCATGGACTGAGACTCCCCACCGAGGAGCAAAAATAACCTGTCCAAGCGCGGATCGCGCCGGGAAACCACCGGTGGCCGGGTCGGAAAACCCCTTGACTCGGGCCCGGGAAATCCAGCGTTGGCGCGACCATGCGATCCAGTGAAAGCGTCGTCGGCACGCCATGCGCTCAACGGCTCGGCCTCACCAACCCGCAGTACAGGCCTTCGATGGCGAAATCCTGATCGGGCATGACCTCGATCGGCTCGAAATCCGGGTTGCGCGGCAACAAGCGGATCCGGTCCTTGCCGATCTTCAGCAGCTTGACGGTGATCTCGTCGTCGATCCGCGCGACCACGATCTGGCCAGATCGCGCTTCCGGGGTGCGATGCACGCCGATCAGGTCACCGTGGAAAATCCCCTCGTCGCGCATCGAATCGCCCTTGACCTTGAGCAGGTAATCCGGCGTCGGCGAGAAGAACACCCGGTCCAGCAGGACGTAGTCGTCGGAGCCGCCGCTTTCGTCAACCCCGGCGCCGATCGGCGCTCCGGCCGCGACCTGCCCGAGTACCGGCAACCGCAGGGCATCGTCTCTGCTGCTGGCAACGTCCGGGGCTTCCTCGCCCGCGATGAGATCCGGTCGCAACAGACGGATGCCGCGCGCCTTGCCGTGCATGCGCTGGATGGCGCCAGCTTGTTCCAGCGCCTCCAGGTGGTACTGGGCTGCACGGACACTGCTGAAGCCCATGGCCGCGGAGATCTCGGTCTGCGAGGGCGGCATGCCGTCGCGCGCGATCCGTTCGGCGATCAGGGCGAGGATGGTCTGCTGGGTGTCGGTGAGATTCATTAGTAGTAATACTACTAACGAGCGGACAGTTGTCAACCCTGCTGCGCGGACACGGGG
>JALZKJ010000095.1 GCA_030859305.1 Pseudomonadota bacterium | reverse complement strand
TGCCTGCACCGTCGCGCCGCCCGCGCGCTACTGAGTGCCACCATGAGCGAACACCGACTCGGCGCAGCCTCGCGCGCGGCGCTGAGCGAGGGTGGCGACCTCGCCCGCAACATCGCCGCGTTCGCGCCGCGCAGTGCGCAGCAGGACCTGTCGGTGGCGATTGCGGCGGCATTCGACAGCCGCGGCACCCTGATCGCCGAGGCCGGCACCGGCACCGGCAAGACCTTCGCCTATCTGGTGCCGGCGATCCTGTCGGGCCTGAAGACGATCGTTTCCACCGGCACCCGCGCGCTGCAGGACCAGCTCTACCACCGCGACCTGCCGCGGGTGCGCGACGCGCTCGGGATCGGCCTCAAGACCGCGCTGCTGAAGGGCCGGGCGAATTACCTGTGCCATTACCGGCTGCAGCAGGCCAAGGGTGAACCGCGCTTCGGCAGCCGCGAGATGGCCGCGCAGTTCCAGCGCATCGTCGCCTGGTCGGGGCGGACGAAGATGGGCGACCTCGCCGAGCTCGAGGCGCTGCCCGACGATTCCCCGCTGCTGCCGATGGTCACCAGCACCGCCGAGAACTGCCTCGGCAGCGAGTGCCCGTTCTTCTCCGAATGTTTTGTCGTGCATGCGCGACAACGTGCGCAGGCGGCCGACCTGGTGGTGGTCAACCATCACCTGCTGCTGGCCGACCTGGCGCTCAAGCAGGAAGGCTTCGGCGAGATCCTGCCGGGCGCGCAGGCGTTCGTGATCGACGAGGCGCACCAGCTGCCCGACCTGGCCGCGCAGTTCTTCGGCGAAGCGCTCAGCGCGCGGCCGCTGGTCGAACTCGCGCGCGACGCGCTGGCCGAATGCAAGGAAGTGCCGAGCGCGCTGGCGACCTTGCAGACACCCGCGCGCGACCTCGAACAGTCGGTGCGTGGACTGCGCGCGGCGATGGACGAGTTGCCGGTGCGCGGCACGCGTCGCCGCGCTGGCGAACTGCCTGCCGTGGAAGACGCCTTCGATGCCCTGGCCACGGCCTTGCGGCAACTGCGGGAAGCACTCGCGCCGCTGCGCGAGGCCGCGCCCGGCTTCGACAGTTGCCATGCGCGCGCGAAGGAGTTCGAGTCGCGCCTGCAGCGCTGGCGCGACGATGCAGCGGTCACGATCGAGGAAGACGAGCACGCCGCGGATTTCGCCGACCATGAGGCCGACAGCCCATCCGCGCCCCGCGGCGACGGCAGCGTGCTCTGGTACGAACTCACCGCACGCGGTTTCCGCCTGGCGCGCACGCCACTGGATGTCGCCGGCCCGCTCGCCGAACACCGCGAGAAGTCGCACGCTGCGTGGGTATTCACCTCGGCCACGCTGGCGGTGCGCGGCGAATTCGGTCATTACGCGACAAAACTCGGCCTCAAGGATCCGGCCACCCTGTTGGCGCCGAGCCCGTTCGACTGGCAGCAACAGGCGCTGTGCTACCTGCCTCGCGGCCTGCCGGAGCCTGCCGTGCGCAACTACAACGAGCTGATGGTCGCGACATTGCGACCGGTGCTGGAAGCGTCTGGCGGACGCGCATTCGTGCTGTTCGCCTCGCACCGCGCGTTGCGTGAGGCCGCCGAACTGCTGCGCGATGGACCGTGGCCTTTGTTCGTGCAGGGCGAGGCGCCGCGGCCGGTCCTGCTCGAACGCTTCCGCGCGTCGGGCAACGGCGTGCTGCTCGGCGCCGCGAGTTTCCGCGAAGGCGTGGACGTGGTCGGCGAAGCGCTCAGCGTGGTGGTCATCGACAAGTTGCCGTTCGCCGCGCCCGACGATCCGGTGTTCGAGGCGCGGCTGGAGGCGATCCGCCGCGCCGGCGGCAACCCGTTCCGTGACGAACAACTGCCGCAGGCGGTGATCGCGCTCAAGCAGGGCGCCGGCCGGCTGATCCGCAGCGAGACCGACCGCGGCGTGCTGGTGCTGTGCGACCCGCGTCTGATCGGCAAGAGCTACGGCCGATTGTTCCTGGACTCGCTGCCGCCGTTGCCGAAGACCCGCGATATGGTGGACGTCACGGCGTTCTTTGCGGACGTGCAGGTGGCGATGATCACGGAGATGGACACATGAACCTGCTGGCCTTCGAACTCGCCACCGAAGCCTGCTCGGTCGCGCTCTGGCTCGACGGTGACGTGCACGAGCGTTTCGAGATCGCGCCGCGCCGGCACGCCGAACTCGCGCTACCGTGGGCCGGCCAGTTGCTGGCCGAAGCCGGTATCGCGAAATCGCAACTCGACGCGATCGCGGTCGGTCGCGGCCCCGGCGCGTTCACCGGCGTTCGCCTGTCGATCGCGATCGGGCAGGGCATCGCGCTGGCGCTGGACCGGCCGATGCTGCCGGTGTCGACCCTGGCCGCACTGGCGGCGGGAGTTTTTGCCCCCTTACTTTTGCATCCCGAAGCGGGTGAGAAAGACCGATTGCAAGCGGTCGGTTTGCGGTCTGAGGAATGTGCTCAGGCGCCTGAGGGCCGGACGGGCTGGGGCGAGGGAGCGCGCGTACTCGCCGCCATCGATGCGCGCATGGGCGAGGTCTACAGCGGCGCGTTCGAATGTTGCGATGACCAGCTTGTTGCCATCGCCGAGGAAACTGTCGGTGCACCCGACCAGGCCCGCTTGCCTGGCTCAGGGTCCGTTTGGCACGGCGTCGGGACAGGTTTCAGCGCAGCCGATGGTTTTCTGCAACAGCACTGGGGCGACAGGTTCCGGACGATCGATGCGACCGCACTGCCGCGCGCCGCAGATGTCGCCCGTCTCGCCGCACTCGCGTTCGCGCGAGGTGAAGCGATTGCGGCGGAGTGCATCGAGCCGGCGTACCTGCGCAACAACGTGGCCTTGACGCTGGAACAGCAGCGCGCGCGACGTCCCCGATAGCCCCGTCATCGGCCACGCTTCCAGCACCGTTTTTCACGTGGCCGTTCGCTTGCGCTCGCTAGGTTAGACAGACCGTGACGCTTCTGTGTCACCGCGGGTGCGCAGATTGACGGTACCCCCTCATCAGGAGAAAACCATGATCATCAAACCTCTCGCGGCTGTGCTGGCCGCATTGTTGTTGTCCTCGTGCGCGATGACGCCTGAGCGCGATATGCGATCGGGCCAGAGCATGGGCGATATGAGGAGTATGGAGCGCATGAGTCCGTCGCAGATGGACTCGATGATGCGGGGGTGGTCGACGGCCTCGCGCGAGGCCGTCATGTTCATGACCGACAAATACGGTCCGCCCGCAGCGGTGTCCGCCGACATGGCGGTTTGGGGCCCGACAGGCCCTTGGAAGCGCACGGTCGTATTTGCCAAGGCAGTGCAGCACAACTTTCCGATGCCGCACCCTGACGTAATGCAGCAATGGGTCGACTTCAAGGCGCCACTGGACAAATACGACGATCTGGCGATGTACGACGGCAGCGTGGTACTCGAACGCACCACCGGCGAGATATCGGCCCGTTGCGACAAGGAGCCGGCGAATTTCCTGGCAGTGAACCTGGCTCATGACATCGCCACCGGTAAACGTTCGGTGAAGGACGCACGCCAGGAATACGGTGCGCAGATCAAGGCAATGATGGCAGGGCGACCGGCGCCGCTTACCGACAGGTTGATGTTCAATATGAACAACACGGGCGATACGGACGTAGCGTTGCCGGGCATGTAGCACACTGGCCGGTTGATGACCGTGCTGGCGCTGGTGTTTCCCCTGTCCTGCTTCAATCGTCGACCATCTCGCCACCCGGAAGGAAGTTCCAGGTGCGGGTGACATGCAGGATGTCGGGATTTTCGTCGGTCTTCGGCAGCGGCGGGTAGGGTTCGGCGAGCTTCGCGATGCGCAGCGCCGAGGCATCCAGCAGCGCGACCCCGCTGGTACGGATGATCTCGGCGCGGTCGACGCTGCCATTGCGGCGGATCGCCACGCTGATCACCACCTGCCCGGCGAGTCGGCGACGTCGCGCCTCGTCGGGGTAGTTGAGGTTGCCGACCCGTTCGACCCGGTCAACCCATTCGCGCAGATAACCGGCCCACGCGTATTCCTGCGTGCTGGCGGAGACGAACTTGCGCGACGGACGCTTGGCGTAACGCTCCGAACGCAGGTGGATCTCGGCGGCCAGGCGCGCCATAGCCATGTCGCGCTCGATCTTCTCCGGCCCGCGCGGCAGCGGCTGCTCGCTCGGGGTCGGGGTAGCTTCCGGGACGGGCGTGGCGGTTTCGCCACGCGCGCTGCTGACTACCCGCGCCTGTGGCAGCGGTTGTGGCGAGGGCGATTGGGCGCGCAGCGGCCGTGGCGCAATGCCGGCTTCGGCCTGCGGCGCCGGACCGGACTGGGTGTCGCGTGGCCGCGTGCTTCTGTCGTGTTCGCCGCCGCCCTGGTTGCTGGCCTGGGCGAGGAAATCGGCCTGTTTTTGGGTCAGTGGGCTCTGGGTCTGGGTCAGGATCACGTCGAGCGTCGGCATCAGCGGCGCGGCGCTTTCCAGTGCGAAACCGACCCCGAGCACGAACACGCCATGCACCAGCAGCGACAGCAGCAGGGTCGCGCCGAGGCGCTGGTTTTCCATCGTGCCGCCGGCACCGCCGGACGGCGAAGGCACCGCGACCGCGCTCATGCCGCGTCGACGGGCCGCCGACCGTCAACCGCGCCCGCCTCCGCCGCGCGCGCCTCGATCGCATCGAACAGATCACTGGCGATGTTGAGCCCGAACTGTGCATCCAACTCGCGGATGCAGGTCGGACTGGTGACGTTGACCTCGGTCAGGTAATCGCCGATCACGTCCAGGCCGACGAACAGCATTCCGCGCCGTTTCATCACCGGTCCGACCTGCGCGGCGATCCAGCGATCGCGTTCGCTCAGCGGCCGGCCTTCGCCGCGGCCCCCGGCGGCGAGGTTGCCGCGGAACTCGTCGCCCTGCGGAATTCGCGCAAGGCAGTAGTCCACCGGTTCGCCATTCACCAGCAGGATGCGTTTGTCGCCGACGCTGATCTCGGGGATGAAACGCTGTGCCATCGCCAGGCCACGACCGCCGTCGGTCAGGGTCTCCAGTATCACGTTGAGGTTGGGTTCGCCGGCGCGCGCGCGGAAGATCGAGCGCCCGCCCATGCCGTCGAGTGGCTTGAGCACCGCTTCGCCGTGCTTGCCGACGAACGCCTTCAGCGCCGCGAGGTCGCGCGTTACCAGCGTGGGCGGGCAGCATTGCGGGAACAGCAGCGCGGCCAGTTTCTCGTTGAAGTCGCGCAGGCCCTGCGGATCGTTGACGACCAGCGCGCCGGCCTGCTGGGCGATGCCGAGGATCTGGGTGTCGTGGAGGTATTCGCCGTCCACCGGCGGATCCTCGCGCATCAGCACGACGTGGCCGCGGCCGAGCGCGGTCGTTGTGGTCGCGCCCAGTTCGAACCACTGCGCCGGATCCTCGCGCACCGCAAGCGGTGCCATGCGCGCCATCGCCGTGCCGTCGTGCAGTTCCAGCCCGCCGGGTTGCACGTAGTGAAGCCGATGCCCGCGGCGCTGCGCTTCCAGCAGCATGGCGAAGGTCGAATCCTTGGCGATCCTGATCGACCCGATCGGGTCCATCACGACGACGATGTCGAGCGGCATGGGCGTCAAAGTGCTGAACAGTGGCGGCGATGGTAGCAAGGGCAGAGGCCCGCCTGACCCAAACCGTCGCATTCAGCTTGAATGTGACGAAAAATGCGGCTTGACAGCGTGCGCGCGGCTTGGAATAAAGGCATCCTAGCGATTCGGCTGATTTGACGGCACTCTTCAAGCAGCCATCGCACCAGGGGGAAATCTGAATGCTCGACGAGGGTCGCAAAGGCAACCTCGATGGACTGCGGGTCATGGTGATCGATGACTCCAAGACCATCCGGCGCACTGCCGAGACATTGCTCAAGCGCGAGGGCTGCGAAGTGGCGACCGCCACCGACGGCTTCGAGGCGCTGGCGAAAATTGCCGACCAGCAACCGCAGATCATCTTCGTGGACATCATGATGCCGCGCCTGGATGGCTATCAGACCTGCGCGCTGATCAAGAACAACCAGACCTTCAAGCACACACCGGTGATCATGCTGTCGTCCAAGGACGGCCTGTTCGACAAGGCGCGCGGCCGCATCGTCGGCTCCGAGCAGTACCTCACCAAACCTTTCACGCGCGAGGAACTCCTCGACGCGATCCGCACGCACGTCAGCAACGCCTGACCGGGGGGTAAGGCAAAACCTATGGCACGCATTCTTCTGATCGAGGACTCGCCGACCGATACGGCAGTCCTGACCCAATTGCTGGAACGTAACGGCCACCGGGTACTGGCCTCGGGTAGCGCCGAGGACGGCATCGAAATGTGCCGGCGCGAAATGCCTGACCTGGTGCTGATGGACGTGATCCTGCCCGGCATGAACGGCTTCCAGGCCACTCGGGCGCTGTCGCGCGATGCCGGTACCAAGTCCATCCCGGTGCTGATTGTCAGCACCAAGGGCATGGATACCGACAAGGCCTGGGGCCTGCGTCAGGGCGCCAAGGACTACATTGTCAAGCCGCCGCGCGAGGACGAACTGATCGCGCGGATCAATGATCTGCTGGGTGGCTGAAGTGATCCGGCCTGCCGCCATGCCTGATCGCACGAGCACGCTTCGATGAGAGCACTCCGATGAGCACGCTCCCATGAGCATGACCCCGTTCGAATTGCTGGCCGACTACGAGCAGCGCAGCCTTGCCCACGTGGTGGGCCTGCCGGAGCAGCTCGACGCGCCGGGCCTGTGGCGCGGCGTCGGCTTCCGGATCGGCGAGCGGCGGTTGGCGTCGGGCTTCGACGAGGTGCGCGAGATTCTGTTGTTGCCGCAGGTCACCCCGGTGCCAGGCGCACAGCCGTGGATGCTCGGCCTGGCCAATGTGCGCGGCAACCTGCTGCCGATCGTCGACCTCAAGCAATTTCTTGAGGGCGAGCGCACCGTGCTGCACGAAAGCCAGCGCATCCTGCTGGTGCGCCAGCCCGGAGGCGATGTCGCGGTGCTGATCGACGAACTATATGGCCAGCGCAGTTTCACCGATCAGCAGCAGATCGACGACGAGCAGGTCGCGTCCGAACAACTCGCCAGCGGTCGCTACACCCATTTCATCGACCGGGCCTATCGCCTGGGCGACCAGCCCTGGGCCATCTTCAGCCTGGAACGGCTGGCCCGTACCCCCGAATTCCGACAAGCCGCGGCGTAACGCGTCATCGCGCCCGTCACCACATCCTTCTGCCGCAAACGCACCAAACCGAGGTCGTCGAACCATGAGCACTGAGATGAATTCCGTCGCCGGCAAGGCCCGCAACCTTGGCGTCAACACCTGGCTGATCGTGCTGGGCGTAGCGGTGCTGATCTTCGGCCTCAACACCGGCTATGCGACCTGGAAAGCGGCCCGTCTGGGCGGCGCCAGTTCGGCGGCGTCGAGCCTGCAGGTACGGTCGCAGCAGCTCGCCAACCAGGGTCGCGAAGCGGTCGGCGGCGACGCCGAATCGTTCGCCGCGTTCCGTGCCACTAAGGCCGAGATCGATGCCGACATCGCACGGCTGCAAAGCAACTTCGGCGCCGAGGCGGGCGTGTCCGGCCCGATCGACACGGTGGCCGCCACCTGGGCTCCGTTGTCAAAGAGCGCCGATCAGGTGATCGCCAGCGAGCGCGCGGTGCTCGGCCTGGCCGGCAATGCCGATAGATTCGACAGTCAGGTACCGAACCTGCAGGCGCGCCTGGACGAACTGGTGCGCGCGATGTCGACCAGCGGATCGCCGTCCTCGCAGGTCTATTACGCGCTGCGACAGGTGGTGCTGTCGGGCACCATGGCCCGCCGCCTGACCGAAATCCGCGCTGGTGGCCCCGGTGCCGCGGCAGCGGGTGAAGGCCTGGCGCGCGACGCCGCGATCTTCGGCAACGTCCTGACCAGCTTGCGCCGCGGCGACGAAGCCACCGGCGTGACCGCACTCGGCAATGCCGGTGCGCTGGCCGCACTCGGCCAGGCCGAGACCTTGTGGGTGGAGATGAAGAAGGACCTCGACGCCATCCTCGCCACCTCGCAGAACCTGTTCAGCGCCCAGGCCGCGGCCGATGCGATCACGGCCGGCTCCGACCGGTTGCTCAACGACTCGGAGTCGCTGTTCGATGCCTTCACGTCTTTTGGCTCGATCCGCAGTACCAACCCCATCGGACACATTCTGGTCAGCGTGGTGTCAGGCTTGCTGGCGCTGCTCGCGATCATGGGCCTGTTGTACGCCCTCAACAAACAGCAGCGGCGTCGTTACGAGACCACCAAGGAACTCAACGACCGTAACCAGGAGGCGATCATGCGCCTGCTGGACGAAATGGGTTCGCTCGCAGAAGGCGACCTGACCGTGAAGGCGACGGTCACCGAGGACATGACCGGCGCGATCGCCGACTCGATCAACTTCGCTGTAGAACAGCTGCGCAGCCTGGTGCAGACCATCACCGACACTTCGGTGCAGGTCGCTTCCAGCGCGCAGGAAACCCAGGCCACCGCGATGCACCTGGCCGAAGCGGCCGAGCATCAGGCGCAGGAAATCTCCTCGGCTTCCAACCGCATCAGCGAAATCGCCGCCAGCATCGACCAGGTCTCGAAGAACTCGGCCGAGTCGGCCGACGTGGCGCAGCGCTCGGTGGAAATCGCCACCAAGGGTGCCGGCGTGGTACGCCAGACGATCCAGGGCATGGACAACATCCGTGACCAGATCCAGGAAACCTCCAAGCGCATCAAGCGACTGGGCGAGAGTTCGCAGGAAATCGGTTCCATCGTCGAACTGATCAACGACATCTCCGAACAGACCAACATCCTGGCGCTTAACGCCGCGATTCAGGCGGCCTCGGCCGGTGAAGCGGGCCGCGGGTTCGCGGTAGTGGCCGACGAAGTGCAACGCCTCGCAGAGCGCGCGTCGAACGCGACCAAGCGCATCGAGACGCTGGTGCAGACGATTCAGTCCGATACCAACGAGGCGGTCAGCTCGATGGAGCAGACGACCTCCGAAGTGGTCGCCGGCGCGCGCCTGGCCGAGGACGCGGGTACCGCGCTGGGCGAGATCGAAAAGGTGTCATCGGATCTGTCCGGCTTGATTCAGGGCATCTCCGCGGCCTCGCAGCTGCAGTCCGGCGCAGCCGCCAACATCACCCAGACCATGAACACGATTCAGCAGATCACCTCGCAGACCACGCAGGGCGCCAACCAGACCGCCGAGTCGATTGGCAACCTGGCGCAGCTCGCCGCCGACCTGCGTCGCTCGGTCGCCGACTTCAAACTCCCGGCCTGACCCGCGGACACTGGATGAGGATGGGACGCTGAGCATGTGGGCTGCCAACGTGTGTGACCGAAGCCGACGCGTGCGCCGCGATCCCGCTGGCCTTCCCGTGGATCGGGGAGATCTGCGATGACCGTGATGCGCGATGCGATCGACACCACCACGCTGGGCTGGATCAAGCCGGAGCTTGACCAGACCCTGCGCCAGGCGCGCGAGGAGATCGAGGCATTCGCCGAGAACCCCGGCGACGGCGAACGCATGCGCGTCTGTGCCAGTCACCTGCATCAGGTCCATGGCACCTTGCGGATGGTCGAACTGTCCGCGCCGGCGATGGTCGCCGAGGAGATGGAGCGACTGGCGCTGGCACTGCAGCGTGGTGAAGTGGCCGAACGCGACGACGCCTGCGCGGTGCTCATGCGCGGCGCCGTGCAGCTACCCGATTACCTGGAGCGGCTGCAGGGAGGTCATCGCGACATTCCGATCGTGCTGCTGCCGCTGCTGAATGAATTGCGAGCGATCCGGGGCGAAACCGGCCTGAACGAGAGCGTGCTGTTCTCGCCCAACCTCGACCGTCCGCTGCCCGTGCAACTGCCGGCGCCGGTGGTGGCAAAGGTGGCGGTGGCCACTGCCGCGCATATGGCCAATTTCCGCGAGGCGCTAACGGCTTGGCCGGAAGACGCCGCTCCGTCCGACCCGGCTGGCCTGGCCTCCGCGATCAACGGCCTCTTGGCAGACGTTTCGGTTGAACCGCTGAGGCGCATGCTGTGGGTGGCCGCATTGGTCGCCGACGCCGTGCGTGACGGTGCGCTGGTGCCGACGCGCACGTTGCGCCAGGCCTTCAGCGGGGTCGAACGCGAAGCCCGGCAGCTGCTCGAAGGCGACAGCTTCAACGGTCCGCGTTCCGAGCCTGCGGCCGAGCCCACCCGGCAATTGCTTTATCACGTCGCCCACAGTCAGGGCAGTCACCCTGCGCTGGACGAACTGCGTGAAACCTTTGAACTCAACGCGCAACTGCCCACCGAATCGGAACTAGAACACGCCCGTGGCAGCCTGAGCGGCCGCAACCGGGCGCTGCTCGACACCGTGTCGGCGGCGATCAAGGAAGACCTGTTGCGGGTCAAGGACGCGCTCGACCTGTACCTGCGTACCGGCCAGACCGATATCACTGAGCTGCGCCCGCAGGTCGATGCGCTGGGCCGTGTCGGCGACACGCTCGGCATGATGGGCTTGGGCGTCGCGCGCGGCGTGGTGCTGCAACAGCGCGACGCGATGCATGAGATCGTCGCCGGCCAGCGCGCCGCCGACGAGACCGCACTGCTCGATATCGCCGGTGCCCTGCTCTATGTCGACGCGTCGCTCGACGACCAGGTGTCGCGCCTGGGCCTGCCCGAGGACGAGGCCGACGAGGACCTGATGGCGACCGAGTCGCGCAAGGTGCTGGAAGTCGTGGTGCGCGAGGCGATCGCCAATTTCGGCGATGCCCGGCAGTCGTTCGTGGCCTTTGTCGAGACCAACTGGGACCACGCAGAACTCACCGATGTGCCGCGCCTGCTGGACGAAGTAGGTGGCGCCCTGCTCATCCTGGAACTGCCTAAACCGGCCGAGTATCTGATTGGCGTCAAACGCTATGCCGAGGTGGAGTTGATCGGCCGCAAACGTGTGCCCAACGGCCAGCAACTGGACACCATGGCCGACGCGCTGGCCAGCGTCGAGTACTACCTGGAAGCCCTGCGCGAGCAGCGTCCCAACCGCGAACGCATCCTTGAGATCGCCCGTCAAAGCCTGGAAACCCTCGGCTACTGGCCACTGCCCAGTGTGGCCGCGGACATTCCAACCGGTGCCACGCTGGGCGCCGGCGAAGCCGAGCACGGCGAGCATGGCCCGGTGGATTCCGACGAACAATCCATGCCCGTGGAGCCGGTGTCTGCAAGCTTGTCGGCTGAAAGCAACAGCGAAGGTCTGGTGACCGTGACTGCGTTGCAACAAGCAAGCAGCGCGACGCCGGCAGTGCCGGTAATCGCGGACACCATGTCGTCGGCTGCCATCAGCGCCGGTGGCTTCGAACACAACGATGACATCGACGACGAGATCCGTGAGGTTTTCCTCGAAGAACTCGGCGAAGAAATCGACCATCTCGGCGACATGCTACCCGCCTGGCGCGCGGCGCCGGACAACGACGAACTGCTGCGGCCGATTCGCCGCGTCTTCCACACGCTCAAGGGCAGCGGCCGCCTGGTCGGCGCCAGGACCCTGGGCGAGTTCAGCTGGAAGATCGAGAACATGCTCAACCGCGTGCTTGACCGCACGCGTGCCGCGTCGCCGGCGGCGATCGCGATCGTCGAGCGCGCCCATGAAACCCTGCCGCAACTGCATGCCGCGTTGCAGGGCAGTGGCCAGATCACGGCCGACCTGGCCGGTATCGAAGCCGTCGCCGATCGCCTGGCCGCCGGCGAGGAAGTGTTCTACACCGGGCCTGCCCCGGCTGCCACGGACGAAGCGGAATTCCCATCCGCTGCAGGGACCACCGCAACCGAACCGACCGCCCACGCAGACGAAGTCACCGTGGACGAGACCGGCACCTCCCTCGACGAGACTGGCCTGCCTTGGCTTGACGAGCTGCCCGGCATCCCGGCGTCGGTCGATCCGGTGCTGTTGGAAATTCTCGGCACCGAAGTCACCGGCCACCTGGTCACGATCGACGAATGGATCGTCGCGGCCCAAGCGACCCCGCGCAAGGCCGACGACGGCCTGCAACGTGCCGTGCACACCCTCAACGGCGCCTTCGCGATGACCGAAGTGCCGGTGATCACCGAAATCACCGGGCCCACCGAGGCTTACGTCAAGCGCCTGCTCGCGGCGGGCGCACCCGCCAGTGAGGACGGCGTGGCGGCGATGGCGGCGGTCGCCATCGCCATCCAGCGCACGCTGGCTGCGCTGCAATCGACTTCACCGCGGGTACCGGTGTTCGAAGGGCTGTCCGCGCGCATGATCGAGCTGCGCGACAGCCTGCCCGATGCACGCCTGCCGATGCCGGTGGATGACGAGCATGACGAAGAAGCCGAGGCACTGGCGGCCGAGTACGCGGCGACGCTGACCCCGGTCGACCTCAGCGAATTCTCGAACCTCGCCGATGACATGGTATCGGCATCTGCGGCCACGTCCGGCGAGCAGATCGATGCCGAGCGCATCGAAACCGAACGTCTTGAGGCCGAACGCCTCGAAGCGGAACGGCTCGAAGCGGAACGTCTCGAAGCGGAGCGCAACGAAGCCGAGCGTCTCGAAGCGGAACGCGACGAAGCCGAGCGTCTCGAAGCGGAACGCGACGAAACCGAGCGTCTCGAAGCGGAGCGCTACGAAGCCGAGCGTCTCGAAGTGGAGCGCAACGAAGCCAAGCGTCTCGAAGCGGAGCGCGACACAGCCGAGCGCCTTGAAGCGGAACGCAACGAAGCCGAGCGTCTCGAAGCGGAACGCGATGAAGCCGAGCGTCTCGAAGCAGAGCGGCTCGAAGCAGAACGGCTCGAAGCAGAACGGCTCGAAGCCGAACGCGACGAATTCGAGCGCGTCGAGTCCCACCGCCTCGATGCGGAACGCCTCGATGCGGAACGCCACGAATCAGAGCGCCTCGAAACAGTACGCCTCGAATCAGAGCGCCTCGAATCGGAGCGCCTCGAAACAGAGCGCCTCGAATCAGAGCGTCTCGAATCAGAGCGTCTTGAGTCAGAGCGCGTCGAAGCCGAACGTGTTGAACAAGAGCGGCTGGAATACGAACGCCTCGAAGCCGAATATGCCGAGGCCGACCGCCTTGCCCGCGAACAGGCGGCGGCCGCTTCGAACGAAGAACTGGGAGACGCCGCCGTGCTGGCCGCAGACCTGGATGCCGAGGCGGTGGACGAGCCGGAACCGGCCCACGCCTTCGAAGCTGAGCCGGTCGAAGCGGACCGCCGCGCCGATACCGAGCCGGACGAGCTGGAGCCCGTCATCGCTGGCCTGCTGGCCGCCGCCATCGCGATCGAGGCCGATCCGGACGAAGCCCTGGACCTCACCGGGCTCGACCCCGAACTGGTCGACATCTTTGTCGAAGAAGGCGGCGACCTGCTCGACCATTCCGACGGACTGCTGGCGCAGCTGCGTCAGAACCCGGGCGAACGCGAGCCGCTGGTGGGCCTGCAGCGCGACCTGCACACGCTCAAGGGTGGCGCGCGCATGGCCGGCATCTGGCCGGTCGGCGAGCTTGGCCATGTCATGGAATCGCTGCTGGAGGCCGTGGTCGACCAACGGCGCGAACTCGGGCGCGATGGCATTCCGTTGCTGGAACGAGGTTTCGACCGACTGCACGCGATGATTACCCGCGTCGGCGACCGTCGCGCGGTCGCCATGCCGGAAGCCCTGATCGCGGAGTTCGATGCGCGCTCGCGCGGTGTCGCGACACCGGTCATCGCCCTGGTCGAGACGGCAACCGCCGCACCCGCGTCGCCCATCGTTGCGTCGGCCATTGCGGTACCGGCCCAGGAACTCAAACCCTTGTCCGCGCCGATCAGCGATGGACAGGAAGGCGACGAGGACGACATCGGCGTACGCGCGCCGCAGGAGCAGGTACGCATCCGTGCCGACCTGCTCGATCGCCTGGTCAACTACGCCGGTGAGGTGGCGATCTACCGCGCCCGCCTGGAGCAGCAACTCGGCGCGTTCCGCGGCGCGATCTCGGAAATGGCGGCGACCAACCTGCGCATGCGCGATCAGCTGCGTCGCCTCGAAATCGAGACCGAGGCGCAGATCGTCGCGCGTTATCAGCGCGAGAGCGAGAGCGGCGAGCAGGCCTTCGATCCGCTCGAACTCGACCGCTTCTCCAACCTGCAGCAGCTCTCGCGCGCGCTGTCGGAATCGGCCGCCGACCAGAACAGCCTGCAGCAGACACTCGACGACCTTACCCGTCAGTACGAAACCCTGCTGCTGCAGCAGTCGCGGGTCAGTTCCGACCTGCAGGAAGGCCTCATGCGTACGCGCATGGTGCCGTTCGATGCGCTGCTGCCGCGTCTGCGTCGGGTGATCCGTCAGGCGTCCGGCGAACTGGGCAAGAACGTCCAGCTCAAGCTCGATGGCGCCCAGGGCGAACTCGACCGCAACGTGCTCGAGCGCATGACCGCGCCGTTGGAACACATGCTGCGCAACTCGGTCGCGCATGGCCTGGAAACCCCGGAACAGCGCAGGCAGGCCGGCAAGCCGGAAGAAGGCATCATTCGCATCGCGGTACGTCGCGAAGGTTCGGAAGTGGTGCTGGAAGTCGGCGACGACGGCCGCGGCCTCGATCGTGCGGCGATCCGTCGTCGCGGTGAAGAGCGCGGACTGGTGCGCAGCGACGCAATCCTGGCCGAGCACGACCTCGACACGCTGATCCTGGAACCCGGTTTTTCCACCGCCGACGAAGTCAGCAGGTTGGCCGGGCGCGGCGTCGGCATGGACGTGGTCGCCAGCGAAGTCCGCCAGCTCGGCGGCACGCTCGACATCCACTCCAGCCCGGGCAAGGGCGTTAACTTCACCCTGCGCCTGCCGCAGACGCTGGCGGTCACCCAGGCGGTGTTCGTCAAGATCGGCGAGACCTCGTTCGCGGTGCCGATCGCGTCGGTGCGCGGCGTTGGCCGCATCGCCCGCGACCAGCTCGAGGGCGAGGACGCCAGCTACCAGTACGGTGGCGAGGAGTATGCGGTCCACGACCTCGGCCGCCTGGTCGGCCACGCGCCGGCGAAGGCCGAAGGGCAATTGCAGATGCCGTTGCTGCTGATCCGTTCGGGCGATCTGCGCGCGGCGGTCAGTGTCGACCAGGTGCTCGGCAACCGCGAAATCGTGGTGAAGCCGGTCGGTCCGCAGGTGGCTTCGGTGCCGGGCATCTTCGGCGCCACGATCATGGGCGATGGTAGCGTCGTGGTGATCCTCGACGTGGCTCCGCTGGTGCGCCGCCAGGCCGCGTTGCCGCGCGACTACGTGCCGGCGCCGGCCGCGGCAATCGAACATCGCAGGGTACCGCTGGTGATGGTGGTCGACGATTCGGTGACGATGCGCAAAGTCACCGGCCGCGTGCTGGAACGCCACAACTTCGAGGTCGCCACCGCAAAGGACGGCCTCGACGCGCTCGAACGCATGGCCGACATCGTCCCGGACCTGATGCTGCTCGACATCGAGATGCCGCGCATGGACGGTTACGAGCTGGCCACCCACATGAAGGCCGACCCGCGCCTGCGCAACGTGCCGATCGTGATGATCACTTCACGTACCGGCGACAAGCATCGCCAGCGCGCGTTCGAGCTCGGCGTCGAGCGTTACCTCGGCAAGCCTTATCAGGAGCCGGAACTGATCCGCAACGTCTACGAACTGCTCGGGATAGAGCGTCGTCATGACAGCTGACAGGGCCGGCTCCGAACGCCGCGTCGCCTTGCTGGCGCGTCCCGGCGTGGCCAGCGATCGCCTGCGCGACATGCTGGTGGAGGCCGGGATCGAGCGCGTGCTGCATGCCGATCCGACCCAGCTCAATGTGCCCGACCTGATCGCGGCGGAACCCGACGTGGTGGTGATCGCGCTGGATGCCGTCACCGAGGACGTGCTTGATCGTTTCGATGCGGTGCTGGGCGATCCTGCGATAGACGTGATCTACGAGGAAGCCGACCTCACCGCCACCCGCGAAGGCTGGGACGCCGCGCGCTGGAAACGTCACCTGATCGCCAAGTTGCAGAGACACGGCGACGTGTTGCCACCCGGCACGGAGCCCGACTTTTCGCGGGCGACGGAGGCCGTGTCATCAGGCGGCTATTCGGCGTTCGATCCGGTCATGGCGGAAGCCTCCGGTGCGACGCTGGCGGATTCCAGCCTGTTCGCCGACTTCAGTTCAGACTGGGCGGAAGACGACAACACCCAGATGCCGCAGGTGGAGGTGATCGAGTTCGATGCAGCCTTCAATCCGGCCCTGGCCGAAGCCACTCGCGAGGCCTATCCGGGTCTGGACGACGGACACGCTGGTGGCGACGCCGCTGCATTCGATGGTGACGAAATCCGCTTCGAGGAAGATGAAAGCCCACCGGCTGCGCCGCCCGTCGTGGTCACCCTTGACAGGCCGTTTGCGGCGGACGACATGAGCCTGGTCGACGATCCGTCCGGTGTGTCGTCTACGCACGGCGCAAAGGTTTTGGAGAGCTTTCATGAAGAGATTGCCGATCTTGAGCGACGTATCTCCACCATGGAACTGGTCGACGACACGCCCGTACAAGGCCCCAGGCAAGCCCGCGGCGCCGTGCTGGTGATGGCCGGCATCGGCGGGCCGGATGCGGTGCGGCAACTGCTCGGTGCACTGCCCGTCGATTTCTCGCGGCCGGTGCTGGTGCAGCAGAGGCTCGACGGCGGCCGCTACGACAAGCTGGTCGCACAGATGCAGCGCGCGACCGGATTGCCGGTCAGGTTGGCCGAGCCCGGCCAGATCGCGATCGCCGGTCATGTGTACATACTGCCTGCCGAATTGCGCATCAGCGCCAACATCGACGGCGTCCGGTTCAACGACAGCGGCGACGATGCGCTGAGCACTTTGCCGTCGGCCGACAGCGCGATCCTGCTACTCAGCGGCAGCGATCCGGCGGATGTCGACGTGGCCATGAAACACGGCTGTGCCGGTGCGCTGGTCGCGGGCCAGGCCCCCGACGGCTGTTACGACCCCGCCGCCCCGACGGAATTGGCGGCACGCGGCGGCGACACCGCGCAACCGGTCGAACTGGCACAACGCCTGGTCGAACGCTGGCCGGCCTGAGGATTTCAAAATGGCAAAAAAAGGCAAGAAATCCGCACACAAACCTGGCGACAAGCCGGCACCGGGCGCGACCACTGAAAGCAGCCCTGCGGCAGCTACCGTGCCTGCAAACCCGAGTGCGGTACCGGTGGCGTCATCGATGCCGACCGGGGACATCCGCGGGGTGCTGATCCAGATCGCAGGCGCGCGCCTTTTGCTGCCCAACGCCACCATTGCCGAGGTGCTGTCGTATGCGCCGCCGGAACCGGTAGGCGACGACGCACCGGCCTGGCTGCTCGGCCGCATGCGCTGGCGTGGATGGCAATTGCCATTGCTGGCGTTCGCGCAACTGGCCGGCATCGGCGAGGAGCAGGCCGGTCTCGGCAGCAAGGTCGTGGTACTGAAGGCGCTCGGTGGCAATGCAAAGGCGCCGTATTTCGCGATCGTGATCCAAGGCTTCCCGCGTCTGGTGACGGTGTCGCGCGATGCGCTGGTGGTCGAAGGCGACGAAGGCGCTCTGCCGCAGGCCATCCTCGCCCGGGTGCAGTTGAACGAAGACAGCGCCCTGATTCCCGACCTCGAAGCCGTTGAGAACCTGGTCAACGACGCGCTGGCACAGGCCGCCTGATTCTCGCTCCAGGCAAAGTCGCTGACGGGCCAGGCGGCGTTGTCCTCGGGTAGCGTGACTACAACACCCGCGCGGCCCGATTGCGGGTATCGACATTCCCGGCAACGCTCCGACGCAAGGTTACCCGGCCAAGTCCCCGAAGCGTGCCTGCAATGCCGCGATGGCCGCCAGTCCCGCGGTTTCCGTGCGCAGGATGCGTGGCCCGAGACGCAAGCCTTGGAATCCCGCGCCCTGCAACTGCTCGCGATCCAGCGGCGACCAACCGCCTTCCGGTCCGACCGCGAGCAGCACCAGCGTGGCGGATTCGAGGGTCAACGCACAGAAGACGAGCGCGCCGTCCGGATCGAGGATCAGGCGCAGGCCACCGGCGGGCAACGCTCCCAGCACCGTCGACAGTGACGCCGGCGGCAGTACTTCCGGCAACCGCGCGCGGCCGCTTTGTTCGCAGGCCGATACCACCACGCTGCGCCAGTGCGACAGGCGTTTTTCCGCGCGCGCGGCATCCAGCTTGACCTCGCTGCGCTGCGAAGACAACGGCCGCACTTCGAACACACCGAGTTCGGTGGCCTTCTGCAGGATCAGGTCCATCTTCTCGCCGCGGGCGATGCCCTGCAGCAGGATCACGCGCAGCCGCGATTCGCATTCGACCGCCACCACCGACTCGATCACCACGCGCAGTTCGCGTCTGCCGGACGCGATGATGCGTGCGGCATAATCGCGACCGTCGCCATTGAACAGCAGGCAGGCATCGCCGACCCCGAGCCGCAACACACGTGCCAGGTGCGTCGCGGGCGCTTCGGGCAGGCTTATTTCGGCGCCGGCTTGCAGCGGCTTGTCGACATGGACGCGCGTCAACCTCATCCACCGGCCTCGCGCACGGCGGCATCGATCGCGATGCGGGTGGTGGCGGCGAGCAATTGCAGCGCCTTGTCGTCGATGCAGTAAGGCGGCATCCAGTAAAGCACGTCGCCGAGTGGCCGCAGCAGCACGCCGTGTTCCAGCGCGGCGCGGTAGGCGTGCAGGCCGATACGCGCGCCGGCATCGAACGGGGTGCGCTTGTCGCCATCACGGGTCAGTTCGAAGGCGACGATCATGCCAGCTTGGCGCACGTCGGCGACCTGCGGATGATCGGTGAACGTCGCGGCCAGTGAGGCCATGCGCGCAGCGGTGGCGCGATTGCGCGCCAGGATGTCGTCGGATTCGAAGATC
>JALZKJ010000082.1 GCA_030859305.1 Pseudomonadota bacterium | reverse complement strand
CGTGGCCGAAACCGAGCATGCCGTAGCCGCCGGAGTCGTGCAGCACCGCGCCTTTCAAGGTCACGATCCACGGGCCGCGGGCGGCGAGGGCGATGTACGGGTTGACCGCGTCGTCCGGATAGAAGTTGATGTAACCGGCCTGCACCGCGTGGACCTGCGCGTCCTCGTCCTGGTCGAGCAGGTCGGCGAAGTGGCCCTTGATGCGCGTGTATTCGGCTGCGGCGGCTTCGATGGCCTCGGCGAGGTCGGCGTTGCCGGCGAAGCGGGCGAGGGTGGCGTCATCCAGCCCCGGGGTGCGGCGGATGCCGGGGTGGGCGCGCAGCGGTGCGAGGGTGTCGAGCAGGTTCATGGGATCTGTCTCCGGTGTCGTCGGCGTCCTGCCGTAACGGGGTTCGACCTGGTATGCGTGGTCACGCGAGTCGGCGTGGCGAGGGCGCATCAAACTACAAGATGCACGCCGTCGGTCACTCCGGTGGCCGGAAAACGTCGCGAACAAAAATGCGCGGTGGCTACCGCGCAAGTCGGGTGCAAAGCGTTTTTCCGTTTCTATTCAAAAGGTTGCGCGAGTTTAACACGCCCGGGACACGGCGATAACCCCCTTCCGCCGCTACACTGTGCGCCCGCTGCCGACCCTGCGGCAGCGTCTGTGACCGACACACGTGGCCCGCGCCGCGCCCGGCCACGGCAATTCCCACGACGACGTTGCGAACCCTGCGCCAAGGCCTGCGTTGAAGAAATCCGACTTTCATTACGAGCTGCCGCCCGAGCTGATCGCGCAGCAGCCATTGCCCGAGCGCTCGGCCAGTCGCCTGCTGCGGGTGCTACCGGGTACGACGCAGGTGTTCGAGGACCGCGTTTTCAGCGAGCTGCCCGAATTGCTGTCGCCGGGCGACCTGCTGGTGTTCAACGACACCCGGGTGCTGCCGGCGCGGCTTTTCGGCCAGAAGGCCACCGGTGGCCGGGTCGAGATCCTGATCGAGCGACTGCTCGGCGGCGACGAGGCGCGCGCGCAGCTCGGGGTCAGCAAGTCGCCGAAACCCGGGGCGCGGATCGCCCTGGATGCCGGCGGCGAGGCCGAGGTGCTGGGTCGCGAGGGCGAGTTCTACCGTTTGCGTTTCCACGTGTCCGACTCTCTGGAGAGATGGCTGTTGCACGCCGGGCGATTGCCGCTGCCGCCGTACATCCAGCGCGAACCGGGCAGCGACGACGCCGAGCGTTACCAGACGGTGTTCGCGCGCGAGATCGGCGCGGTCGCGGCACCGACCGCCGGCCTGCATTTCGACAACGCGTTGCTGCAGGCGTTGCAACGACGCGGGGTCGACATCGGCCACGTGACCCTGCATGTCGGCGCCGGCACCTTCCAGCCGGTGCGCGCCGAGCGCCTCGACGAGCACGTGATGCACAGCGAGTGGCTGAATGTCGGCGCGCAGCTGGTCGAGCAGATCGACCGCACGCGCGCAGCCGGCGGCCGGGTGATCGCGGTCGGCACGACCGTGGTGCGCGCGCTGGAATCGGCGATGCGCCTGGACGAACATGGCGAGGGCCGGCTGCGGCCTTTCGCCGGCGAAACCCGCTTGTTCATCCTGCCCGGTTACCGTATCCGTTCGGTGGATGCGCTGGTCACCAATTTCCACCTGCCCGAGAGCACGCTGCTGATGATGGTTTCCGCCTTTGCCGGCAAGGCGCGGGTGTTCGCGGCGTACGAGCACGCGATCCGCGAGAGGTACCGGTTCTTTTCCTATGGGGATGCGATGTTGTTGTATCCGGAGCTGGCGAAGTGATCCGTTCCCGCGTCATCTTGCTACCGTCATCCCGGCGGACGCCGGGATCCATTTTGACCTTGACTTCGTCCATCCACGGCAACAGCAGGATCAAGATGGGTTCCTGCTTTCGCAGCAATGACGGGATCAAGGTTTCGTCCCGATGAGCCGCATGAGCTTCGATCTGCTCGCCACCGACGGCGCCGCACGCCGCGGTCGCCTGACGTTCCCGCGCGGCACGGTCGAGACTCCGGCGTTCATGCCGGTCGGCACCTATGGTTCGGTCAAGGGGATCATGCCCGAGCACGTCGCCGAACTCGGCGCGCATATCATCCTGGGCAACACATTTCATCTTTACCTGCGCCCGGGCCTGGAGGTGATCGCCGAACACGGCGGCCTGCACGGTTTCGCGCGCTGGAGCGGGCCGATCCTGACCGATTCGGGCGGCTTCCAGGTGTTCTCGCTGGCGCACAAACGCAGGATCACCGAGGCCGGGGTGACGTTCGCGGCGCCGATCGACGGCCGCAAGGTGTTCCTCGGGCCCGAGGAGAGCATGCATATCCAGAAGGTGCTGGACTCGGACGTCGTGATGATCTTCGACGAGTGCACGCCCTATCTGATCGATGGTGTTCCGGCGACCGAAGAGGTCGCGCGCACCTCGATGGAGTTGAGCCTGCGCTGGGCCGAGCGTTCGAAGAAGGCACACGAAGGCAACGATGCCGCATTGTTCGGCATCGTCCAGGGCGGCATGCACCACGATCTGCGAACGCGTTCGGCCGCGGCGCTCAAGGACATCGGTTTCGACGGTTATGCGATCGGCGGACTGGCGGTCGGCGAGCCGGAAGCCGAGCGCAACGCGATGCTCGAACACACCGCGCCGCAGCTTCCCGAAGATCGTCCGCGCTACCTGATGGGCGTGGGTCGGCCGGAAGACCTGGTCGAGTCGGTCGCGCGCGGGGTCGACATGTTCGATTGCGTGATGCCGACCCGCAACGCGCGCAACGGGCATTTCTTCACATCGACCGGCACCGTGCGCATCCGCAATTCGAAATACGAGCATGACGTGCGGCCGATCGAGGAGGGCTGCGACTGTTACGCCTGCCGCAACGGTTTCAGCCGCTCCTACCTGCGCCACCTTGACCGCTGCGGCGAGATGCTGGCGCCGATGCTCGGCACCCTGCACAACCTGCGCTATTACCAGCGACTGATGGCACAGATGCGCGAGGCGATCGGGCAGGGAACCTTTGCCCCCTTCCGCGAGTCTTTCTACGCCTTGCGTGGCTGAGCTCGTGAGCCCCTCTCCCTCCGGGAGAGGGGTTGGGGTGAGGGTTCGGCGGAGTGACGGCGAGTGAACGGGCTGCGGGTTGTAGCACGGGAACGTTATAGGCTTAGTAGTGCGGCCCTCTCGCTTCGTCGAACCCTCATCCGCCCTGCGGGCACCTTCTCCCGGAGGGAGGAGGGAAAAGGCAGGCCTCGTGGCATAATCCCCGGCTAATTTTCCGCTTACCTGGACATCCGACATGAACCTTCTCGACCTCGTCATCGCACCTGCCTACGCCCAAGCGGCTCCCGCTCCCGGCGGCCTGTTCGGCGGTGGCATGGGTGGCCTGCTGTTCCCGATCATCCTGATCGGCGTCATGTATTTCCTGATGATCCGTCCGCAGATGAAGCGCGCCAAGGAGCACAAGGCGATGCTCGGAAAGCTGACCAGGGGCGACGAAGTGCTGACCAATGGCGGCATCGCCGGCACCATCAGCGACATGGGCGACAACTTCGTCACCGTGGAGATCGCCGATAACGTGCGCATCCGGGTGCAGAAGGGCGCGATCGCCAACGTGCTGCCGAAAGGCACCTTGAAGTCGGCCTGAGCCGTCTCCAACACCGATCGTCTGGGGCGGTCGTGCCGCTGATGTCATCGCACCCGATGACGTGATCACTTGCTTAGCCGGCGGCCCATGGGTCGCCGCGGGGTTCATTCGATGCTGACTTACGCGCGCTGGCAATACCTTGTCGCCCTGATCGTCCTGCTTTTCAGCGCATTGTTCGCGTTGCCCAATGCGTTTCCGCAGGATCCGTCCGTACAGGTCACCGCCAACCGCGGCGGTGTCGTCGATGAGGCGCTGAAGGCCCGGGTCGAAACCGGGCTGCAGCAGGCCGGTGTTGCCATCAAGGCGGTGGAGATTGACAAGGGCAACCTGCTGGTGCGCCTTCCCGACCCCGCGATGCAGGTCAAGGCGTCCGATACGCTGAACCAGGAACTCGGCAGCGATTACGTGGTTGCGCTGAACCTGGCCTCAAACGTGCCGGACTGGCTGGAGAACCTCGGGGCGAAATCGATGCCGCTGGGGCTGGACCTTCGCGGCGGCGTGCATTTCACCATGCAGGTCGACCAGAACGCCGCGCTCATCAAACGGTTGGATGCGACCGCCGAAGACCTTCGGATCCTGCTGCGCGAGAACCGGATGCGCTATGAATCGGTGGAACGCCGCGCTGACAACCGCATCGTGGCCGTACTCACCAGCGCGGACGATGCCGGCCGCGCGCGCCAGTTGATCGCGAGCAGCCAGCCCACGCTGCAACTGGCTGTGCAGGGCAATACGGTGACCGCCCAGGTATCGGCTGCCGAGCTGCAGCGGATGGGCGCCGATGCGATCGAGCAGAACGTCGGCACCCTGCGCAACCGCATCAACGCGCTCGGCGTCGCCGAGCCGGTGATCCAGCGCCAAGGCGACGACCGCATCGTCGTGCAGTTGCCCGGCGTGCAGGACACCGCGCAGGCCAAGCGCATCATCGGCGCCACCGCCACCCTCGAATACCGTGCCGTCGTCGAAGGCAACGCCTACGAGGCCGTGGCCAGCGGGCTGGTGCCGCCGGAAGCCAAGCTGTATTACCGCAGCGACCTCGGCCCGGACGGCAAGCCGATCCCGGTGCTGCTCAACAAGCGCGTGATCGCCACCGGCGACCAGCTGATCGGCGCCACCTCGGGGATCGACTCGCAGACCGGTTCGCCCTCGGTGTCGGTGCGTCTCAACAGCGCCGGCGGCCAGCGCATGTTCGACTTCACCAGCGTCAACGTCGGCAAGCCGATGGCGGCCGTGTTCATCGAGCGCATCCCCGAGGTGCGCATGGTCAACGGCCAGGAAGTGCGAACGACACGCATCAACGAGGAGGTGATCAACGTCGCCACCATCAATGGCGTGTTCGGCAAGGACTTCCAGACCACCGGCCTGGAAAGCATGCGTTTCGCCGCCGACCTCGCGCTGCAACTGCGCTCCGGTTCGCTGGCCGCGCCGATGGATTTCGTCGAGGAGCGCGTGGTCGGGCCCAGCCTGGGCGCCGAGAACGTCGAGCGCGGCATGAAGGCGATCGTGTATTCCTTCATGTTTACCCTGGTGTTCTTCCTGGTGTACTACCGTATGTTCGGGGTCATCACCTGCATCGCGCTGCTGTTCAACCTGCTGATGGTGGCCGCGGTGATGTCGCTGTTTGGCGCCACCCTGACCCTGCCTGGCCTGGCGGGCATCGCGCTCACGGTCGGCCTGTCGGTGGATGCCAACGTGCTGATCAACGAGCGGATACGCGAGGAGTTGCGTGCCGGCGTGCCGGTCAAGGCGGCGATCGCCGGCGGCTACGACAAGGCATCGGGTTCGATCATCGACGCCAACATCACCGCGGTGCTCGCGGGCATTGCGCTGTTCGCGTTCGGCACCGGTCCGGTCAAGGGTTTCGCGGTCGCGCTGGTGGTCGGAATCATGACCTCGATGTACACCGCAGTGTCGGTGTCGCGCGGCATTGCGACGCTGATCTACGGCCGGCGCCGCAAGCTCAAGTCCATTGCGATTTAACGCTTGATTGCCGCTGGCGGCCCCTCCATGGGCCGCCCCGGCATCGAACCACACATGGTTCGCATTACCCAGGATCCGGCTATGAAACCTTTCACTCTTTTCCCCAACGACAGCAATTTCGACTTCATGCGCATGCGCTGGGTGTCGTTGTCGGTGGCGCTGCTGCTGATGCTGTTGGCGATCGGCGCGATCGCGTTCAAGGGCTTCAACTTCGCCTTGGATTTCACCGGCGGCACGGTCACCGAACTGCGGTTCGAGCAGCCGGTCGATGTCGACGATGTGCGCGCGCGGCTGGATGCGGCCGGTTTCCGCGGCGCGCAGGTGCAGACCTTCGGCTCCGGCAATGACCTGTTGATCCGTCTGCAGCCGCAGGCCGACGGCGGCGAGGAAGTCGCTGCCGTCGACTCCGATACCGCGCTGGAGGTGCAGCGTGCGGTGTCCACCGCGGACAACCCCGGGCAGGTGTTGCAGAGCGAGTTCGTCGGCCCGCAGATCGGCAAGGAACTGGCGATCAACGGCATCTGGGCGCTGATCTTCGTGGTGGTCGGGTTTCTGATCTACATCTCGATGCGCTTCGAGAAGAAATTCGCGATTGCCGCGGTGATCACCACCTTGCATGACGTGATCGTCGTGGCCGGCTGGTTCGCGCTGACGGGCCGCGAGTTCGACCTGACGGTGCTGGCCGGTTTGCTGTCGGTGATGGGTTTCTCGATCAACGACACCATCGTGGTGTTCGACCGCGTGCGCGAGAACTTCCGCTCGATGCGCGCCGATCCGGTGACCGTGCTCAACAAGTCGATCAACCAGACCCTTTCGCGCACGATCATCACCTCGTTCGTCGCGTTGCTTACGATGGTCGCGCTGTACGTGTACGGCGGCGGCTCGCTGGAAGGCATGGCCGAGGCGCTGATCCTGGGCATCGTGATCGGCACGCTGTCGTCGATCTACGTCGCCTGCCCGCTGCTGAACTTCGGCATGCTCAAGGTCACCAAGCAGGACCTGATGCCCAAGGCCAGGGACGAAGCGGCATTGGCGCGGCGTCCGTAACGGAATGGCCAGCCCACGAAAAAGGCCGCATTGCGCGGCCTTTTTTGTTTGAAGCAGAAGCTGCTTAGGCGGCGGATCGACGCAGATACAAGCGGATCAATCGAACGCGGCCGCATACCCGGTATTGACGATCTTCTGCTGCAGCATTTCGCAGACCTTGATGTTGCCGGCGACCAGCGGGCGGCCGGCGATACCGCGGGTGTCCATCGGGCCGGTACTGCGGCCGTGGAAGTCGCAGACCTTGCCGCCGGCTTCGCGCACCATCAGTGCGCCGGCGGCGATGTCCCAGGGCTTCACCCCGGCCTCGAAGTAGGCGTCGGCGCGACCGGCGGCGACATACGCCAGGTCGAGCGCGGCCGAACCGGTGCGACGGATGTCCTCGGCCTCGGTCAGCAGGGTGTCGATGCACTTGAGGTGCGCGCTGGCACGCGGGCGCTCGCGCGGCGGGAAGCCGGTGATCAGCATCGCGCCGGTCAGGTCCTTGCGGTCGGCGACGCGCACGCGCTTCTCGTTGAGCACGGTGCCGCTGCCGCGACTGGAGGTGAACAGCTCGTTGCGCAGCGGGTCGAAGATCACCCCGTGGATCGGCTCGCCGTTCTCGACCAGCGCGATGGACACGCAGAAATGCGGGATGCCGCGAACATAGTTGCTGGTGCCGACCAGCGGGTCGATCACCCAAGTGTAGCGGCTGTTGGCATTCGCCTTGTGCGAGCCGCTTTCCTCGCCGAGGATCGCGTAATCAGGGGTCGAGCGACGGAACTCCTTGATGATCTCCTTCTCGGCCAGCTCGTCGACTTCGCTGGCGAAGTCCATCCGGTCCTTCTCGACCACGTTCAGCGCGTCCAGCTTGTACATGTGCCGGAGCAGCA
>JALZKJ010000047.1 GCA_030859305.1 Pseudomonadota bacterium | reverse complement strand
ACGGTCGAACAGGCCTGCGCGATCGCCCGCCACACCGAGCACGACGCCGCCTCCGGGCTGGCCGATGCGGCGCTGATGGCCACCGACCTGCGCGAGTTCGACAGCTGGCACCCGTGGGCGCTGGAGGCCGACCAGGCGATCGACCTGGCGCTGGCCTGCGAACAGGCCGGCCGCGAACTTGATCCGCGCATCGAGAATTCCGACGGCGCCTCGGTCGGCAGCGGCAGCAGCCTGGGCGTCTACGCCAACTCGCACGGCTTCATCGGCCGCGAACGCAGCACGCAGCACAGCGTGGGCTGCGCGCTGATCGCCGGCAGCGGCGACGGCATGCAGCGCGACGGCTGGTACAGCATCGCGCTGGCCGCCGACGAGCTCGAAGCCGCGTCCGCAGTCGGTCGCAAGGCCGCCGAACGCGCGGTCGCGCGCCTTGCGCCGCGGAAGATCGCCACCGGCACCTATCCGGTGCTGTTTTCGGCCGAAGTCGCGCGCTCGCTGATCGGCCACCTGCTTGGCGCGGTGTCGGGGGGCACGCTGTATCGCAAGGCGAGTTTTCTGCTCGACAGCGTGAACACGCAGCTGTTCCCCGACTGGTTCTCGATCGAGGAGCAGCCGTTCCTGCCGCGTGGGTTCCGCTCCTCGTCCTACGACGCCGAAGGCGTGGCCACGCGCGAATCACCGCTGGTCAGCGCCGGCGTGCTGCAGCGTTACGTGCTCGGCAGCTATTCGGCGCGCAAGCTCGGGCTGCAGACCACCGCCAATGCCGGCGGCGTGCACAACCTGCAGGTCGCGGCCAACGGCGGCGACCTGGAAGCGATGCTGGCCGGCATGGGCCGCGGGCTGCTGGTCACCGAGATGATGGGGCAGGGCGTCAACACCATCACCGGCGACTACTCGCGCGGCGCGGGCGGGTTCTGGGTCGAGGATGGCAGGATCCAGTATCCGGTCGACGGCATCACCGTGGCGGGCAACCTCAAGGCGATGTTCGCCGCGATCGAGGCGGTCGGCAGCGATGTCGATCCGCGTTCGCATATCCGCACCGGCTCGATCCTGGTGGGCCGGATGACGGTCGCTGGCGAGGGCTGATGACGCGCCTGCATGGCTTCCGGCGCTTGACCTGCCAGCGCCGGGCGCGGAGATTAGGCTGAACCTCAGCAGGAGTGCCCGAATGAACGAGTACAACCAAGAGCAAGAGCAGCCTGTCATCTCCGCCGGCGGCGTCCCCGCCGACGAGCGCCAGTGGGCGATGTTCGCGCACCTGTCTGCGCTGATCGGCGGCATCGTGACCTCGGGCTGGGCCGGCAGCATCGGCTGCTTCATCGGCCCGCTGATCATTTGGCTGTTGAAGAAGGACACGATGCGTTTCGTCGACGACCAGGGCAAGGAGGCGCTGAACTTCAACATCACCGTCGCCCTGATCTTCCTGGCGCTGCTGTTGTTCTCGGTGTTCACCCTCGGCATCGGCCTGCTGATCGCGATCCCGGGTTGGATCATTGTCGGTATCGCGTGGTTGATCTTCACCATCATCGCCGCGATCAAGGCCAACGAAGGCGTCGCGTACCGGTATCCGCTGACGCTGCGGTTGATCAAATAGGCGCTGCTGCAGCTGCGAATGAAAAGCCCCGCATTGCGGGGCTTTTTTTGTTCCGGATATGCAGGAGCGACGTCCGGCACCCGTCACAAGATGCCGCTTTTGCAGGGGAGGTCTCGACCCGCCACTGCGAAAACCCGCAACACGTCGAGCGTCAGGACTCCCACTGCGCGCCGCACTCAACGATCGCGTTCGACCGCCATCCGGCCGAGCGCGGCCAACGCATCGGCACGCGCGCCAAACGGCACCAGCGCTTCCCGCATCGCTGCGCCCAGCTCGAACAGCCGCTCGCGCGACGCCTGCATGCCGAGCAATGCCGGAAACGTCGCCTTGTCCTGCGCCGCATCCTTGCCGGCGGTCTTGCCGAGCGTGGCGCTGTCGCCTTCGATATCGAGGATGTCGTCGCGGACCTGGAACGCCAGTCCGAGCGCATCGGCGTAACGATCCAGTCGCGCAAGGTCATCGTCGCCGGCGCTGCCGCACAACGCGCCCATGCGCACCGCGGCACGGATCAGCGCGCCGGTCTTGCGCGCATGCAGCCGCTCCAGTTCGGTGACGGTCAACAAGGCCGCACCGGTCGCGTCGAGGTCCAGCGCCTGACCGCCGCACATGCCGGCCGCCCCGGACGCGTCGGCCAAGGTGCGGATCAAGCCGATGATGATCGCAGGCTCGGTCGGCGCGCGGGCCAGTACCGAGAAGGCCAGCGACTGCAACGCGTCGCCGGCGAGGATCGCGGTGGCCTCCTCGAACGCCACATGCACCGTCGGCTGGCCGCGACGCAGGGCGTCGTCGTCCATCGAGGGCAGGTCGTCGTGGACCAGCGAATAGGCGTGGATCAGTTCGACCGCGACCGCCGGCGCATCCAGCTGCGTAGGATCGGCATCGAACAACGTGCCGCTGGCGTGCACCAGCAACGGCCGCATGCGCTTGCCACCCAGCAACACCGCATGGCGCATCGCGGCGTGCAGTTTCCGCGGCGACGAGGCCGGATCGGGCAGCGCGCGCGCGAGCGCGGCATCGGCGCGCTCGCGCCAGCGCGCCAAGCGTGGATCATGCATCAGGATCACGCATCAGGATCATGCATTAGAAGCCGGTGTGCCGGGCGACGTATTGGACGAGGTGGCGGGCGCGAAAGGCTCGGCGCTGGCCGGATCCTGCGGATCGCTGAGCAGGCGCACGCGCAGCTCGGCCTGTTCCAGCGCGGTCTGGCAGCGGCGATACAGGCCGACCCCGCGCTCGTAGGCGGCGAGCGAATCCTCCAGGCTCATCTCGCCGTGTTCCATCTTCTCGACCAGTTGCTCCAGCGCATCGAGCGAGGCCTCGAAATCGGCGACGGGGGAGGTTTCGGAGGGAGGTTTGCGGGCCATGGGCGCAGTTTAAGCCATGCAGCCGCGCGGTGAACCCGTAGAGCCGAGCCTGCTCGGCTGCTTCTGCTTCTGCGTCGCAACATCAGCGGAGCAAGCTCCGCTCTTGTCTGTTCAATTTCTGCGACGCCGCGAGCTCTTCGATCCGCCAAGACGAGCACGGCAAAAGCTCGCGGCCATGGGCCGCTCCTGCCGGGACGGGAGAACGGCGGGCGGGTCAGGCGGCGTAGCGGGCGATGAAATCGCGCACTTTCGGGTAGACCTCGGTGCGCCAGCGGCGGCCGCTGAAAATGCCGTAGTGGCCGGCGCCTTCGACCTCCAGGTGCTGCTGGTCCTTCTTAGGGATGCCGGTGCACAGTTCGTGCGCGGCGCGGGTCTGGCCCTGGCCGGAGATGTCGTCGAGTTCGCCTTCGATCGTCAGCAGCGCGGTGCCTGTGATCTTCGATGGATCCACCGTTTCTCCACCGATCTTCCACAAACCGCGTGGCAACAGGTGCTGCTGGAACACCACGCGGATGGTGTCGAGGTAGTACTCGGCCGGCATGTCGAGCACGGCGTTGTACTCGTCGTAGAAACGCCGGTGCGAATCGGCATCCTCAAGGTCGCCCTTGAGCAGGTCCTGGTAGAAATCCCAGTGCGACTGTGCGTGGCGCTCGGGGTTCATCGCCATGAAGCCGCCGTGCTGCAGGAAGCCCGGGTATACGCGGCGGCCGCGGCCGGGGTAGTTGCCGGGCACCTCGTGCACGACGTTGTGCTGGAACCACGACAGCGGCTTGTGCACCGCCAGGTCGTTGACCTTGGTGGGACTTTCACGGGTGTCGATCGGCCCGCCCATCATCACCAGCGAACGCGGCGTGGTCTCCCCGCGCGCGGCCATCAGCGACACTGCCGCCAGCACCGGCACGGTCGGCTGGCAGACGCTTATGACATGCAGGTCCTCGGCGCCGATGGTGCGGATGAACTCCTCGATGTAACCGACGTAGTCGTCGAGGCCGAATGTTCCCTCGCTGGTCGGCACCATGCGCGCATCGATCCAGTCGGTGATGTAGACCTTGTGGTCGCGCAGCAGCGTGCGCACGGTGTCGCGCAGCAGGGTGCTGTGGTGGCCCGACAACGGCGCAACCACCAGCACCGGTGGATCGTCCTGGAGCTCGGCGATGTGGCCGGCATTGTCGGCGTAACGCTTGAAGCGCAGCAGCCGGCAAAACGGCTTGCGCAGCATCTCGCGCTCGATCACCGGGTACGCCTGGCCGTCGAAATCCAGCGAATGGATGCCGAACTCGGGCTTCTCGTAATCCTTGCCCATGCGGTACAGCAGCTCGTAACCGGCCGCCATGCGCGGTGCGCCCGGCACCGTCGACAGCCAGCTGCCGGAGGCGCCGAACATCTTGGCGCCGGCGTCGGCCCAGTAGGTCATCGGCGCCATCCAGGCGCGGCCGAGTTCGTGCATCTGATAGAGCATCATTAGGAACAGGTCCCCTGAATACGGAAATGCTGCGCTGCAGCGTAGCGGATCGAGCCAGCGAAAACGTGAACCGGGCACCGCATCTTCACGTCGTAGAGCGGGGCTTGCTCCGCTGCCCCAGGACGCGTGCCGAGCGAGCTCGGCACTACGGGGCTTGCGCTGGCAGCTCCAGCGCGGCGGCGCCCTCATGCAATCCCGGTGACAGCCACAGGTGAGAACCCAGCGGTGCCAGCCCGATGCGCTCGAAGCGCTGGCGGTAGAACTGCGCCGGGCGCTGCTTGAACTCGTGGGCATCGCCGTCGATGCCGTCCTCGCGGGCAAAAGTCTCCAGGAACGCGACGCCGCCGCACAATTCGGCCAGCGCCGGCAGCCCGAGGTCGAGTTCGCGCGGGTCGAGGTAATGCAGCACGTCGCTGCACACCAGCAGGTCGACCGGCGGGCACGGCCGCAGATGCCGGAAGTCGCCGAAACGCGCGCGATGCAGGTTGCGTCGTGCGCCGAAGCGGGTGATCGCATACTCGCTGCTGTCGAAGCCGAGGTACCGCAGTTTCGGCCGCAATTTCAGCAGCGGCGCGCGCCACGCGCCTTCGCCGCAACCGATGTCGAGCACGCTGCGGATCGGGCGTTCGAGGTGGTACTCGGCGGTGGAGACGGCGATGGCGACCTTGCGCGCGAGCCGCGCGGTTCCGCCAATGGCCTGTGTCCTGAGCGCGGGATCGCGGTACCAGCGGTTGAAATAGGCGGCGTCGTATTGCTTGGTCATGGGGTCATGGCTGGTTATCGGCATCGTGTTTTTGCTCGTCATCCTAGCGTTCGCTTGGATGACGGCAATCCGGGCATGCCATGCTATCGCGCAGATCCGCATCGACCGAGGAGCCACAAGCAATGACCGCCTACATCTGGATCAAGACTTTCCACCTCGTGTTCGTCATTGCCGGCATGGCGGCGGTGTTCTACCTGCCGCGGATCCTGGTCAACATCGCCGAAGCCGGCAACGAGCCAGCGGTGCGCGCGCGACTGGTGTTGATGGGGCGGCGCTTGTACGGCTTCGGCCACGCGATGCTCGGGCTGGCGATCGTGTTGGGCCTGGTGCTGTGGCTGCATTTCGGCATCGCCGGTGGCTGGCTGCACGCCAAGCTGATGCTGGTGGTGGCGTTGTTGGTCTACTACATCGTCTGCGGCCGCTGGCTCAAGGGTGTCGATGCCGGGCGCGCATTGCCGTCGTCGCGCACGCTGCGCTGGTTCAACGAATTGCCGGTGCTGGTGCTGGTGGCGATCGTGTGGCTGGTGATCGGCAAGCCGTTCTGACCTCGATTGGTTTTTTTCCAATAGGAAGACAAGGCGGCGGTCACCGTGCGATGAAGTCCGCCGGCTTCGGCAGTTCCACCGGCACGCCGTTGCCATCGCAGCCGCCCTTCGCGCACAACGCTTCGCGCAGACGCGGCGTGGCCTGCAGCATCAGGTGGTAGATCGCGTTCTGCTCCAGCGTGCCGCGCACCGCGTCGCTGCCGGGGCCGCGCGCCCAGATGCCGACATCATCGCCGCCGTGGGTTTCGTTACCCAGCGGCACCAACGCCTCCTGCAGGAAATCCGGGTGCGCGGTGTCGACCTGGCCGAGATCGGGTCGGCCCTCCGCGGCCATCTGGTAACCGCTGGCGGTGTGCAGGAACGTCTTCGGCCCTTCCGGCTGTTGCGCGCTGGCGCCGACATAACCAGGGCCGTTGCCATAGCTGAGCGTGGTGTAGGGCAGCCCCAGCGAGTCGCGCGCGAGTTGCCCGCTTTCGCCGTCCTCGCCGCTGCCGCCGCGCACCTTGCCGAGCATCGGGTTGCCGCGCACCGGATAGCCGACGAAGCTCAGCGTGTGCGAATGATCGGCGGTGACCACGATCAGGGTGTCGTCGGTCGACGCCAGTTCGGCTGCGACCGCCACTGCCTCGCTCATCGCGATGGTGTCCGTGAGCGCGCGGTGGGCGTTGCCGTAGTGGTGGGCGTGGTCGATGCGACCGGCCTCGACCAGCAGCACGTAGCCGCGGTCGTTGCGTTGCAGGCGGGTGATCGCGGCGCGGGTCAGCTCGGCCAGTGACGGCTCGCCAGCCGCATCACCCGGCCGGTCGTGCTCGAACTGCATGTGGTCGGGTTCGAACAGGCCCAGCAGTGGGACATCGTCGGGCGCGTTGGCAAGCTGCCCGGCGTTCCAGACATAGGCGCCGCGCGGATGGCGCTGCTGCCAGCTCACGATCAGGTCGCGGCCGTCGAGACGCAGCCCGACCTTGTCGTCGTACTCCGGATCGCGCTGCCCGGCCAGCATGAAGTTGCGCCGGCCGCCGCCCAGCAGCACCTCGGGGCCGCGGCCGAGTGGCGGTTCGATCAGCTGGCGGGCGAGGTCGATACAGCCGGCCGCTGTCGCTTCGGCGGGCAGTTCGGTGTCGTTCTCCCAGTTGCGGTCGGCCGCGCGGGCGAAGGTCGCCGCGGGCGTGGCGTGGGTGAGGCGCGTGGTGCTGACCACGCCGGTCGCCAGGCCGGCGTGCGCGGCCAGTTCCCACAGCGACAGCAGCGGCGCCTGTTGCGCACCCACACAATCGCCGCGCAGGGGCTGCTGGCCGACGTTGATCACGCCGGCGCGGGTCTTCACTCCGGTCGCCATAGCGGTCATGGTGCCGGCCGAATCGGGTGTCTGCGAATCGGTGTTGTAGGTCTTGCTGAGCGCGGTGGCCGGGAAGTGTTCCCAGCTCAGGCGGTTTTCCTCGCCGGGGCAGCCCTTGCGCTGGCCGTCGAGGATGCGTGCGGCGGCGACCGTGGTCAGGCTCATGCCATCGCCGAGGAACACGATGACGTTGCGCGCGCTGCCGGTCATCGCGCCGTTGCGCGCGGCGTGCGCGGCGCCGCTGGTGTACCACCAC
>JALZKJ010000025.1 GCA_030859305.1 Pseudomonadota bacterium | reverse complement strand
CCCCTCGATCCTGCGCATGCCGCCTGAAGCGCTGGCGCGGGTATTTGTGGAATCGCTGCACGGCTGAAATACGGGCGGCGACACCGGCCCAGCCGGCATGGACCGGACCTGCCTGCCGGCGCCTTCGGCCGGATGACCGCCACGGCCGCGCTGTTGCGTTGGTGGCAGGAGTGTCGATCACGCGCCGCTTCGATCACCCGCCGCTCGCATGCGGCCGGCCGTGTCGACCGTCGTTGCGCGCCCTCGGGCGCCGGTTGTCCGTCCCAGCCTTCAGGAGTGACCCATGCAGCACAAACTCGCCCTCCTTGCCCTTCCCTTCGTCCTGCTCGCGGGCAGCGGTGCAACCGCCCAGGCTGCGGAAACGCCGGCATCCGATGCCCCCCTGGCCTGGACCGTCGATGACCCCGGGCTGCAATGGGGCCCCTGCCCCGCATTCCTGCCGGAAGGCTGCGCGATCGCGGTGCTGCACGGCGATCCTGCCCAGGCCAATGCCGACATCTTCTTCAAGGTGCCCGCCAAGGCCAGCATCGCCCGCCACTGGCATACCTCGGCCGAGCGCATGACCCTGGTAACGGGCGAGCTGCACGTGACCTACGACGGCCAGGACCCGGTCATCCTCAAACCCGGCAGCTATGCGTACGGGCCGGCCATGCGCCCGCACCAGGCGCAGTGCCAGAGTGAGCAGGCCTGCGTGCTGTTCATCGCGTTCGAATCGGCGGTGGATGCTCACGCGGGGGAGCCGCCTGCCCCTTAGGCGTCCCGGCACGCAACACCGTCCGGCCGCGTAGCGGGCATGGCGGTCAGTCTGGTCGCACCCTTGCGCGCATCGTCCGGTGATGGCGCCGGGTATCTGGGGTCGCGCGCGCTACCCCGCGCATTCCTGTCCGGCGTCCCTGCGTGGTCGCGCAGGCGCTACAGGCTGTTGTAGATCGCCGTCACCAGCTGGTCCGGCTTGATGAAGGCCTTGCCGAGCCGTTCGTCGGTGGCCGCGGTGGGCCTGGCGGCGATGACCTGGTCCAGGGTCCTGCCGCTGTCCTTCATCCCGGAGATGGCGTCACGGTAATCCTGCAGCATCTGCCCGTAGGCGGTCAGTTCCGCGCGGTTGCTGACCGGGCCGTGTCCGGGAACGACGATGGTGTCGGCGTCGCTCATCGACACGCCGCTGCGCACGGCTGCCAGCAGGCCGTCGATGCTGCCGCCGGATTCAGTATCGATGAACGGGTACAGCCCGTTGAAATAGACATCGCCCATGTGCAGCACGTTGGCCTGGGCGAACTTCACCAGGGCGTCGCCGTCGGTGTGGGCGTGCGCGACATGCCGGACCCGCACGTCGTTGCCATTGAGGTGCAGGGTCACCCCGTCGGCAAAGGTGACCACCGGCAGCGCGATCGCCGGGGAGGCCGGCACGTTCTCGCCGCGCAGGAACTGCGCGGTGCCCATGCGCTTGCGGACGTTGTCGTGCGCCACGATCACGGCGCCGGCCTTGCCCAGGTTCTCGTTGCCGCCGGTATGGTCCCCGTGCCAGTGGGTGTTGATGACGAAGCGCAGCGGCTTGTCGTCGATGGCGGTCAGGGCGGTGCGGATCCTGTCGGACAGCGGCGCGTACTGGTCGTCGATGATGAAGGCCCCATCGCTACCGACGCTGGCCACGATGTTGCCGCCGGCGCCGGTCAGCAGGTGGGTGCCACCACGCAGCGCGGTGGCCTTGATCTCGACTTTCGAGAGATCCTGCTGGGCGAAGGCGGGCGAAGCCACCAGGGCAAGCGAAACGGCGATCCAGTGGGCAAGGCGCATGGCGGCTCCGGGAGCAAGGGCGTGGCGGCCACTGTAGTACGAAGCAGCGATACGAAGCAGCGCCACTCCCGCACCGCGGCCCGGGCCGCGGCGGCGGTCAGGAACGCATGGGCAGCGAGGTTCACCTGAGCGGACCCATTGGTTTGCAGGCCGAGCATGCGAGCATGCGCGCACGCATGACATCGCCCACGGCGTCCGCGGTGTGACCAAGGTGTATCACCACCCGACGGTTTCACGGCGCGCGAGACACAATGCGTCGGTACCGAAAAAATTCCCACCACGTGTTGGTGTGCGGCAGCGGCCGGTTTCATGCTCACGGACCTGGCGAGTTGCCCTCAAAGGAGGCCCGATGTTTTTTGATGGTGGACAGACGCTTTTACGCACCGTTGTCGTGGGAATACTCGCCTACGTGGCGCTGGTGGCCCTGCTTCGCTTCTCCGGAAAGCGCACGCTGTCGAAGTGGAACGCGTTCGATCTGGTGGTCACGGTCGCCTTCGGCTCCACGCTGGCCACCGCCCTCCTCTCGAAGGACACGAGTCTGTCGCAGGCTGTGGTGGCCTTCGGCGTGTTGATAGGACTTCAGTGGTTCATCACCTGGTTGTCGGTGCGCTCCAGAACTGTCGAGCGCTGGGTGAAGGCAAGGCCGCGTTTGTTGTTGTGCCGCGGTGCGTTGCAGGAGGAGGCATTGCAGGAGGAGCGTGTGACGGAAGGCGAGTTGCGTGCAGCCCTGCGCGCCCAAGGCATTACGGCAATGGAAGATGTCGAAGCGATTGTTCTGGAAACGGACGGCAGCTTCAGCGTCCTGAAACAACGGGGCAGCTCCGTGTCGGCCATGTCCGATGTGCAAGGCTATGGCTGATCCCAAAGCCGGGCTGGCAAACCGCGCCAGATTGGCTGACAGAAGCCAGGCATCTGGCAGGTTTCAGCGATCCTGCCCGACCGTGATGTCGGCCTCGACTTGGACGGTCTCCCTTTCATGAGTAGCGGGTACGACGCGCGCAAAAGAAAACGGCCCGGTTTGACCCGGGCCGCAGGAGGCAGACCAGCCGCCTCGGTTGCCGTCAGTCTTCCGCACTCTGGTAGTGGGCCATGTAGCGGCTGGCGGCGACCGCGTATGCCGCGCGGGTCACGCCCTTGGTCGGGTCGAAGTAGGCCTGCAGGGTGGGTTGCAGATCGAACGGCCCCTGCTCGACCACGAAACGCGCGTTGATCAGGCCGCGATCCAGGGCAAGCTGCACATAGCCACGCAGGGAAGCCGGGATCGAAGCAGCATCCAGGACCGGCACGCGCTTGCCGAGGTAGAACGCGGTCAGTTCGCCATTGAACGCCTGTGCCTCGTTCTGCAGGGCCAGGCTCTGCACCAGCGAGTACGCCAGGCTGACGCGGGTAACGCTGTCTTTCGGGCGGAACGCGCCGCTCAACAGCCCCATCACGCCGGCCTGCGACTGGCTGAGGTCGCGCAGTGCGCCGCCGGTGGCGACCGCCGACTCGGCGAACGGGTACGCCGCGTTTTTGACGCCCACATCGGTGAAGCTGGGCTGGCGGTTGAACGGGAGGTGCTGGCGAACGCTGGTTCCCATCACTAGGTACTCCGCCATTTCGTGACGCTTGAGGATGGCGTCGGGACGGAAGCGGCGGTCGGAATCGCCATCGACCAGGCGGTTGCCGACGGCGAACTCGATCGCCTGCCGCGCCGGGTGACTGGCGACATCGTTCATGCCGGTATAACCGCCGCTGTTGATGAAGCCGACCTCGCCGTTGACCGTGCCGGGGGCGCCGTAACCGTTGGTGACACTGGCCGGATCCAGCGCAACGCCGGCGACCCTGCCGATGCCGCGCACGGTAATGCGCCATACGCCCGGCTTGCCGGGTGCGCCTGTGGTGACGGTGTCGCCGATCACCGGCAGCGAGATCGCCGAGCCGTAACGCTCGCCGTCCGGATCGGTCAATACCAGCGCCAGGGTGTTCTCGCCGATGGTGGCGCGGGCGCTGACAAACGCGACCTCGGGGCCGACGGTGAACGACTGCTCCGCGACGGTGCCGACCGGGCTGAAGAAGATCGAGAACGGGATCGGAGCGCCGCCCGGCGCCAGCACCGCATTGGCGTTGAACTCGCGCAGGGCGTTGACGGTGGCGCCGAAGTCGTTGCGCAGGTCGGCGGCGGCGGCCACCGCCGCGTAGGCGTTGATGTGGCCGGTGCCGGCTTCCCACGGCAGGCGGCCGGTCATGTTGGTGGAGGTGCGTTGGATGATGTCCTTGACCTGCGTCGCGGTGAGCTTCGGGTTGGCTTCCAGCATCAACGCGATCACGCCGGAGACGTGCGGGGTCGCCATCGAGGTGCCGCTGGAGTGGGTATAGAACGGCAGGTGCGCTGGTGCCAGGTTGGCCTGGTCCTGCTCGGCGGCCAGCGGCGGCAATGCGCCGGTCAACGTGCGGGTGGAGACGATGTCGACACCCGTGGCGACCACGGTCGGCTCGTTGATGTAGGTCCACTGGCGACCGTCGGGCATGGTGAACGTGCCGCTCTCACCACGGTTGCCGCGCGAGGAGAAACCGGTGAGTACGCCATCCTTTTCACCGGCGCCGACCGAAATCACCCACGGCGCCTGCGCGTAGGGGTTGTGGGTGTCCTCGCCGGAGCCGTCGTTGCCGGCGGCGAAAACGCTGACGATGCCGCGCTTGAACAGCTCGTAGCTGGCGATGTTCACCGGGTGGAGCGGCTTGAAATCACCCGACGAGCCCCAGGAGTTGCTGGTCACGCGAATCGGCGCATTGAAGCTGAACTGGTTGGTCGCGGCATAGTCCAGGCCGCCGACCGCATCCAGGATGAGCAGCACGCCGCCGGAGCCGTAACCGACCATGCTCGCGCCTGGTGCAACGCCGCGGTACAGGCCGTTGGAACTCGCGCCGGTACCGCCGATGGTGCCGGCGACGTGGGTGCCATGGCCGGAACCGGTATCGGTGTTGAGCTGGCCTTCCAGGTAGGTGATCGGCAGCATCGAGTCGTAGGCGGCCAGGTTGGTCACGGCCTGCACGTTCTCGACCACGTTCTTGCCCAATTGCAGGTCCTTGTGGGTGGCATCGACACCCGAATCGTTGACCACCACGCCGACGCCGGCACCACTGAACGGGATCGCTCGGTTGTAGTCGGACGGGTTCTGCACCGCACGCGCCGCGCCGGAGATCTCGCGCTGCTCCTTGTTGAAGTAGCGCAGCGGGGCGTTGAAGTAGATCGAGGCGACATCGTCGCGTTGCGCGAGCGCGCGGATCTCGGCCGGTGTCGCCAGCGCGCCGGCGATCGGCAGCGTGCGCATCACCACGCCCTTGTCGATGCCCAGCGTCTTCAACGCGGCGACCTGGCCGGCACTGACCGGCGTCGACTGCTCGTAACTGATCACGATCTGCAGCTGGTCGGTCGGCAGCGCGGCCTGCATGCGCGAGAGCAGCTGGGGGTCCAGTTGCGCGTCCGCCAAGGCAACGCCGCTTGCGAGCAGGCCCGCCGCGATGGCACAGATGCGGAAGGTCTTGCACTTGAGCAACGGGTGGTTGCTTGAGGACTTTGGCAGGCGATACATGGAAGGCTCCGGGGGAAGCGCCACACGATTGGGGCGACATCGGTATTATTCGCAGCGCGCCCGACACGCTGCCATCCGGAATTGGCTTCACTGCGGTTGAGGGAAATCCCCCAGCCGTTACGCTCTGTTCACCAATCTTAATGCTGGCCTTGCCTGAATAGCCTTCTGAGTGAAAACCCCTACAGACTTGTCACGGACGATACCGTTACTCTCGCGACAGGCTGATCTGGAAGCACTGCGATCAGCGCATCGAATTTGTGCATGCCCTGCCCGCGCAGCCGCAACTGCAACCGCTCAACCACCGCAGCACCGGCGCGATACCCAGGCGCGGGCACCTTCCCATTGAGACGAGGGGTAGCAAAAATGTTCAGGTTTCCGCCGGTTTACCGCCTGCTTCTAGCATCCTTGCTGCTTGCGGGCAGTTCCAGCGCGTGGGCCCAACAGCTTCCGGTGCAGGTCCAAGCCAGTGGCAACACGGTCACGGTGGCGATTGGCTCGCCCGGCCAGCCATTGGCCGACCTCACCCTTACGTTCGACGATGCCAGCGGCCTGAGCGCAGCCAGTCTTGGCGTCAGCGCACAACTGGTCAGCCTCAGCGACCCGGTGCTGCTTGCGCGGTTGCCGGCCCAGACCCGTCTGGATTCGGCCTTGCCGCTGCTGATCACCGTCGCGCCTCCTGCGCAGGGCGGACTCAGTTTCAACCGCACCGTGCGGGCCGAGGTGCATACCCATGCATTGGCCTACACCGTGGGCAGTTCCTATCGCCTGCTGAAGGCGCCGCCTGGCGGCCACTTCCGCGATATCACCGACGAAATCGCGCCCGGCAGCGTGCGCGCGCGCGGTACCACCGGCGGTTTCTCGCAGTTTCTGGTGTTGACCGATGTGCGCGAGACCGGCGCCGTGGTCGCGCAGAAATTCGCCCGGTTGCGCGCGCTCGTCGACACCTTGTCCCCAAGCGAGCAAGCCGCGTTCGACGCCCGGCTCGACGCCGCCGAATCCGCCGTTGCCAACGGGGATTACACCAACGCCATCGCTTCCCTGGACGCCCTCCGCGCCGATGCCACGGCGGGTGCGGGCAGCCGTCTGACACAGCAATGGCGCGCCACCCGCGATGTCGAAAACCAGGCCGGCGAGATCATTGCCGGAGCCGCCACCCTGAAGTTCAGCGTGGCTTACCTGCGCGATTTCGGACAGTGATGGCCCGGGGCGGGTGTTGTGCCCCCTTCATCGTGTAGTAGTAAAAAAGCCCGGGACCACCCGGGCTTTTTCTTGGCGGCTGCACGGTTGGCAGCTGCATGATTGATAGGTACCCGGTTGGCAGGTATACGGGATGCCTGCCGCTACCGGCCACGATGATCCGGCCACCCTGTTCGAATCCCACGCCATCAGGCGCGCGCTAAGATGCCCGGATGCAGGCGCGACTCATTGCCTATCCACCCGACAACGCCGCCGTCGTGCGGGTCATTCCGTCGAATGATTCGCTGCGGATCGGACGCGTGGGCGATCCCCCTGCACCAGCGACGACCCTGTCCGACCCCCCCCTCGCTGCAACCAGTCTGACCCTGGACCACCCGTCGGTATCGCGCGCCCACGCCGAACTCCGCGGCGAAGACGGCGGCTGGCGACTGCTCGACCTGGGTAGCAAGAACGGCAGTTTTGTCGATGGCATCGCAGTCAGGGATGTGCGCCTGGAGGGTGCCTGCTGGTTGCGATTCGGGGACGTGTATTGCGAATTCGCGCCACTCACCGACGCCGAGGCCTCCATCGGTGTGCACAGGCAGCACACGCGCCGCACGGCCGCCACCGCGCACACCGTGCGCCTGCAGCGATTGACCCGGCTCGACGACCTGCTCGATGCCAGCCTGCGCGCCGTGCTGGATCTGGCGCAGTGCGAGCGTGGCTTCGTGCTGCTCGACGATGGAAACGGCCTGGCGGTGCATGCGACCCTGTCGCTCGATCCTGCCGCCCTGACCGGACGCGCGTTCTCCGGCAGCATCGCCGCGGTGCGGCGCACGCTGGCGCAACGCCGCGCGGTGGTCATCAATGACATTTCCAGCGAAGCCTGGCTTTCGTCGCGCGCTTCAGTGGTCGCCGCCGGGCTCAGCGCGCTGGTGTGCCTGCCGATGACGGAGGGCGAGCAGGTGCTCGGGGCGATCTATGCCGACAGGATCACCCGCGGCCCGGCGATCAGCACGCTGGATCTCGAACTGCTGGAAGCCTTCGCCGAGAACGCATCAGTGTGGATTGCCGCGCACCGCACCCATGCCCTGCTCGACGCCCATGCGGCGGCACCGGATTGGAACCGCATCGTCGCCGCACATACCGGAGAGAACTGATGGGCAGCGGTGGCGGTTCCGGTGCGAGCGGAGGCGGCGGCGACAACGCCGCCACCGCC
>JALZKJ010000008.1 GCA_030859305.1 Pseudomonadota bacterium | reverse complement strand
AGGTGGATCTGCTTCGTTCGTATCGGACGCGATATTTTCTCGAGGTTCGCAGGAAACCCAACGACTGAATTGCTACTGGTTTTCGCCGGGAAGCGAGGGCCAGGAGGGACTTGACTGCCTGCGTCCTCTTTTCGGCCTCTGGCGACACCGAGCCGCTACGACTCCTCATCGATGAACAGCACGCTACGCACCAGATTCCGGCTGTCGGACCGTCCGCCCAGCGAGCCGGCGAGAACGCCCATGGATGCCAGAAACAGGCTCATCTTGACGTGGTCGATCGTGCGGATGGCGGGGTCGACCGTGGGCCATGTCTCCATCAGCCGTTCCGGAAATACGGTGACGATGCCCACGTACATCAGCAATGCGAAGCCGGCGAACATCACCAGCAAGGTCAGCATCAGGCTGAGGATGGTGACTACCGCGGTGACAACGGCGGTTTCGGTAAGCAGTCGATTGTGGCTCAGCAGCGTCTGGAAAGCGAATGCCCGGTAAAGCACGAACAGCGCGATGATCATCGACGCGGCGGAAAACAGCGTGATCTGCGACCCGGAAACCGTGCTCGCCACATCCCAGATTTCAGGACTGAACAACAGGATGATCGTCACTGAAAGCGCGGCGGCGAGCATCGTCGGCATTTTCAGCGCGAGCCGGAACGGATTGGCGCGAACGGTGGCGCGGAAGATTTCGCGGACGTCCTCTCCCAGCACCGACAGCACGAATCCGAACTTTCCTGTGCGCGTCGAGCGCTCGTGCGCCTCTCGCGGCAGCATCTTCTGCATCACCGCCAACTGCCCGCGGCAAAGCTCCCTCATCTGGTCGAGATCCTCGATCCGCTCAAACGGGTACATGACATTGTCGGATGCGTCGCGATGCGGAAGGTTGAGCAGGTGCCCGAAGCTGTGCAGCAACAGCGCGGCCAGACGACGTGAGGCGCGCCGTGGATCGGCCGTGCCGCCCCAGAAGCCGGGGTCCAGCCGCTTGCTCGACACGACCGCAACGTTGGTCAGCTGGCTGGGCAGCGCGACCGTATAGGCCAGAGAGGAGGACGACAGGTCGACCTCCGTGACGATCAGCAGGAACTGGACGTCGCGTTCCATCTTTTCGGCCAGGCCGATCTCGAGGAAATCCAGTGGGGCATAGGTACCAGCGCCGGGGCTGAGGTGCGGTCCCGGGAAGGCGAATGTGTTGATTCTCAACCGTTGCTCTTCGAAAAAGCGTCTGCTCGAATTCATTGACGGCATCCAGAACGACTGCAGCGAAGTTGTCCGAGTCCTTGCCCTCGACATCCATCATCATCACGCCAACACGATACGAAGGCATTTCCTCTGCAGCCGGGTCGATGTCGGAGGGCGCTGGAGTTCTCATCGTGATGCTACTGGTCACCGCCGATCAGATGCCGCTGCCAGAACAGCATCGTCGCTGCGCTGAAGTAATCGCTGTTGGTCTTCCTGCGGAAGCCGTGGCCTTCGTCGTCGAACAGCAGGTACCACACCGGCTGGCCGTTACTGCGGGTCGCGGCGACGATCTGCTCGGCTTCGGTGTACGGCACGCGCGGGTCGTTCCTGCCCTGGGCGACGAACAGCGGTGAAGTGATTTTGTCAGCGTGGTTGAGCGGGGAGATGCGGTCGAACACGGCCTTGATCGCCGGGTCGCGTTCGTCGCCGTATTCGGCTCGGCGCAGGTCGCGGCGGTAGCTTTCGGTGTTCGCCAGGAAGGTGCCGAAGTGCGAGATGCCGACGATGTCGACGCCGGCCTTGATGCGCTCCGGGTACAGCATCATCGATGCCAGCACCATGTAGCCGCCGTAGCTGCCGCCGTACACACCGACGCGGTCGGCATCGAGTTCGGGTTGCTGCGCGATCCAGTCGAGCAGCGCGCCGATGTCCTTGACCGAGTCCTCGCGTTTCTCGGCGTTGTCCAGGCTCAGGTAGGTCTTGCCGTAACCCGAGGAGCCGCGAACGTTCGGCACCAGCATCGCCACGCCGAGCTCGTTGGCCAGGTATTGCGCGGTCGGGTTGAACGTCGGCAGCGCCTGGCCTTCCGGACCGCCGTGGATGTTGATCACCACCGGCAGTTTCCTGCCGGCCGGCATGTTGGCCGGACGGTAATAGAACGCCGGGATCGTGCGCCGGCCGGCGGTGCCGCCGTCGACCTGGTCGAATGTCGGATAGCGCACCAGCGTCGGCGCGACGAACGTCGAGGCATCCAGGCCGCCGACTTCGCTGCGCGTCCAGCGGGTCAGTTTGGCGCCGGCCAGGTCGATCACGTAGACGTCGCTGGGCGAGGTCGCGGTGTTGAGGGTAAGCGCCAGCCGCGCGCCGTCGGCCGAGAAACCCATGCCACCGACCGAGCCGATCGGCAGCGTGGGCAACGCGACTTCTTGATGACCCGGCAGGCGCAGCACGCGCAGGGTGTCGATGCCGTCCTGGTTGGTGACGTAGGCCAGATGGCGGCCGTCCTCGGATACTTCGAAACTGACCACGCCCCAAGGCACGTTGGCGCTGACCACGCGCGGCGCGGCGCCGGCGGCGGGATCGTGATGACGCAGGCTGCGGAACTCGCTAGGCGTGCCGGCGACGGGTTCGTCGGAGACGAAATACACGCTGCGGCCGTCGGGCGCGTACTCGAAGCCGCCAAACGAGGCCTTGCCGCCATTAACGGGGAACAATGCGAGCTTGCCGCTGGCCAGGTCGACCTCGCCCGGATAGGACTCGCTGGCCGAGACGTAGCGGCTGACCAGCAGGCGCCTGCCGTCGGCGGAGAAATCGTTCGCGCTCCACAAGCCGCCTTCGGTGACCACCGGCCGCGCCTGGCGGGTGGCGAAATCCATCACCCAGATGTCGGTGTCGACGCCGTTGCGCGCGGTGCTGCTGTAGGCGAACTGCTTGCCGTCGGGCGAGAACAGCGGCGCCTGGTTGCGCGCCTTGCCGTCGGTCAGCAGGGTGGTCTCGCGGCTGGCGAGGTCGAACCAGTGCAGTTGCCAGAACTCGTTGCCGCCGATGTCCTTGCCGAACACGAAGCCATCGAGCCCGGACTTCAGCGGCGCGCTGCCGATGCCGTTGATCGGTTCGGCATGGAACGTGAGCTGCTCGCGCATGCCCATCGGTGCGCACACGCGGTGCGCCTGGCTGGTCTCGGCGAAGCGGGTGCTGATCAGCATGCAACCGTCCCGCGTCCAGCCGGAAAAGCCGGCGCCGCGGGTGTTCTGGTAGCGGTTGAGTTGTTCGATCAGCGCCGGCGGGATGGCCGGGATGTTCTCGCTGGTGCGGTTGCCGACGACCTCGCGCTGCACGGCGGGCGCCTGCGCGCCCGGCGTCTGCGCGAACGCGGGCATGGCGCAGGCGAGTGCGAGGGCGAGGGCGGTGAAGGACAGGATGTGGCGCGGACGCATGGAGGGATTCCCGGATCGAGCGGAAGTCCGAGCTTAGCGCGGCTGCCGGAAAAGGATTGCCTGTCGTCATCGAAGGGCAACGGCGAATTAGTACACGCCTGACGTAGAGCGGAGCTTGCTCCGCTGCGGTGAGTTCGCGGGGAAAGCCCAGCCGAGCGAGCTCGGCTCTACGGGAGCATGCAATACCTTGCCAGACGAACGCGTCAGGCGAAGCGCGACAGCAGCAGCGCGCGCAGTTCGCTCTTGTCGGTTTCGTCGAGCGCGCCTTCGCGATTTTTCGCCTGCAACTCGTCGAGTCGCTGCTGCAGCGTCTGCCGTTCCAGCTGCGCCACGGCGTCGATGAATTCCTCGCGCCACAGGGTTTCATCGCCGGGCATCGACTGCGAGGCCAGCTTCTGCAGCGCGGCGTATTCCTCGCGGCCGGTGAAGTGCTCGATCAGCGAACCGGTGCTGATGTCGGGGCGCTGGTCGACCACCTGCAGCAGGTCGATCAACAGTACGACCCCTGGCTGGCGCAGGCCGGCGAAGCGAAACGGTGGTTGCAGTTCCAGCGCGAGCGCGGGTTGCTGCAGCAGCAGCGAGATCGCGCCGCGCACCACGCTGCGTTTCGGCGCCGGCACGCCATGGCCACCAGCGCGTGCGCGTTGCGTCGGGACGTGGGTATCGGCCGAACTGCCGCGTGCGCCGACGCCGGTGAGTTCGGTCAGCCGCTGGCGCATCAGATCGCCGAACGCGCCGTCGGGAATCTGCGCGAGCATCGGCTTGGCGCGTTCGGCCAGCCGGCCCTTGCCTTCCAGGGTGCCGAGATTGACGTCGGCGGCCAGCGAGTCGAACAGGAACTGCGACAGCGGCGTGGCCGCCTGCAGGCGCGCGTCGAAACCCTCGGCACCCTCCTTGCGTACGATCGAGTCCGGGTCCTCGCCGTCGGGCAGGAACAGGAAGAACGCCTGACGGCCGTCCTTCATCCGCGGCAGCACCGATTCCATCGCCTTCAGCGCGGCGCCGCGGCCGGCACGATCGCCGTCGAAGCAGAAGACCACGTCCGGCGCGTTGCGGAACAGCAACTCGGCGTGGTCGGGCGTGGTCGCGGTGCCGAGCGTGGCGACCGCGGTGTTGATGCCGTGCTGGAACAGCGCGACCACGTCCATGTAACCCTCGACCACGATCAATCGCGGGATCGCCTTGTGCGCCTGCCGCACCTGCCACAGGCCGTACAGTTCGCGGCCCTTGTGGAACAGTTCGGTCTCCGGCGAGTTGAGGTATTTCGGGCCGGCATCCCTGCCATCGGTCGGCGCGCCGAGCACGCGGCCACCGAACGCGATCGTGCGCCCGCGGCGGTCGTGGATCGGGAACATCACCCGGTCGCGGAACTTGTCGTAGACGCGGCCGCTGTCGTTCTTCGAGAACATCCCGCCGCGTTCGAGCAGCTGCATGCGCCGCGGGTCGGTACCTAGCGCATCACGCAGCGCGTTGAAACCGTCGGGTGCATAACCGATCGCGAACTGGGCGCGGATGTCGTCGCTGACCTCGCGGCCGTCGAGATAAGTCTGCGCCTTGTCGCTGCCGGCGAGCTGCTGCTGGAAGAATCGCGCGGCCGCATCGAGCGTCGAGTAGAGATCCAGGCTGTCCGGATTGGCGATGCGTTGCTGGGTGTCGCGCGGGACTTCCATGCCCGCGCGCTTGGCCAGCTCCTCGACCGCATCGAGGAATTCGAGCCGGTCGTAGTTCATCAGGAAACTGATCGCGGTCCCGTGCGCGCCACAGCCGAAGCAGTGATAGAACTGCTTGGTCGGCGACACGGTGAACGATGGCGAGCGCTCGTCATGAAACGGGCAGCGCGCCGAATATTCCTTGCCCTGGCGCTTCAACGGCAGCCGCGTGCCGATCAGCTCGACGATGTCGGAGCGCGCCAGCAGATCGTCGATGAATGCGTCGGGGATGCGGGCCATGCGGGTCGCCGGGAGGCGTGCCATCAAAGGGGGAGCGGACCGCTAGGATGCCACGCGCCTGTCGCCCCTCGCCGCACGTGAAGCCACTCAGTCCGGTCGTGCGGCCACTGATTCCGGGGTGACCCCGGCCGCCGCGCATGCTTCGTCCAGGCGGCGCTTGACCCGCGCGTGCTCGTCGAGCATCGCGGTGATCAACGCGCCCAGCAGGAACACCACCGCGCAGTAGTACATCCACACCAACATGATCACCAGCCCGCCCGCCGGCCCGTACGCGGTACCGAGGCTGGCCTGGGCCAGGTACAGGCCGATCGCCCAGCGTCCAACCATGAACATCGCCGCGGTCAACCCCCCGCCCAGCAACGCGCGCCGCCAGCTGACCGGACGATCCGGCAACAGCCGGTACATCAGCGCGAACACGCCGGCGTACAGCACGAAGGACAGCATCGCAGCGAACACTGGCAGCAGATCGGGCACGTAGGCGATCAGCAACTGCAGCGCCGCCTGGATCGCCATCGAAACCACCAGCAGGAAACCCAGGCTGACCACCATGCCGAACGACAGCAGGCGCTTGCGTACCCAGGGCCACAGCCCGGCCAGGCGCGCGGCGTCGCTGCGGAACACCCGGTTCATCGCCACCTGCAGCTGGCCGAACACCACCGAGGCGCCGAACAGCAATGCGCCGGTGCCGAGCAGGGCGGCCGTCGAGCCGGTGCCGGGCCGGCGTTCGGCATTGGCCACGATCAGCCGCGCGGTGTTCTCGACCTGGCTGCCGGCCAGCATG
>JALZKJ010000132.1 GCA_030859305.1 Pseudomonadota bacterium | reverse complement strand
TGCACGGGCTGGTCGGTTCGGCCGGCGACGGTCGCGCGGTGCGCGCCGACGCCCGCGGCCGGAGCGATGCGCCCGAATGCCTCGGTATCCAGGTGGCGCAGGATTTGCTGGCGCAGGGCGCGCGGGATCTGATCGGCGAAGTGGAGTAACGCTGTCTCGTAGAGCCGAGCTTGCTCGGCTGCCGTTGATCCAGACCCGCGAAGAAGGCGCAGCCGAGCAAGCTTGGCTCTACGGTCTGCCGTTGATCCAGACTCGCGAGGAAGGCGCAGCCGAGCAAGCTCGGCTCTACGGTCTGCCGTTGATCCAGACCCGCGAGGAGGGCGTAGCCCAGCAAGCTCGGCTCTACGGTCAACCTCCCCCAGGTGGCGCGATGGGTTCGGCCATCGGATCCCCGCCCTGATTCGCGTAGCGCCAGTTGCGATTCAGTAATACAGCGTGACCAGATGCCGGGCCTCGGCGAAAAACAGCCAGCGCTCGACGAACGCACCGGCCAGAGCGGCCACTGCGGCCAGCACAAAGGCCAGCGGGGCAATGGCCGGCAGCAGCAAGACCGCGCCGGCGGCGAGCATCGGCACCACGCCGAACAGCACCAGCGCGATCGCGCGCAGTTTTCGCGCGTGCTTGCGCGCGACCACGAACCCCATCTCGCGGGTCAGGTAGTTGTCGTCGGTGTGCGGACGCTCGAACACGCTGATCTCGCGGCCGGGCAGGCCGACCGCGTCGCCACGGGTCAGCGGCAAGGCCGTGCGGTCGATGTCGCGCCAGTACCCCAGCTTGATCCCCGCGGTGGCGAGTGCGGCCACGGCGAGCAGCAACGCATATGCCCGGAGGGTCGACTCGTCGAGTCCGGTGGCGGCCAGCACGGCCAGCAGCAACGTGCCGCCAGTCAGCACCGCGAAGGCCAGATAAGCCGGCACCACCAGGCGGTGCTGCCACGCCGGAATGGGCTTCAGCGAGGCGTAGATCATCGCCGTGCACACCACCGTCGCCAGCGCGCACGACACCATCGCCACCGCCAGTAGTGGCGTCAGCAGCGTATGCAGCGGATCACGCGTCGGCTCGTACAGCCAGCCGTATCCGACCATCCCCAGGAACGCCAGTATCGGCAGGTAGGTCAGTACTGCCATCACCCCCTCGCGCGACAGCCACGAAGTGCGCCATTGAGAGAACGACCGCCACGCGCGGCCGGGCTTGCCCAGGTGCAGCAATGAACTGAGCAGGCCGATGGTGACCAGCACCAGTACCGCGATCAGCAGTGCCGACCACAGCATCGGGGTCACGCCATGCATGCGCTCACCTTGCAGGTAAGTGGTGACGATCGACACACCTGTCCACAGCAGCAGGCCGTAGCCGGCGCCGGTCAACGTGGTGAAGAAGATGACCGAAAACGCGGGATGCATGTCAGGCCGTAGGGTGGGTTGAGCCGAAGGCGACACCCGCCAAGCGCCAATCCGGCGTCCGCAAGCACCACCATCGACATAAAACGCAATCAACAGCCCCGCAACTCACCGCGACAGCACCCGGTCGAGCCAGCGCAGCACCGGCGGCAACGCGGCGGTGTCGAGGCTTTCCGCCGCGTGCGATGGCGAGGCCGCCGCGGCGGCATCGCCGGCACGCCGCGGCCGCGGCGGCAGGTACTGGTTGACCGGCTTGTAGCCAAGCTCCGGCATCAGGTCGACGCCGCCGCGCGCGGCAACGAGTTTCGACACTTTCGACTCGGGATCGCCCAGGTCGCCGAAGTGGCGCGCCTTGGTTGGGCATGCCTGCACGCAGGCGGGCTGGCGCTCGCTTTCTTCAAGGTTGTCGTTGTAGATGCGGTCGATGCACAGGGTGCATTTCTTCATCACTCCTTCGACTTCGGAATATTCACGAGCGCCGTACGGGCAAGCCCACGAGCACAACTTGCAGCCGATGCACTTGTCCTCGTCGACCAGCACGATGCCGTCCTCGGCGCGTTTGTAGCTGGCGCCGGTCGGGCACACGGTGACGCACGCGGGCTCTTCGCAGTGCAGGCAGGAGCGCGGGAAGTGCAGGGTTATCGCCGGCTGCGCGGCTTCGGCGGCGAGGCTGTGGCTGGACGAACACGCGGTCGTCGCGGGCATCGTCGCCGGCACTGCGGCGGCGAAGTCGCTCGCCGCCACCTCGTAGCTGTGCACGCGGTTGAACCACACCCCGGTCGGGTCCTTGCCGTAGGGGTTTTCATCCGTCAGCGGCCCGGAAAAACCACCCGCGTTCCACTCCTTGCAGCTCACCGCGCAGGCGTGGCAGCCGACGCAGGTGTCGAGGTCGATCACCAGGCCCATCTTCTTTTTCGAGGGCGGGGGCAGGTCGGTCATGGAACGGCAGGCCTTGTGTTCGAGTCCGGGATCAGAACGGGAAATAACGCGGGATCAGCAGCGTGGCCATGATCCAGAAGATGATGTTGAGCGGCAGGCCGATGCGGGTGAAATCGAAAAACCTGTAACCGCCGGCAGCATGCACCATCGCGTTGGTCTGGTACCCCACCGGGGTGGCGAACGCGGTGGAGGCGGCAAACGCGACCGCGACCAGGAAAGGCTTGGCGTCCACGCCCAGCGAGTCGGCGGTGGCGATCGCCACCGGCACCACCAGCACCGCGGCGGCGTTGTTGCTCATGACCTCGGTCATCACCGCGGTCAGCAGGTAGATCACCGCGAGCGTCGCCACCGGCCCGAATTGGCCGACCAGTCCGATCGCGTTGTGCGCCAGCCAGTCGGCGCCACCCGAATGGGTCAGCGCGATGCCCAGCGGCAACACGCCGGCCAGCAACATCACCACCCGCCAGTCGACCGCTGCGTAGGCCTCGTCGGGCTCAAGGCAACGCAGCACCACCAGCGCCACGCAGCCCAGGATCGCCGAGGCCACGATCGGCAGCCAGCCGACCGCGGCGGTGCCGATCACCGCCACCACCACCGCCAGCGAGGTCCACACGCGCCGAACATCGACGCGTTGCTGCGCGCGTGCGCCCAGCACCACCAGCCCGGGATCGGTGTGCAGGGCCTCGATCGTGCTTTCGGCTCCGTCCAGCAGCAGGATGTCCCCCAGCGCCAGCGGCACCTGATCCACCGGAACGTTCAGCGCCGCGCGAGGACGCTGCAGGCCGTGCACGCGCACCCGGTAGGTGTGTCCGAAGCGCATGCCGGCCAGTGTGTGCCCGATCAGCGGCGAGCCGGGCGCGATCATCACGTCCGCGTGCAGGCGCTCGCCGTCGCCTTGATCGTCCAGGTCGGGCGCCACCCGGTCGTAGTGCAGCTTGCTGCGCTTGCGCAAGGCCTCGATCTGTTCCCACTCGCCTTGCAGCAGCAAGCGGTCGCCGACGCGCAGCTGGGTCTGCGAGGCAGGCGTGGTCTTGCCGCCGCGGCGCAACACGTCGACCAGCTCAAGGCTGTCGAACGGGTCCTCCGGCGCAGCGCTGTCGCTGTCCTTGCGCTTGTTCTTGCCTTTGTGATCGTCCACGTCGTGCTGCGGCATCAACAGGTCGCCGGCGAGTTGATTGATCGCGGACGAACTTTCCACCACCACCAGCTCGCTCAGATACTGGCCGCCATGGCCCTCGCGGTCGGTTTCGGGGATGCCCAGGTCGGGCAGCAGGAACTGTCGCGCGATCATCAGGTAGACCACGCCGACGCCAACGAAGATGATGCCCAGCGGCGCGAACTCGAACAGGCCGAACCCCTCGCGTCCGGTCTGCACCGCCAGCGAATTGACCAGCAGGTTGGTCGAGGTGCCCACCAGCGTGCACACGCCGCCGAACTGCGCCGCGTACGAGAGCGGGATCAGGAACTTCGATGGCGCCTGGCGGTTGGCGATCGCCGCGGCGATCACCAGCGGCAGGAACACCGCGACCGCGGCGGTGTTGTTGGCGAACGCCGAGATGAAGGCGATCACCAGCATCATCACCAGCGCGAACAGCCAGCTCGAGCGGATCCGCGCCAATGCCTCGCCCATGCCCTGCAACGCGCCGCTGCGCTGCAGCCCGGCGCTGAGCACGAACATCGCCGCGACGGTGATCGTGGCCTGGCTGGAAAAGCCCGACAACGCCTCGGCCGGCGACACCAGCCTCAGCACCAGCAGGCTGGCCAGCACCATCAGCGCGACGATGTCGACGCGCAGCTTCTCGGTCACGAACAGGTAGACCGCGCCGACCAGCACCGCGAGTGTCAGCCACAGGTCGGCGCCCATCAGCCAGGCCCCCGATGCAACCAGCGCAATCCCGCCAGGGCTACGTCAGCGCGGCTCATGTCAGGAATGTTCCTTGCGGCGCATGCCCGCGCCGTAGCGCAGCGGCGTGTCGTCGGCGGGCTTGAACGCCAGCGGCGCGAACTGCGGCTCGACCTCTACCAGGGGATCGGCCCGGGCGATGCGCACGCGCAGGTCGAACCACGCGGCCTGGCCGGTGACCGGATCGGCGTTGGCGTAATCGCCTTTCGGTGTGATGTCGGAGATCAGGTGATTGATCAGGAAGCCCTGACGGCTTTCCGGCGCGTCCTTCGCTAGCCGCCACGCGCCCTTGCGCTTGCCGATCGCATTCCACGTCCAGACCGTGTCGGGCTGGGTGTTGGCGGCGTACTTCGCCTGCACGGTGATCTCGCCATGGTGCGAGGTCACCGTAACCCAGTCCTCATCGGCGATGCCATGACGCGCGCCGGTGTCGGGATGCAGGTACAGGTAATTGCGTGTGGCGATCTGCCGCAGCCAGGCGTTCTGTGAACCCCAGGCGTGGTACATGAACATCGGCCGCTGGGTGACGGCGGACAAGGGGAATCGTGCCTGCGCATCGTCTGCCTGCGCGCCTTCGAACGGCTCGTACCAGATCGGTAGTGGATCGAAGTAGGTCGCGACGCGCTCGCGGTGTGCCTGCGGCGGTTGATGCTCGCCATGACCCAGCGCCGCCAGGCGGAACTTCTGCAATGTCTCCGAGTACAACTGCAGCACGATCGGGTCCGCGTGGCTGAGAAAGCCCATCTTCTGCGCCCAGTCTAGGTAGCCGCGGTTGGCCATCTTGAAATAGCGCGCGTGCGCGGGGATCTCGCTGCGCCAGAAGCCGTTGTTGGCGATGTAGCGGTCGAGCTGGGCGGGATTGGGTGGGCCTTTGGCTTCCAGTTCGCCGTGCTCGCCACGCCAGCCGGCCAGCAGGCCGACGCCTGGGGCACGTTCATGGCGGACGATGAAGTCGGCGTAGTCGCGGTACCGCGGCGCGCCATCGACGTCGACCATGCCGGGCAGGCCGAGTCGCGCGCCGAGGTCGAGCAGCACCGACTGGAAACCGCGCACGTCGCGCCCGGGCGATTGGCTGGCAGCATCCAGCACCGGATGGCGGATCGCATCGGCCGCGCCGTCGGCGTCGGAGATCGGCCGGTCGAGCATCGAGATCGCGTCGAAACGTTCCAGGTACGTGGTGTCGGGCAGGATCAGGTCGGCATACGCCACCATTTCCGACGCGTAAGCATCGGCGTAGATGATGTGTGGAATCCGGTATTCGCCCGACGCGTCCTTGTCGGTCAGCCAGCCGATCGTCTCGGCGGTGTTCATCGACGAGTTCCAGCTCATGTTGGCCATGAACATCAGCAGCGTGTCGATCCGGTACGGATCGCCGGCCCAGGCGTTGCGGATCACGGTGTGCATCATCCCGTGCGCGGACAGCGGGTACGCCCACGAGAACGCGTGGTCGATGCGGCGCGGGTTGCCGTCGGCGTCGACCAGCAGGTCCTCGGGCGCGTGCACGAAGCCCAGTGGCGGGCCATCAAGCGCGCCATTGGCCTGGCGGGTTCTGCCGGGGCGGTTCGGCGGCGGAATGGGCTTGGGGAACGGCGGCTGGTAGCGGAACGAGCCGGGGGTGTCGACCGCGCCCAGCAGCAGCTGCAGCAGGTGGATCGCGCGGCAGGTGTGGAAGCCGTTGCTGTGCGCGCTGATGCCGCGCATCGCATGCATCGCCACCGGGCGGCCGACCATTTCGGGGTGCTCGCGGCCGTGTGCATCGGTCCACGCGATCGGCAGGCTGATCGCCTGGTCGAAGGCGACTTCGGCCAGCTCGCGTGCGATCCGGCGGATGGTGTCGGCGGGAATGCCGCAGCGTTCGCTCACCGCGACGGGCGCGTATTGCGGGTCGAGGTAGCGCTCGGCGACGAGGTGGAACGACGGCACGGCCTTGCGACCATCGGCGAGCGTGACCTCGCCGACGACCGCCGGCGACACGTCGATGCGGTTCGCGTCTGCGGCGGCGTTGCTGGTGCGGTCGAAGCACAGCGGCTTGCCATCGGCATCACGCGCGAACAGGCCGTCATCCGCTCCCCCCGGATTTCGAATAACCAGCCAGTGCGCATTGGTATAGCGCACCAGGTAATCCAGATCGATGCGGTCGGCCTTGAGCAATTCGTGGATCAGCGAGAACGCGAACAGGCCATCGGTGCCCGGCCGTATCCCGATCCACTCATCGGCGATCGCGCCGTAGCCGCTGCGCACCGGATTGACCGCGACGATCTTGGCGCCGCGCTCTTTCAGCTTGCCCAGCCCGAGCTTGATCGGGTTGGAATCGTGGTCCTCGGCCACGCCCCACAACATGAAGTACTTCGCGTGCTCCCAGTCCGGCTCGCCGAACTCCCAGAACGAACCGCCCAGCGTGTACAGCCCGCCCGCGGCCATGTTCACCGAGCAGAAACCGCCGTGCGCGGCGTAGTTGATCGTGCCGAACTGCTGCGCCCACCAGCCGGTCAGCGCCTGCGACTGGTCACGGCCGGTGAAGAACGCCAGCTCATCGGGATTGCGTTCGCGGATCGGCGCCAGCCAGTCGGTGGCGATCCGCAGCGCCTCGTCCCACTCGATCTGCTTGAACTCGCCCTTGCCGCGTTCGCCGACGCGCAGCAGCGGCTTGTCCAGCCGCGCCGGCGAGTAGTGCTGCATGATCCCGGCCGAACCTTTCGCGCACAGCACGCCCTGGTTGACCGGGTGCGCGGGGTTGCCCTGGATGTAGCGGATCTTCTTTCCCCGGGGCTCGCTTCCCTGAAGCCCGCCGTCGCTCAGCCACACCTTGATGCCGCAACGGCAGGCGCACATGTAGCAGGTGGTGGTCTTGACCTCGTCGCCGGGCGATGGCGACAGCTGGATGAAGGGCTCGCGCATTGGCGCATTGTGCCTGCGTGCACCGGGTCCGGCGAGGTGATCATCACGGCCGGCAATGACGGCGCTCGAAATCGATGGCCGGCGCCAGCGCCATTTCCCAGCCGCCGGTGGCATGGGCGGCGATTTTGCGGGGGGTGGACGCGCAAGGATCCTCGCCACCAGCGCATCCTCGACGGCGGCAGTGGCGGTCGCGCCTCGGCCGATGCCATGCTTGACCCGGGAATCGCCCCCGACCCGACAGGCACGTCCATCCGCCATGGAACGCATCGAACGCATCCACGCCCTGCATCGCATCC
>JALZKJ010000035.1 GCA_030859305.1 Pseudomonadota bacterium | reverse complement strand
GCCGAATGGCCCGACGCCGGGCTGATCGACAACTGCGCTTTCGGCCAGGCCTTGTGCAACTCCCAGGCATTGGCAACCGGACAGACCACGTCGTAGCGGCCGTGCACGATCACGCCGGGGATGTGCTGGATGCGGCCGATGTCGCGCAGCAACTGATCGTCGACTTCGAGGAAGCCTTTGTTGACGAAGTAGTGGTTCTCGATGCGCGCGAACGCCAGCGCGAACTGCGGGTTCTCGTGGCTGTTGGCGAAATCCTGGTCGACATGCAGGAAGCTGGTCGCGCCTTCCCACACGCTCCAGGCCTTGGCGGCGGCGAGGCGGACGCTCTCGTCATCGGAAGTCAGACGACGGTGGAACGCGCCGATCATATCGTCGCGTTCGGCTTGCGGAATCGCCTGGATGTAGTGCTCCCACGCATCCGGAAACAGCCGCGAGGCGCCTTCCTGGTAGAACCACTCCAGCTCCCAGCGACGCAGCATGAAAATGCCGCGCAGCACCAGCTCGGTGACCCGCTCGGGGTGGGTTTCGGCGTATGCCAGCGCGAGAGTGGAGCCCCAGGAGCCGCCGAACACCTGCCACTGCCCGATGCCGAGTTCGAGCCGCAGTTTCTCGATGTCGGCGACCAGGTCCCAGGTGGTGTTGTCGACGAGATCGGCATGCGGGGTGGAGCGACCGCTGCCGCGCTGGTCGAACAGCACGATGCGGTACTTCGCCGGGTCGTGGAAACGCCGCATCTTGTCGCTGCAGCCGCCGCCCGGACCGCCGTGCAGCAGCACCACCGGCTTGCCGTCGGGATTGCCGCACTGCTCGAAGTACAGCGTATGGCGGTCGTCGACCTGGAGCGTGCCGGTGGCGTACGGCTGGAGCTCGGGATAGAGGTTGCGCATCGGCGATCTCGCGGAAAGTGGCGGCTCAGTCTACCGGCGGCGATGGATGATCGCAGCCTCGCAGCGGCATTCGGCCCAGCGTGACGCGATCGCGCTGCTCCAGGTCGCGCGCGGTTTCGATGCATGCGAAACCCGCACCGCGCAACAGATCGCGCACCGCTTCGGCCTGCTCCCAGCCGTGTTCGAGCAACAGCCAGCCGCCGGCGACGAGACACCGCGGCGCATCGCGGACGATCACCCGGATCGCATCGAGTCCGTCAGCTCCTGAGGCCAGCGCGCTGCGGGGTTCGTGGCGAAGGTCGCCCTGGCCCAGATGCGCGTCGCCGTCGGCGATGTATGGCGGGTTGCTGGTGATCAGGTCGAACGCTTCGCCGGCCAGTGGCGCGAGCCAGTCACCGGTACGGAACCCGATGTTCGCCAGCCGCAGCTCCTGTGCATTGCGCTGTGCGACGGCCAACGCATCGCTACTGGCATCGGTCGCGAGCACGTGCGCATGCGGGCGTTCGCTGGCCAGCGCCAGTGCGATCGCGCCGCTACCGGTACCGAGGTCGGCGACTCGCGCCGAAAGCGCGAGCGGCAACCGCGCCAATGCCAGTTCGACCAGCAATTCGGTTTCCGGGCGCGGGATCAACGTGGCTGGCGTCACCTGCAGGTCGAAATGCCGGAAACCACGACGGCCGATCAGGTACGCGACCGGCTCGCCATCGATACGGCGCCGGAGCAGGGATTCGAAGCGTTCAGCTGTCTCTGCAGACAAGGGCTCATCGCCATGCGCAAACAGCCAGCTGCGCGACTTCTGCAACGCGTGCGCCAGCAGGTATTCGGCGTCGGCCGCGTCGATCCGCATGCGCGCATCACGCAGCGCTGCATCCACGCACGTCATCGTGGCGTATTCATCAACAGCATTTCGTCCGGCTTGATGTCAGCGCGCATCGTACTGCGGCGCCTACGCAGCTTCGTCTACCCCCGAACTTCACGGATCCCACCGCATGCGCTCACTCAGGAATGTACTCGCCGGCTCGGCGCTGGCACTCACCACCCTGCTCATCGCCGGTTGCGAAAGCGCATTGTTCAGCTTCGCCAATCGCGGCCTGGCGCCGCCCGAGGCGAGCGTGACCTACGCGCCGGAGCTGAAGCTCGAACTCGACATCTATCGCCCGCAACACGGTGATACGCGCAGCGCGCCGACCGTGGTGTTCTTCTACGGCGGCGGCTGGCAGCGCGGCTCTCGTCAGCAGTACCAGTTCATCGGCCGGCGACTGGCGCAGAGCGGAATACTGACGATCGTCGCCGATTACCGCACCTATCCGCAGGCGGTGTTCCCCGATTTCATCGATGATGCCGCGCGCGCGGTGGCGTGGAGCCGAGCGCATGCCGGGCAATACGGCGGCGATCCGGACCGGTTGTTCGTCGCCGGCCATTCGGCCGGCGCACAGATCGCCGCGCTGCTTGCCACCGACCCGCGTTACCTGAAGCGTCATGGCCTGCAACCCAGCGCACTGGCCGGCATGATCGGCCTGTCCGGGCCGTACGATTTCGTCATCAACGGCCAGTACACCAAGGTGTTCGGGCCGCCGGCGCAATGGCCGCAGGCGCAGGCGATCAATTTTGTCGATGGCGACGAACCTCCGTTCCTGTTGATCCATGGCGCCGACGATCGTGTGGTGCATGCCAAGGACAGCATCGACATCGCCGCGAAGCTCAAGGCCGAAGGCGTTGCGGCGACCCTGCTGATCCTGCCCGATGCGGGTCACAGCGCGCCGTTGCTGGGTTTGTACGACCCGCCGAGATCGCCGATGGTGCTGCCGGCGATCGAGCGCTTCATCCGCGAATCCGGGGGTGCGAAGGCCACTCCCAGAGCGCGCTGAGCGGCCTGGACTGGCCAGACCTGGCGTCGCGCCCCGACACCACAATCAATCCTGCGACTGCTCCAGCGTCACCGCCACCGCATGCACCACCGCAGCGATCTTCAGCGCATTCTGCACGCCCTGCGCGCTGACCTCGTGCTGGCGGATCACCTTCTCGTGCGAATCCATGCACATGCCGCAGCCGTTGATCGCCGACACCGCCAGCGAGGCGAGTTCGAAGGTGACCTTGTCGACGCCCGGCTTGCCCATCACGTTCATGCGCAGACCGGCGCGCAACTGGCCGTATTCGTCGTTGTGGATCAGGTGGATGGCGCGGTAGTAGATGTTGTTCATCGCCATGATCGCGGCCGCGGCCCTGGCGCCGTTGATTTCGTCGGCGGACAGTTTCCCGGCGGCGAAGGCCTCGATCGCCGCGACCAGCGGTACATGCCGCGAAGCAATCGCCGAGGCCAGCGCGATCACGCGGATCTGCTTGCCATCGATGCCCGGGGCACCGGCCTCACTGAGCACGCTGTCGAGGTTGAGCTTGAGGTCCTTGGCGTAATCGGGAAGCGCGTTGCGAAGATCGGAAAGACTCATTTTCAGGCTCCATGGGTGGGAAACACGTAGCGCCGGGCCTGCCCGGTTGTTCTTCTCGGACACGTAGAGCCGAGCTTGCTCGGCTGCTCTTTTCAGACTCGTAGAGCCGAGCTTGCCCGGCTGCTCTTCGCAAACGACCAGAGCAGCCGAGCAAGCTCGGCTCTA
>JALZKJ010000120.1 GCA_030859305.1 Pseudomonadota bacterium | reverse complement strand
ACACGCCAACCCCAAGCCAACCCCAAGCCAATCATGCTCCGCAGCGAAACCGCATACGGTTGAGGCTTTCACCTCCTCCCCCGACGCAGAAAGCGAAATCGGAATGCGGCTTCAGCCCCTCTCCATCCGGAGAGGGGCACCCGGCCAGGGGATGGGTGGCTCAACGAGTTGTCCCCCGACCATGCAGAGGGACTGGCACCGCCGTAACACCGCTGCGGCGCTCGTCAGACCTGGTAGAACTCCCGATACCACTCGACAAACCGGCGCACGCCGACCTCCACCGGGGTCGAGGGCGCATAGCCGGTGTCGCGGCGCAGGGCGGTGACGTCGGCGTGCGTGTCGGGCACGTCGCCAGGCTGCAAGGGCAGCAGGCGCCGGTCGGCCTTGCGGCCCAAGCAGTCCTCCAGCACCTCGATGTAGCGCAGCAGTTCGACCGGCTGGTCGCTGCCGATGTTGTAGAGGCTATACGGCGCCCGCGCGGTGGCCGGCGTCGCCGTCGCCGGATCGTACTGATCGTCGGCGGTCGGGGTGTTATCGAGCGTGCGGATCACGCCTTCGACGATGTCGTCGATGTAGGTGAAATCGCGGCGGTGGTGGCCGTGGTTGAACACCTCGATCGGCTCGCCGGCGAGGATGTTGCGGGTGAACATGAACAGCGCCATGTCCGGGCGTCCCCACGGGCCGTACACGGTGAAGAATCGCAGGCCGGTGGTGGGCAGCCCGAACAGGTGGCTGTAGGTATGCGCCATCAGCTCGTTGGCTTTCTTGGTGGCGGCGTACATGCTCAGCGGGTGGTCGACGTTGTCCTCGACCGCGAACGGCAGCTTGACGTTGGCGCCGTAGACCGAGCTGGACGAGGCGTACACCAGGTGCTCGACGTGATGGTGTCGGCAGGCTTCCAGCACATTGGTGAAGCCGACCAGATTGCTGTCGACATACGCGTGCGGATTCTCCAGCGAATAACGCACGCCCGCCTGCGCAGCCAGGTTGACCACGCGCTGCGGTGCGAACTCGTTGAATGCGTTCTGCAGTTCGGCCCGATCCTCCAGCGCGGCGCGCACCAGCTTGAATCCAGGCTGGGGAAGCAGCCGTGCCAGCCGTGCTTCCTTCAGGCGCGGATCGTAGTAGTCGTTGACGTTGTCGTAACCCAGCACCTCGTCGCCGCGGGCGAGCAGCCGCTGGCTGAGGTGTGAGCCGATGAAGCCGGCGGCGCCGGTGACGAGGATGCGCATTACAGGCAACCATCCACGTCCGCACGCGGCAACGTTCCCTTGACGTCGAACACGACGGCGTCCGGCTTGCCCAGGGCACGTATCCCGGCAATGCCCAAGGCCACGAACTCGCGGTGCGCGACCGCCAGCACCACGGCGTCGTAATGACCGCGCGCCGGTTCGGCCACCAGGTCGATGGCGTATTCGTGTTTCGCCTGCGCCGGCTTCACCCACGGATCGCAGACATCGACCTCGACGTTGTACGCGCGAAGCTCCGACACGATGTCGACCACGCGGGTGTTGCGCAGGTCCGGGCAGTTTTCCTTGAACGCCAGGCCCAGCACCAGCACCTTGCGGGCCTTGGCCTGCGGATCGCGCTGGGCCATCAGCCGCACCACGCGCTGGGCGACGTGATGGCCCATGCCGTCGTTGATGCGCCGGCCGGCCAGGATGATGTCGGGGTGGTAACCAATCTGCTGCGCCTTGTGGGTGAGGTAATAGGGATCCACGCCGATGCAATGCCCGCCGACCAGACCGGGGCGGAACGGCAGGAAGTTCCACTTGGTGCCGGCCGCGGCGAGCACTTCGTGGGTGTCGATGTCGAGCTTGTGGAAGATCAGCGCCAGCTCGTTGATCAGGGCGATGTTGACGTCGCGCTGGATGTTCTCGATCACCTTGGCCGATTCGGCGACACGGATGCTGGATGTCTTGTGGGTGCCGGCATCGATGATCCGGCGGTAGAGACTGTCGACGAAGTCGGCGGCGTCCGGGGTCGAGCCCGAGGTCACCTTCATGATCGTGTTGAGACGGTGCTCGCGGTCGCCCGGATTGATCCGTTCCGGGCTGTAGCCGGCGTGGAAATCACGGTTGTAGACCAGCCCGGACTCGCGCTCGACGATCGGGATGCAGATTTCCTCGGTCGCGCCCGGATACACGGTCGATTCGTAGATCACCACCCCGCCTGGTCCGATCGCCCGGCCGACCACCGCGCTGGCGGATTCCAGCGGCCGCAGGTCGGGACGCTTGAAGTCGTCGATCGGGCTCGGCACGGTGACGATGAATACGTTGCAGCCCGAGAGAGCGGCCGGATCGGCGGTGAATTCGAGCTGGTCGGCCGCCTGCAATTCTTCGGAGGACACCTCGAGTGTGTCGTCCTGGTGGCGGTCGAGTTCGGCCACGCGTTCGGAATCGATGTCGAACCCCAGGGTGGGGAAGTGGCTGCCGAAGGCCGTGGCGAGCGGCAGTCCGACATAACCGAGGCCGATGACCCCGATGCGGACCTTGTCCAGGGAAGGAAGCGGCGCAGTCATCGCGGCGTGGATCTCCAGTAAGTCATGTGGTTCCTGAAATCCTTCGTACTTGCGAGGAGCCGCCGGTTTTTTCTGCCGCACGGCGGTGATGTTCGTCGACCGGGTTCTATGCCAACAAGGAGACATTACCGGCAATGCGCCGGTTTTGGGTTGTACCTGCCAATGACGACATCCATTGGGGGTCCGATGCCAATGGCACTGCCTTGAGCTCCGTCATCCCCGCGAAGGCGGGGAGCCAGCGAATTTCGCTCTGTTCTGAACCCCGAAGTCATCCTCTGGCTAGGTGATCAGGGCGTCAATCACCCGTTCCGGCCGTTTCATCCACGCGAAGTGATCGGCGCGGGTTACAAGTGCGGCAGCCTCCAGTTCGGTGATCCCGGCGCTGGTCCGCGGCATTTTCGCCAGCAGGAAACGCAGCGAAGAAACGGGCGCCAGCCAGTCATCGGCCAGCACCACGGCGCGCACGGCCGGCGTGAGTTCGGCCAGCGCAGCCTCGAAATCGAACGCAAGCCCCGCGGCGGCATAGCGACCGCTCATCGCGCTGCGCGCCCAGTCGCTCATGAGGCCGCGCGCCTCATCGCCGGCGAAGCCGATGCGGCGGCCGGGCAACGCGCCGCAGCGATCCGCCAGCCACGGCAGCAGCCGATAGGCCAGCGGCAGCCAGACCCGTTTCGATGTCGGGAACGCGCGCCAGTACGGTGCGCCGCTCGCCACCAGCCACAGTGCGTGCGCGGAATCCGGCGCCAGCGCCAGCCGACAGCACGCCAGTTGCCCACCGAGACTGTGGCCGCCGATCACCCGTAGCGCTGCCGGCACGGCCTGGCTCATTGCCGCTTCGCTGGCAGGCAGGTCGATCGTCAGCAGGGTTTTGTAATTCCAGTCCTGTTGACGGCTGGCACGCAGTGAACTGCTGCCGTTGCCGCGCCATTCGTGCACGAATACGGCGATGCCGCGCGCCGCCAGGCCCTCGGCGAACGGCAGGTAGTGCCGGGCCGACACGCCCAGCGCCGGCAGCCACAGCAACGAAGCGGTTGGCTGCTGCGGGATGCGCGCAAGCAGCGCGTAACCATGGCCATCGCTGGCCTGCAAGGCAATGTCGAATTCGCACAACGCGGTCAAAGGGATGCTGCCGCACCGAAATGATCGAGCACGACCACGTCGCCGCGACCGGGGCGATAGCCGTTTCGCAGCGCTTCGAAGGTGTAGTCGATCGCCGTTTCGCAGGCGGGCTTCGGTGTCAGGCCCCGACACAGGTTGGCAGCGATCGCGGAGGCGAGGGTGCAGCCGGTGCCGTGCCCTTCGATCCTGATCCGGTCATGGATGAACTCGGCGCCGGTGAATTCATCGAGGTAGCGGTCGACGACCTGATCGCCTTCGTGGAGATGGCCGCCCTTCAGCAGCACCGCGCGCGTCCCCAGGGCGCGCAGTGCCGACACGGCGTTGTCGGCTGTGGGTGCGTCGGTGATGGAACATCCGAGCAACAGCTCGGCCTCTGGAATATTCGGGGTGATCAGGCTGGCCAGTGGCAGCAGCCGCGTGCGCAGGGCATCGAGTGCCTCGTCGGCAAGCAGTTTGGCGCCCGAGGTGGCCACCATCACCGGGTCCAGCACCACGAACGCAGGGCGATGCCGTTCGAGCGCATCGGCGACGGCATGGATGACATCCGCCGAAGCGAGCATCCCCAGCTTTACCGCGCCGATCCGGAAATCATCGAAACAGGCATCGATCTGCGCGCGCAGGAATTCCACCGGCGGCACATGCACCGCGGTGACACCGCGGGTGTGCTGAGCGGTGAGGGCCGCGATCGCGCACAGGCCGTGCACGCGATGCGCGGCGAAGGTCTTGAGATCGGCCTGGATGCCCGCGCCACCGCCGGAGTCGGAACCGGCGATGGTGAGGGCGCAGGGCGGGTGGGTGGCAATCGTCATGGGCACCATCTGCAGGAGCGGCTTCAGCCGAGAGTTTTTTTCTCAGGAGGTCCGTCGGAAACCAAAGCCGCTGCTACAGGGTCGTCAAAGGACTTCCGACGCGTAATCGGCCAACCGCGAACGCTCGCCTCGACGCAACGTCACATGCGCGCTGTGCGGCCAGTTCTTGAACCGATCCACCGCATAGGTCAGTCCCGAGGTGGTCTCGGTCAGATACGGAGTGTCGATCTGTTCGACGTTGCCCAGGCAGACGATCTTGGTGCCCGGACCGGCACGGGTGATCAGCGTCTTCATCTGTTTCGGCGTCAGGTTCTGCGCCTCGTCGAGGATCAGCCAGCGGCTCAGGAACGTGCGTCCGCGCATGAAGTTGAGCGAACGGATCTTGATCCGCGATGCCAGCAGGTCATTGGTCGCCGCGCGGCCCCAGCTGCCGCCGTCCTGGTTGTGGGTCAGCACTTCCAGGTTGTCGGTCAACGCGCCCATCCACGGCGTCATCTTTTCCTCCTCGGTGCCGGGCAGGAAGCCGATGTCCTCGCCGACGCTGACCGTCGCGCGGGTCATGATGATCTCGCGGTAGCGCTGCTGGTCCATCGTCTGCGCCAGTCCGGCCGCGAGCGCGAGCAGGGTCTTGCCGGTACCGGCGGTGCCCAGCAACGTGACGAAGTCGATCTCGGGATCCATCAACGCGTTGAGCGCGAAGTTCTGCTCGCGGTTGCGCGCGTTGATGCCCCACACCGCGTGCTGGCTGTGGTGGAAATCGTCGACGATCTGCAGCGTGACCTTGCTGTCGGTGACCTTGGCCACGCGCAACTGTGATTCGTCGTCGCCGGGCAGGTAGGCGAACTGGTTCGGATACCAGTCGTCATCTTCGTTGCGGGCGATCTCGTAGAACGTGCGGCCCTTGTCGGTCCACGACCTGAGGTCCTTGCCGTGGCGCTGCCAGAAATCCTCCGCCAAAGCGGTGGCGCCGGTGTAGAGCAGGCTGAAATCGTCGAGCGCGCGGTCGTTCTCGTAGTCCTCCGACACGATCCCGGCGATCGCCGCCTTGATCCGCAGGTTGATGTCCTTGGACACGAACACCACCGGCACGCCGGGTTCGGCTTCCTTGAGGGCAAGGATGGCGCCGAGGATCTGGTTGTCGGGGATGATCGCGCTGAAACGCTTGCCGGCATCGAACGAGTCGGTCTGGAAACGCAGCTTGCCGATGCTTTCGACGCCGCGCAGTTGCAGGCCCTGCGGCCGTGCCAGGGTGATGCCGGTGGCGATCTTGTCGCTGCCCTGTGCCTCGATCAGTTCATTGAGGAAGCGGCTGACCTGGCGTGCGTTGCGGTTGGATTCGTTGGTGCCTTTCTTGCCGTTGTCGAGTTCCTCGATCACCTGCATCGGCAGGAATACGTCGTGCTCCTCGAACTTGAACAGCGCGGTCGGGTCGTGCATCAGCACGTTGGTATCGAGCACGTAAATCCGCTTGCTTCTTGTCATTCCAGGGCCTCGTGGCGGTTGGCTGGCACAGCGACATCGGGGTTTGGCGCACTTGCGGTATTCGTCATCGGTGGAAAGGTACGACGGTGGCGACGGACGGGCAGGGACAGGCCACCACGGACCCGCAAGGGCGGGGTGGTGGGGCGACGTGACATCGGGGCGATCACTGCGTTTTGGCCGCCTCTGGCGAACTTGCAGTGTCGGAAAGCTGGCTCAGCGCGTCGAGCACGGCCTGGGCATGGCCGGGCACTTTCACCGGCCGCCATGACCGCGCGATGACGCCGTCGGGATCGATCAGGAAGGTGCTGCGCTCGATGCCCATCACCTTGCGGCCGTACAGGGTCTTTTCCCTGATCACGCCGAAGGCGTTGCACAAGGACTCGTCCTGATCGCTGACCAGATCGAACTTGAAGCCCTGCCTGGTGCGGAAATTCTGGTGCGACCTGATCGAGTCGCGCGACACGCCCAGCACGCTCGCGCCGAGCTTGCGGAATTCCGGCAGCAGCGCATTGAAGTCGATGCCTTCGGTGGTGCAGCCCGGCGTGCTGTCCTTGGGATAGAAGTACAGCACCAGCCATTGGCCGCGATAACCGGACATGCGGGCGGGTTCGCCGCTGGACAGGGCGAGAGGGAGGTCGGGAACGCGGTCGCCGGTATCGAGCATGCTCAGATCTTCATCCCTCAGAACTTCATCGGATCCATGATGGCGTCCAGGTTGAGGTGATCGCAGAACTCCAGGAAGTCATCGCGCAATGCCGCAATGTGCATGCTGGCCGGCACCCCGACCGTGACCTGCGCCGAGAACATGTCGGCGCCGGTCTGCATCGCCCGGTAGCGCGAACAGTGCAGGCTCTCGATGGTGATGCCCTGGCGGTCGAAGAAGTCGGCGAGCTGGAACAGGATGCCGGGCTTGTCGGCGGCCACCACCTCGACGATGTAGGGCAGCAGGTTGGACTGCACCTGCTTGGCGCCGGTGCGGTACCAGATCAGCTTGAAGCCTTCCTCGCGCTCCAGCCGGGTCAGCATCGCCTCCAGCTTGGCGATCGCATCCCAGGAACCGACCGCGAGCGCGGTCACCGAGACATCGCGGCCGACGGTGGACAACCGCGCATCGACCAGGTTGCAGCCGCTGTCGGTGATCCGGCGGGTGACCGACAACAGCGGCGACTCCGGATGCGTCGTGTAGGCGTTGATCAGGAGGTGGTTTTCGTTCGGCGACGGCCGGGAAGCAGAATCAGTCAAGGCGGCGCCTGCATTGGGAGCGAAGTGCTCGGATACTGAACAGCGGCCGGCGCACGGGCGGCGGCTCGGGCCAGCATACTTGCCCGTGCTTTGACGCCGCAAGTAACATCGTCGGGCACGTGCAACGTCTCGCCGCCCTTGACGATTGTCCTTCCGCCACGCTCAAGCAAAGGCCTCCCCTTGCGACTTTCCGGCAGCATCACCGCCCTGGCGACTCCATTCGACGTCTCTGGCGAGTTCGACCTCGACGCTTGGCAGCGGCTGCTGGTAAAGCAACTCGACGCCGGTACCGAGGCGATCGTCGTGGCCGGTTCCACCGGTGAGGCGGCCGCCCTGCATGACGTCGAGTTCGACACCTTGCTGCGCAGCGCGGTGGAGCTGGTCGCCGGCCGCATCCCGGTGCTGGCGGGCACTGGCCAGTCCAACACCGCCAAGACCATCGAACAGACCCGCCGCGCCGCCGCGCTCGGGGCCGATGCGGCACTGGTCGTCACGCCGCCGTACGTGCG
>JALZKJ010000116.1 GCA_030859305.1 Pseudomonadota bacterium | reverse complement strand
GGCCGAAGCCGAGTTCCTCGCCCTTTACGAAGCGGCTTGATGCAAGGCGGGTTTCAACCGGTTCACCCTTGATTTGATCACTCCGACTTGATCAGCCCGCCTTGGCCACCCCGCCTTGATCAATCTGACTTGAATCCGCGGCCCGTGGCCCCAGACTGGACGGACATTTTTCCGGTTCCGCGTCCATGCCGATCTACGCTTTCCAGTGCGCCGCCTGCGGCCACCGTTTCGACCGCCTGCAGAAACTGTCGGACGCCGACCCGGCCGCTTGTCCCGAATGCGCCGAGCCGCAGGTGGTGCGCCAGCTCACCGCGCCGCAGTTCCGCCTGGCCGGCGGTGGCTGGTACGAGACCGACTTCAAGAAGGACGGCGACAGGAAGCGCAACCTGGCCGGCGACGGCGGCGCGCCGGCGTCGGATGCCAAACCGGCCGACAGCAAGCCGAGCGAAAGCAAACCGGCGGAGAGCAAGCCCGCGGAAACCAAACCGGCCAAGGTCGAAAGCAAACCGGGGACGAGCGACAGCAAGCCGGCGGCGTGACCAGCGCGTCTTCCTGGGCTTCCTCCAGGAATGGCTCCCTCCTCTGAGAAAAAGTGGCGTGGGAGTTTTTTGCAGGAGCGTTCCATCCCGTTCTGCCGCACCCATCCGTAGAGCGGAGCTTGCTCCGCTGCGGTTCGTTGAGGTCGCAGCCGAGCAAGCTCGGCTCTAAGACGGCGACAGATCACCCGCACGGTTCGTGCGGCTGCAGAAACCAGCGGCCAGAGTGGCGGGGCAGGCGCGCTACGGAGAATCACCTGTGCCGCTAAAATGGCCCGCTGTTCATTGGCATGTCCCCGCTATCGGCAGGACTGCCGCCCTTCCGGAGCCCCCATGCGTACCCACTACTGCGGCCTCGTCGACGAGTCCCTGATCGGTCAGACCGTCACCCTGTGCGGCTGGGCCGACGTCGCCCGCGACCTCGGCGGCCTGTGCTTCATCGACCTGCGCGACCACGAGGGCATCGTCCAGATCGTCGCCGAGCCCGACCCGGGCATGGCCGGCAATGCCGAAATCATCGCCGCGGCCGCGCAGGTCGGCTACGAGGATTGCCTGCGCGTGACCGGCACCGTGCGCACGCGCCAGTCGGTCAACGACAAGCTCAGGACCGGCCAGGTCGAAATCGTAGCCACCAGAATCGAGCTGCTCAACAAGGCCGAGCCGCTTCCGTTCCACGCCCACGAGAACGCCGGCGAGGACATCCGTCTCAAGTACCGCTACCTCGACCTGCGCACGCCGGAGATGCAGAAGAAGATGCGCACCCGCATCAGGCTGGTGCAGGCGCTGCGCCGCTGGCTGGACGCGCGCGATTTCCAGGACATCGAGACGCCGATCCTGACCAAGGCCACGCCCGAGGGCGCGCGCGATTTCCTGGTGCCGGCGCGCATGCACGAAGGCGAGTTCTACGCACTGCCGCAGTCGCCGCAGTTGTTCAAGCAGATCCTGATGGTCGCGGGCTTCGATCGTTACTACCAGATCGCGCGCTGCTTCCGCGACGAGGCGCTGCGTGCCGACCGCCAGCTCGAATTCACCCAGCTTGACATGGAGTTCGCGTGGGTGTCCGAGAGCGACGTGCAGGACGCGACCGAGCAGATGATCCGCGACGTGTTCGCCGAAGTCATGCAGGTCGAACTCGCTGCGCCGTTCCCGCGCATGACCTACGCCGAGGCGATGCGCCGCTATGGTTCCGACAAGCCCGACCTGCGCATCGCGATGGAACTCACTGACATCGGCGAGCTGGTGAAGGACTGCGAGTTCAAGGTTTTCACCGACTGGGCGAACCACGACGATGGCCGGGTGGTCGCCTTGCGCGTGCCCGGCGCGGCGACGCTGTCGCGCAAGCAGATCGACGACTACGCCGCGCACGCTGCCAAATATGGCGCCAAGGGCCTGGCGTGGATGAAGGTGGAGGATGCAGGCAAAGGACGCGAAGGGATCAACTCGCCGATCGCCAAGTTCCTCGATGACGCGACCCTGGCTTCGATTCTCGAAGCGACCGGCGCGCAGGGCGGCGACCTGCTGTTGTTCGGTGCGGCGACGTACAGGACCGCGTCGGACTTCATGGGCGCGCTGCGGCTCAAGCTCGGCAAGGATCTGAAACTGGTCGGCGAAGACTGGGCGCCGCTGTGGGTCACCGACTTCCCGATGTTCGAATGGGACGAGGAGGACCACCGCTACGTCGCCCTCCACCACCCGTTTACCGCGCCGGCGGTCGACGACGAGGCGGACCTGCGTGCGAACGCGAAGACCGCGGTGTCGCGCGGCTACGACATGGTGCTCAACGGGAATGAAATCGGCGGCGGTTCGATTCGTATCCATCGTTCGTCGATGCAGAGCGCGGTGTTCGAGCTGCTCGGCATCGGCAAGGAGGAAGCCGAGGCCAAGTTCGGCTTTCTGCTCGACGCGCTGCGTTTCGGCGCGCCACCGCACGGCGGCATCGCGTTCGGCATCGACCGCATCGCCGCGCTGATGGCCGGCACCGAATCGATCCGCGACGTGATCGCGTTCCCCAAGACCACCACCGCGCAGTGCCTGATGACCGGCGCACCATCGGCGGTGCCGGACAAGCAGCTGGCCGAAGTGCATGTATCGATCCGGCCGAAGCCCGCCAAGGCATCGGCATCGGAGTGAGCCATGCGAATGGCGGCTGGGCTGGGCATGGGATCTAACAATACGCACGCTGAGCCGGGCATCCGCCGCGCCGGGCCGGATGATGCCGATGCGGTGTCGCGCATCGCCGCGCGCACGTTCACCGAGACGTTCGGGCACCTGTATCCGGACCAGGACCTGCAGGCTTTCCTGCGCGACAGTTATGCGGTCGAGAAGCAGGCGGTGATCCTTGGCCATCGCGATTACGCGATCTGGTTGCTGGAGCGGGACGGCGAAGTGGTCGGCCACGCCGCCGCCGGCCCATGCGGCCTGCCGCACGCGGAAGTGGTTGCGGGCGATGGCGAGCTGAAGCGACTGTATGTGCTTGACGAGTGGCAGAACGACGGCTGGGGCGGGCGCCTGTTCGAGACCGCGCTGCACTGGCTGCAGCGCAATGGCCCGCGCACGCTGTGGATTGGGGTGTGGTCGCAGAACCTGGCCGCGCAGCGGTTCTATGCCCGGCATGGGTTCGAACATGTCGGCGACTACGAATTCCCGGTCGGCCGGATGCGCGACCATGAGTTCATCCTGCGGCGCGAAGCGGGAGCATGACCCGCCGCGTCGTCCTGCTGCACGGCCTGTGGATGCCCGCCGCCTCGATGCGCTGGCACGCGGCGCGGTTGATCGAGGCCGGCTACGCGCCTGAAATTTTCGGTTATCCGACCGTGGGTGGCGGCCCGGAAGCGGCTATTCCCCGGTTGAGCGAGCTCCTGGCACGGGGCGATACCCACGTGCTGGCCCATAGCCTCGGCGGCCTGGTCGCATTGACCGCGCTGCAGCGCGAACCGCGCCTGCCGGTCAGACGCGTGGTCTGCCTCGGTTCGCCCTTGTGCGGCAGCTCTGCCGCCAGCGGGCTGGCGCAACGCACGCTCACCGCGTCCACCCTCGGCAGGAGCGCCGCCCTGCTGCGGCAAGGCTGCCAGCCGTGGCAGGGCAGCGCCGAAGTCGCGGTGATCGCCGGCCGGGTGCCGTTTGGCCTGGGCCAGTTTTTCGGTGGCATCCGCGGCGACAGCGATGGCACGGTCGCGGTCGCCGAAACCCGGCTGGCGGGGCTGGCCGATCATACAGTCGTCGCGGCGAGTCACAGCGGCCTGTTGTTTTCGACCGCCGCGGCGCGGCAGGCGGCGCATTTTCTGCAGCAAGGCCGATTCCTGGCGCCGTAGGAGCGCCCCACGGATGCCGAGGTTGGGTAGAACCGAGCTTGCTCGGCTGTTCTTGTCGGCCCGGTGCGGGTAGCGGAGCAAGCTCCGCTCTACGGGTTGTGAGATGCGGGTTTCTGTCTAAGCGTCGACGACAATCGCAGCCCACGCGCGCTGAGCGCCTATAATCCGCCGCTTGTTTCTCCCGCAGTACGGAAATCCCCATGGCCGGCCATTCCAAATGGGCCAACATCCAGCACCGCAAGGGCGCCCAAGACGCCAAGCGCGGCAAGATGTTCACCAAGCTCCTGCGCGAGGTCGGCGTCGCCGCGCGCGCCGGCGGCGGCGATGCGGCGAGCAACCCGCGCCTACGCACCGCGATCGACAAGGCGTACGCGGCCAACATGACCAAGGACGTGATCGAGCGCGCCATCAAGAAAGCCACCGGCGAGCTGGAAGGCATCAGCTACGAGGAAATCCGCTACGAGGGCTATGCGCCCGGCGGCGTCGCGGTGATCGTCGACTGCGTGACCGACAACAAGGTGCGTACCGTGGCCGACGTGCGCCACGCGTTCGGCAAGTTCGGCGGCAACCTCGGCACCGACGGCTCGGTCGCCTTCATGTTCCGCAAGCTTGGCGTGCTGAGCTTCGCGCCCGGCGCGGACGAGGACGCCGTAACCGAGGCTGCGATCGAAGCCGGCGCCGACGACGTGGTGGTGTACCCGGAAGACGGGGCGATCGACGTGTTGACCGCGCCGGATGCGTTCGATGCGGTCAAGGCGGCGATGGCGTCCGCGGGCCTGAAACCCGACGACAGCGAAGTGACGTTTCGCGCCGACAACGACATTGCCGTCGAAGGCGACATCGCACAACAGGTCGCCAAACTGCTCGACTGGCTGGAAGATCTCGACGACGTGCAGAACGTCTACTCCAACGCCGAACTCGGCGAGGACGCCTACGCCTGAGGGCGTAAGCTGATTCCGTGATCCGCATCCTCGGTATCGACCCCGGCTCCCAGCGCACCGGCGTCGGCGTCATCGACGTCGCCGCCGATGGCCGCTGCACGTTCGTGCATTGCGAGGCGATCAAACTGCTCGACGCCGCCGATTTCCCGTCGCGGCTCGGCCTGCTGTGCGAAGGCCTGGAGCGGGTGATGGACGCATGGCAGCCGCAGCAGGTCGCGATCGAAACGGTGTTCATGGACAAGTCGGCGACCTCGGCGCTGAAGCTCGGCCACGCCCGCGGCGCGGCGCTGGCGACGCTGGTGCGCCGGCACCTGCCGATCAGCGAGTACGCGCCGCGTGTCATCAAGCAGTCACTGGTCGGTCGCGGCGCGGCCGACAAGCTGCAGGTGCAGCACATGGTCCGGCTGTTGTTGAACCTGCCGGAGATGAAATTGCAGGCCGATGCGGCCGATGCGCTGGCGGTTGCGCTGACGCACGCGCACATGAGCGCGACCCAGATGCGCACCGGCATCGCCATCCATCAATTGCGGAGACGCGGCTCATGATCGGACGCCTCAAAGGCATCGTCATCCACAAGCAGCCGCCGTGGCTGGTGGTCGACGTCAATGGCGTCGGCTACGAGCTGGAGGCGCCGATGAGCACCTTCTACGACCTGCCCGAACTCGGCCGCGAGGTGTCGCTGTTCACCCATTACGCGCAGAAGGAAGACGGCGTGTCGCTGTACGGCTTCCTGCGCGAGAACGAGCGCCGGCTGTTCCGTGATGTGCAGAAGGTCACCGGCATCGGCGCGAAAATCGCGCTGGCGGTGCTGTCGGGCGTCACCGTCGACGAGTTCGCGCGTCTGGTGCAGACCGGCGACCTCGCCGCGCTCACACGCATCCCCGGCATCGGCAAGAAGACCGCCGAGCGCATGGTGGTCGAACTGCGCGACCGCGCTGCCGACCTGATGACCGGTGGCGTCACCCTCGGCAGCAGCGGCGTACCGGCCGACGCGCAGAGCGAGGCCACGATTGCCTTGCAGCAACTGGGCTACAAGCCGGTGGAGGCCGCGCGCATGGCGCGTGATGCCGCCGAAGCCGGCGACGACGCCGCGACCATCATCCGCAAAGCCCTCAAGTCCGCGCTGCGTTAGCGCCCGGATCGCACCAGGAAGGCCATGGCCACCCCAACAACTTCCGTCCATGCAGATCACCCCGGGTCCGACGGCCACGGCAAGATCGGCCCCGCCGGCCTGGTCGTCGGCGCGATCGGTGTGGTGTTCGGCGACATCGGCACCAGCCCGCTGTACACGATCCGCGAGGCGTTCTCGCCCACGTACGGACTGATCGCCAACCACGACACCGTGCTGGGCATCCTGTCGCTGGTGTTCTGGTCGCTGATGATCGTGGTCACGCTGAAGTACGTGACCATCATCATGCGCGCCGACAACGAGGGCGAGGGCGGGATCATGGCGCTGATGGCGCTGGCCCAGCGCAGCCTGCCCAAGGGCGCCAAGTCGACCTACCTGGTCGGCATCCTCGGCGTCCTCGGCGCCTCGCTGTTCTTCGGCGACGGGGTGATCACGCCGGCGATCTCGGTGCTGTCCGCGATCGAAGGCCTGGAGATCGTCGCGCCGCAGCTGAACAACTGGATCGTGCCGTTGACCGTCATCGTGCTGGTCATGCTATTCGCCACCCAGCGTTATGGCACCGCCAAGGTCGGGCGCGTGTTTGGGCCGATCACCGTGCTGTGGTTCGTGGTGCTGGCCGCCCTGGGCATCCTCAACATCGTGCACGAGCCCGAAGTGCTCAAGGCGATCAACCCGTGGTGGGCGGTGCGGTTTTTCTACGAGCACAGCTGGGGCGGCGTGTTCATCCTCGGCGCGGTGGTGCTGGCGGTGACCGGCGGCGAGGCCATCTACACCGACATGGGCCACTTCGGCGCCAAACCCATCCGCTACGGTTGGTACTTCTTCGTGTTGCCAGCGCTGATGCTCAACTACCTGGGACAGGGCGCGCTGGTGCTGGAGGACCCGACCGCGATCCGCAACCCGTTCTACATCGGGGTGCCCGAGTGGGGGCGGATCCCGATGATCTTCCTGGCGACCGCCGCGACCGTGATCGCCTCCCAGGCGGTGATCACCGGCGGGTTTTCGGTAGCCCGACAGGCGATGCAACTTGGCTACATCCCGCGCATGACGATCAAGCACACCTCCAGCGCCACGATCGGGCAGATCTACATCCCGGCAATCAACTGGTCAATGATGCTGATCGTGATCGTGCTGGTGCTGACGTTCCGAACGTCGTCGGCGCTCGCGACCGCCTACGGCGTTTCGGTCTCGGCCACGATGCTGATCGACACCCTGTTGCTGGCGATCGTCGCGCGCGCGCTGTGGCCGCGCTGGCGGCTGTGGGTGCTGCCGCTTTGCGTGGTGTTCTTTGTGGGCGACCTCGCGTTCGTGGTCGCCAACGGCGCCAAGATCCTGCAGGGGGGCTGGTTCCCGGTGGCGCTGGGCATCGTGTTGTTCACCCTGCTGCGCACCTGGCGCCATGGCCGCGAACTGCTGCGCGACGAGATCCAGAAAGGCGGCATCCAGATCGGCAGTTTCCTGCCAGGCCTGATGCTGGCGCCGCCGGTGCGCGTGCCCGGCACCGCGATCTTCATGACCGCCGACAAGGGCGTGGTGCCGCACGCGCTGATGCACAACCTCAAGCACAACAAGGTGCTGCACGAGCGCAATGTGTTCCTGACCGTGGAGACGCTGGCGGTGCCGTATGCACCCAAGGACAAGCGCTTGAAGATCGATGCGATCGGCGACGATTTCCATCGCGTGTTGATACGGTTCGGTTTCATGGAAACGCCGGACGTGCCACTGGCGCTGATGCGCAGTTGCGACCAGGGCGGCCTCTATTTCGATCCGATGGAAACCACGTATTTCGCCAGCCGCGAGACGATCATCGCAAGCGCGCATCGCGGCATGCCGGTGTGGCGCGACCGTTTGTTCGCGCTGATGCACCGCAATGCGGCGCCGGCAACCGGGTTCTTCCGGATACCGGGCAACCGGCTGGTGGAGCTGGGGTCACAGGTGGAGATCTGATCGGCGTGCCCTTGATGCGCTTCGTTGACGCGGGTGTGCGGTAGCGGCGTTGGTGATCCCTTGGGCCGCTACCGGGCCTGCTCGCCATCCACGCCTGCTCGTGATCCCAGCGAACGCTGGGATCCATCTTGATCTTGCTGTTGTTCACGCTGTTGCCGTAGCCGTAGCCGTAGCCGTTGCTGTTGCTGTTGCTGTTGATCGTGATCTTGATTTTCCCCGCGCCGTAAAGCTCGCCGAGCACCGGAGGACAAAGGGGGAAAAGGCGCCCCTGTCTGAGCGAAGCGAGTTTGGGCGCCGTACCCTTTGTTCGAGGAGCGCAGGGAACCGGGGCGGCTTCATCGCCCCGGCGAGCGTCCGGCGCTGCGGTTTTGGTTACTTTTGCCAAGACAAAAGTAACTCGCTGAAAGCGAAAGCATTTGATTTTCGCCTGTCCAGAGTTTGAAGGCTTTCTGCTTCTGAGCTCAAGCAAACAACAAGATCAGGATCAAGAGCTTCCGCCTTTGGGCGGGTCACTTTTGTTACGGCAAAAGTAACCAAAACCAGCG
>JALZKJ010000110.1 GCA_030859305.1 Pseudomonadota bacterium | reverse complement strand
CGCACGTTCATGCCGATGGCGAGAAACACGGTGACGATGCCGGTGTCCTGGCAGATCGGCCGGTGGCCCTCCGCGCACAGGCGCGAGTTGATCAGGATCTGCGCGATCGCGTCCTTCGCGGCCGTGCTCTGCTCGCGCTCGTAGGCGGCGGCGAGACTCCTGATGTAATCGACCGGGTGGTAGTAGCTGATGTACTGCAGGGCGTCGGCGACGCTCTGGATGAAATCTTCCTGGCGGATCGTGGTCACGTCGCTGGGGCATCCGATGGCGGGCCGTCAGTTTAACGTCGTCGCCACGGGTCAGCCGCTGCGTGCAGAGGCACTTCGCGCTGCAACCCGTCGGTTTCACCCGCGGATCTCCACCGGCAGGCAGAATCGTCGGCATGCCCAGCACCACAGCAAGCACTTCCGGCAGCGCGCCGGCAGGTCCGTCCGCCAAACCGAGCCTGCGCGAACGTTTCGACGCGCTGCGCAACCTGCGGCCGTTCCTCAAGCAGATCTGGGCGACCAGCCCCACGCTGACCCTGCTCACCCTCGGCCTGCGCATCATCCGCGCGTTGCTGCCGGTGATCACGCTGTATGTCGGCAAGCTGATCATCGACGAGGCGGTGCGTCTGGTCGGCACCGGTACCGGCTTCGACACGTTGGGCGCGGCTTGGAGCAGTGGGCAACTCGACCATCTGATCACGCTGCTGGCGATCGAGTTCGGCCTTGCGATCGCTTCGGATCTGCTCGGCCGGGTGATCAGCTACGGCGATTCGCTGCTGTCGGAACTGTTCACCAACGCCACCAGCGTGCGCCTGATGGAACACGCCGCGACGCTCGACCTGGAGGACTTCGAAGACCCCGACCTGCAGGACAAGCTCGACCGCGCCCGCCGCCAGACGATGGGCCGGATGAACCTGATGAGCCAGTTGTTCGGCCAGGTGCAGGACTCCATCACGGTGGTGAGTTTCGCGATCGGCCTGCTGATCTACGCGCCGTGGCTGATCCTGCTGCTGGCGGTGGCGTTGATCCCTGCCTTCATCGGCGAGTCGCACTTCAACGCACTGGGCTACTCGCTCAACTTCGCGTGGACACCGGAACGCCGCCAGCTCGAATACGTGCGCCAGATGGGTGCCAGCGTGGAGACCGCCAAGGAGGTGAAGATCTTCAATCTTCACCGCTACCTGATCGCACGTTATCGCGAGCTTGCCGACAAGTTCTTCTTCGCCAATCGTTCGCTGGCCCGCCGTCGCGCGTTCTGGGGCACGCTGTTGGCCGCGCTCGGCACCGCCGGTTATTACGTCGCCTACGCCTACATCGCCTGGCGCACGGTCAATGGCGATTTCAGCATCGGCGATTTGACCTTCCTCGCCGGCAGTTTCCGGCGTTTGCGCCAGTTGCTGGAAGGGCTGCTGGTCGGGCTGTCGCAGGTGGCCGGGCAGGCCTTGTACCTCGAAGACCTGTTCTCGTTCTTCCAGATCCAGCCGGAGATCGCCACGCCCGAGAACGCAGTGCCGGTGCCGCGACCGATCGAGCGCGGCTTCGTGTTCGACAACGTCGGCTTCCGCTATCCGGATGCCGAACACTGGGCGCTGCGCGGACTGGATTTCGAATTGCGCGCCGGCGAAGTGCTGGCGCTGGTCGGCGAGAACGGCGCCGGCAAGACCACGCTTGTGAAGTTGCTGGCGCGGCTGTACGACCCCGACGAAGGTCGCATCCTGCTCGACGGCCGCGACCTGCGCGAATACGACCTCGACGATCTGCGCGCCAACATCGGGGTGATCTTCCAGGACTTCGTGCGCTATCACCTCACCGCGGGCGAGAACATCGGCGTCGGCCAGATAGACCGGATGACCGACAACGTGCGCATCCGCGAGGCCGCACGCCGGGCGATGGCCGACCAGCTCATCGAAGGCCTGCCCGGCGGCTACGACCAGGTGATCGGCCGACGCTTCAAGACCGGCGTGGACCTTTCCGTCGGACAGTGGCAGAAGATCGCGATCGCCCGCGCCTACATGCGCGACGCGCAGGTGATGATCCTCGACGAGCCGACCGCGGCTCTCGATGCCCGCTCCGAGTTCGAGGTGTTCCAGCGCTTCAAGGAACTGTCCGACGACAAGACCGCGGTGCTGATCTCCCACCGCTTCAGCAGCGTGCGCATGGCCGACCGCATCCTGGTGCTGGCTGGCGGGCGTCTGGAAGCCAGTGGTACCCATGTCGAATTATTGGCGCAGGGCGGACGCTATGCGGAGCTGTTCGAACTGCAGGCGGCCGGATACCGATAGAAGTAGCACTGCCTGGTAGGAGCGCCCCATGGCCGCGAGCTTTTGCATCATATGAGCAGGTTCGGTCTTCTTCACCGTCGGATCGAAAAGCTCGCGGCCATGGGCCGCTCCTGCGACCGAAAGGAAGTCCGATCCCACCGGCTCGATTCGCAGGGATGCCAAGATGCCGCATCATTCGTACATATCCGCAGCCGAACACTCGCCGAGGCCATGTCGATGAAATACCCCATTCCGGTTTTCCTTTTTGTGCTTGCGTTATTGACGGCTGCGCCCGCTGTCGCCCACGACCCACCCGATCCGCAACAACAATGGTGGAACCGCATCAGCGCCCTTTGCGGCAACGCCTATGCCGGCATCCAGGAGCTTGCGCCCGAAGGCGACACGAGCTTCGTCGACAAGGCACTGGTCATGCACGTACGCGATTGCACGCCCCAGCGCATCCGCATCCCGTTCGTGGTCGGGGACAATTTTTCGCGCACCTGGGTGTTGACGCGGCAAGGTGACCGTATCGAACTCAAGCATGATCATCGCCACGAGGACGGCACGCCCGACGTGGTCACCCAGTACGGCGGCGTCACCTCCAACGCGGGCAGCAGCGATGCGCAGATGTTCCCGGCCGACGACGAGACGCGCCTGGCCATTACCGGCAGCGGCCAGCGCAGCGTCTGGCTGATCGAGATCGAGCCCGGCCAGCGCTTCGTCTACGCCGCCAACAGGGTCGGCACCGAACGCGCGTTCCGCATCGTGTTCGACTTGGGCCAGCCGGTCGCTGCACCCGCCGCGCCGTGGGGGTGGAAGGACTGAAGGTCTGCAATGCCGGGATTCAAAACAGCGAACGTTGCGCATCCTCGCCGGCAGGCGCGCTGTAATCCAGTCGTCCGTCCACGATGCGGGCCGCCGCGGTGTACGCGTGCGGTTCGTTGCGTCCCGGCGCCATCAGATGGATTACTTCCCAGCCCGCGACCTTGAAGTCATCGGCGATAAGACCGCGGTGGCACTGCCACCACAGCGCCTCGGCGCACATCACCGCGGTTGGTGCTGCCTCCGCCAGCGCCGCCATCTGGTTACGTGAGGCGCGATATGCCGCGTGCTCCATGTAATCGGCATAGCCACGGAAGCTGGCGTTGCGCCACGCAGTGTTGGGCGAGTCCTTGCGTGCGGTACGGCGGCCACCCAGTGCGGGCAGCGGCACGTAGGCGATGCCCGATGCCGGCAAACGCGCTGCCATCGCCTCGCCCGCGAACTGTGGATGCCGGCGCGATCCCGCGTATCTCCTGACGTCGACCAGCGTGGCGATGCCGCCCTCCTCCAGCATCGCCACGAACGTGTCCCAGAAGCGGGTCGAATGGCCGATTGTCCATAACGTCGGCATGGCTGTCTGCTCCGATGAAATTGCCCGATGAGTTTGCCCCATGGCTCGCCAAATGAACCGGCGTTGACATGCTGCACCGTAGGCTGCATCGATCCACGGAGCATTGCCATGAACGAAGCAGCCAGCGGCCTCAAGCGCAACGCGCAGATCCTGCGTTTCCTGATCAAGTATCGCAACGCTGGGGTATTCACCGGCCTGGACATTGATGCCGCCTCACTGGAAGGGATCGAAGCCGACACGGGCGAAGGCAAGCCCGAGGAATTCGTCAACGACCTGGAGGCGCTCGGCCCGACGTTCATCAAGATCGGCCAAGCGCTGTCGACCCGCTCCGACATGGTGCCGGCGCCGTACCTGGTCGCGCTGGAACGCATGCAGGACGACGTCGCACCGGTCCCGTTCGATGAGGTCCGGGCGGCCGTGGAGGACGAACTCGGCGTGCGCATCAATAAAGTATTCGCCACGTTCGAGGAAACCCCGCTCGGCTCCGCGTCACTGGCGCAGGTACATCGCGCGACATTGCGCGATGGCCGCAGCGTCGCCGTGAAGGTGCAACGGCCGGCCATCATCGACACCATCCGCGAAGATCTGGCCAGCCTGGCCTCGCTGGCCGGCAAGGTCGACAGCATGACCGACCTCGGCCGGCGCCTGCGCTTCGCCGACTGGGTGTACGAGTTCCGCAAGACGCTGCTGGCCGAACTCGACTACCGCAGCGAGGCCGAGAACCTCGATCGTTTCAACGCCCACTTCGCCGGTTATCCCGAGTTGTTCGTACCCAAGCCGGTGTGGGACCTCACCCGCGCCAGAGTGCTGACGATGGAACTGGTGACCGGTACCAAGGCCACCGACATCACCGGCCTGCAGCGCACCGAGAATGCCTACGGCGGGTTGGCGTCGGCATTGATGCGCGGCTATCTCGACCAGGTGTTCGTGCACGGCGAAATCCATGCCGATCCGCATCCAGGCAACCTGCTGGTCACCGAAGACGGCCGGCTGGCGCTGCTCGACCTGGGCATGGTCGCGCACGTGCCGCCGAAGCAGCGCGAGCGACTGCTGAAGTTGCTGTTCGCCGCGGTCGATGGCCGTGGCGAGGAAGTCGCCCACGAGTCGATCGGCATGGGCACGCGGCTGGAGGATTTCGACGAGGAGCGCTACCTGCGCGATGTCGGCCAACTGGTGTCGCGCTACGCCGCGCGCTCGGGTGCGCAGTCGCAATCCGAGGGCCGGCTGATGCTGGAACTGGTGCGTCTTGCGACCACCTGCGGCCTGCGCACGCCGCCGGAGATGAGTCTGCTCGGCAAGACCCTGCTCAACCTGGAGTCGGTCGCGGTCGCGCTCGATCCGGACATGGACACAAAGCGCGTGATCGAGGATCACCTCGATCAGGTCATGCGCCAGCGGCTGCGCAAGTCGCTGTCGCCGGCCAATATGGCCAGCGAGATGATGGAGGTGCAGGCGCTGTTGCGAGAGGCGCCGCGCAAGGTCTCCGACGTTCTGTCGTTGCTGGCGGAAAACCGGCTGCAGGTACGCCTGGTCGGCTTCGAGGACTCGCAATTGATGGAGAGCCTGCAGAAGATCGCCAACCGGATTGCCGCGGGCATCGTCACCGCGGCATTGATCCTGGCCTCGGCACTGATGATGCAAACGGGTACTGGCCCGACACTGCTCGGCTATCCGGCAATCGCGCTGGTGCTGTTCCTGATTGGCGCCGCGCTCGGCATCGCCATCGTGCTCAGTGCGCTGCGCCGCGACCACAAGGCCAAGCCTTACGAGCAGCGCGGACCGCGGTGATGGCAAGTGGCGCCGGCCTTGTGCTGGCGCCCCGCTCCGCTACCATGCCCGCCCCCAAGCTGCGCCCCGGCCCGCATGTCCTCTGCCTTCGGCACCGAAACCGTACTCGACGTCCGTCACTGGACGGACGACTACTTCAGCTTCACCACCACCCGCGACGATGGTTTCCGTTTCGACAACGGCCAGTTCGTGATGATGGGGCTGGAGGTGGCGCAAACCGATGGCGCGCGCAAGCCGCTGCTGCGCGCTTACTCGATCGCCAGCGCCAACTGGGAAGAGCAGCTGGAGTTCTTCAGCATTAAGGTGCCCGACGGCCCGCTGACCTCGCTCCTGCGCCATATCAGGCCCGGTGACCCTGTGCTGATCGGGCGCAAGCCGACCGGCACCCTGCTGATCCACGACCTGCATCCGGGCCGGAACCTGTATCTGCTCGGCACCGGCACCGGCTTCGCGCCGTGGCTGTCTATCATCAAGGACCCGCATACCTACGAACGTTTCGACAAGGTCATTCTCACCCACGGCGTGCGCCACGCGAACGACCTCGCCTACCGCGACTACATCGTCAACGAGCTGCCGCGGCATGAGTTCCTCGGCGAACAGATAGCGCGGAAACTGCGGTACTACCCGACCGTGACCCGCGAACCGTTCATCCATGACGGCCAAGACCACCGCGGTCGCATGACCGACCTGATGGCGAGCGGTCGGATGATGCAGCAGCTCGGCATCGAGCCACTGGACCCGAAGCACGACCGCGTGATGATCTGCGGCAGCCCGCAGATGCTGACCGACTTCCGAACGCTGCTTGATGGCCGGGGTTTCAGCGCCGCGCCGCGCATCGGCACGCCGGGCCAATACGTCTACGAGCGCGCATTCGTCGAGAAATAACCACCCCGGCAGGCCCTGCGGACGGCGCATATGATCCGCGTCGCGTTTGATGGTTGTTTCACATCCGCGCTCCACGCTGGACGCCCCAATCGACGAGGGTCGTTCCATGCGCAGTTTTCTCCTTGGCCTCAGCATCGCGTTTTCGCTCGCATTCGCCAGTCCGTCGGCAGCCGCCGCCGCGCAGGATCCACTGCGGGTGCTGATGGTGGTCAGCGGCGAAGGCCGCGATGACGGCAAGACCCGGCCCGGCTACGAATTCGACGAGTTCGCCCAGGCCTGGCTGATCTTCCGCGACAACGGCTTGGCGGTGGACATCGCCAGCCCAGCCGGCGGCGCCGTGGTCCCCGACAGGTACAACCCCGCGCTGCCGTTCAATGAGCGTGTGCTCGCCGATGCCGACGCCATCGCGCGACTGGCCGACACCCGCAGCACCGCCAAGCTGGCGGCCGGGGATTACGCCGCGGTGTTCGTGGTCGGCGGCAAGGGCGCGATGTTCGACCTGCCCCGCGATGCCGCGCTGCAGGCGCTGCTGGCCGATATCCACGAGCGCGGCGGCATCGTCTCCGCGGTTTGCCACGGGCCGGCGGCGCTGGTCGACGTGCGCCTGTCCGATGGCCGCGCGCTGCTCGCCGGCAAGGCGGTAACCGGCTTCAGCAATGAAGAGGAAACCGTGTTCGGCAAGCGCTGGGTGAAGGAGTACCCGTTCCTGCTGGAAGACGCGTTGCGCGCACGCGGCGCACAGTTCGAGGCCGCGCCGCTGATGCAGCCGAGGGTAGTGATCGATGGCCGTGTGATGACCGGCCAGAACCCTTACTCGACGCCGCGCCTGGCCGAAGCCGTGGTCGTTGCGCTCGGTCGCACCCCGGTCGCGCGCGAGCCCTGGCGCGACGAGCACAGCATGGCGCTGGTCGAACGCCTGCTCGCCGGCGAGGCCGATGCCGCGCGCGACGCGCTGGCGCAGGACACCGCGCGCTATCACGTCGAGCTGATCGGCATGCTCGGTTACTACCAGCTCCAGGCCGCGCAGGACACCGCGCGGGTGCGCGCCGCGCTGGCGATCATGGAACTGGCCGCGCCGCACATGGCCGAACCCCAATTGCAGCTCGGTATAGCGCAGGCACATCATCGTCTCGGCGACACCGATCACGCACGTAGCATTCTCACCCGCCTGCTGGAAGCCAAACCCGACATGGCCGAAGCCAGTCAGTTGATGGCCGAATTGGACGACGCTGGCATCCAGACCCGCTGACATCGGCTGCAACAGGCCGAGATGAAAATGACCCGCCTCACGAAAAGAACCCGACGATCAGGCTTCGGCATTTGCCTGATGCTGATGTGCCTGCTGCTTTCGCTTTCGTTGCGTTCGGGAGCGACGGCCGCCCCCGGCAACCTGCACACGGACATGTGGCGCACGCTGCAGGAGGAAGGACTGACGGGCGCGGTGTGGACCACCGTGGTCGCCGATGGCAGTTCCGCGGTGGATGCCGCAGGGCTGATGCATGCCGGTAGCAGGCAGCGGATGCACCCCGATCACCGTGTGCATGTCGGTTCGGTCGCCAAGGTCGTGCTGGCGGCAGGCGTGCTGCGACTGATCACCGAGGGTCGGCTGTCGCTGGACACGCCGATAGCCGAGCTGCTGCCGTCGCTTGCATTCGACAACCCATGGCATGACGACGGCGATCCCATCCTGCTGCGCCACCTGCTCATGCACACCGCAGGCCTGGACAACCTGCGTTTCTGGCAGGTGTTCAGCCTGAAGCCGCAAGCGGATACGCCGCTGGTCGAAGCCTTCGCGGGTGACCCGTCATTGCTGCGAGTGCGAGCCCGGCCGGGAAGCCGGTTCTCGTACTCGAACATGGGCTATGCCCTGCTCGGCATGGTGATCGAGTCGGTCACCGGCGAAGCCTATGAGCACTACCTCGATACGCAACTGCTGCAACCGCTTTCGATGCACGACAGTACCTTCGCCTTTGTCTCGCAAACCGGCGCGCACGCCGATCCCCGGCTGGCCATGGGTCATTTCGAGGACGGGGTAATCCACCCCGCGGTGCCGGCCTACCTGCGTCCGGCCATGCAGTTCACCACCACTGCCGCCGACATGGCCAGATTCGCGCATTTCCTCATGGGGGATGGCGCGGTCGATGGAGCGTCGTTCATTGATCGTGCCCTGCTGGCGAACCTGGCTTCACCTGCAGGTACCGAAGCCGCACTGGCGGGACTGTCGCTCGGCCATGGGCTGGCGCTTGCGCAACGCGACCGGCACGGCGTCGTGGGCGTCTGTCATTCGGGCAACACGGTCGGTTTCATGGCGATGCTCTGCCTGTACCCAGCCCACGGCAAAGCGTTCTTCGTGGCGATGAATACTGACAGCGAAACCGCCGACTACGACCGTTTCAACGCCTTGCTCATCCGCGCGCTGGATATCGACGCGAGCGCGCCGACGCCAGCGGGCGTGCCGGCTGAAGAAATGCGTGACTGGCAGGGCATCTACGTACCCGCACTCAACGCGATGTCGACGTTGGCCTGGATCGACACGACGCTCAACTTCGTGCGTGTCCGCTGGGACGGCAGCCACTTGCGAATCAAGCCCTTCCAGTCGGGCGAAAGGGTGCTGGTACCGACCGGCGGCCTGTTGTTCCGGGCGAACGACCGGACGGCCGACTCGCACGTCCTGCTGCAGTCGCTCGATGGTACGCGGGTCCTCAGCGACGGGCTGCACAGCTACGAACAAACCTCACTGACAAGGATGGCCCTGTTGTGGGCCAGCCTGGCTGCGGGACTTCTGGGGGCGGGTTACATCGTCCTGTCTGGACTGGCGCGTGCACTGACAGGTCGCCTGCACAGAACCAGCACCTTGTTGGTGCCATTGCTGGCGATCCTCGCGCTGTCGGTGCCGGTTCCGTTCTTCCTTCGACAGTCGTTTCTCCAGTTGGGGGACGTCACCCTCGCCAGCATCTCGCTGGCCGTAGTGACCGGCATCCTGCCATTGGCGATGATGGTCGGCCTGGTTGTCGGATTACGCCGCAACGCCTACGGCGTGATGAACATGCTGGATTTGTCGGCCATCATGGGCGTCCTGCAGTGGATGATCGTGCTCGCAACATGGAACCTATTGCCAGTCAGGCTATGGATTTGACATGACCCAGGCCCCACTCCGCATCCTGGTGATCGAGGACAACCTCGCGCTGCGGGGCAACATCGCCGCGCTGCTTGAATCGCACGGCCATCGCGCGGATTTCGCCGCTGATGGCCGCACCGGGTTGCAACTGGCGCTCGACCGTCCGCCCGATGTCATGGTGCTCGATCTCGGCCTGCCTGGGCTGGATGGCCTGCGCGTCTGCGAGGCACTGCGCGTGCAATCCGACCGGCATGTCCCGGTGCTGATGCTGACCGCGCGCGACGGCCTCGACGACAAGCTGCGCGGTTTCGAGGCCGGCGCCGACGACTACCTGACCAAGCCCTTCGCGGCCGAGGAACTGCTGGTGCGGTGCGTGGCGCTGGCCCGTCGCCATCGCGTCGGCACCGACCACGCGCTGCGCATCGGTTCGTTGTGCATCGACCGTCGTGGCGGCCAGGCGCGGCGTTTCGAGCAGCCGCTGGCCCTGCACCAGACCGGCTACCGCATCCTGCTCGCGCTGGCGGAGGCGTGGCCACGCACACTGACCCGCTCCGACCTGGTCGAGCGGCTGTGGGGCGACGACCCGCCAGATTCCGACCCGCTGCGCTCGCATCTGTACCTGTTGCGCCAGGCACTGGACAAACCGTTCGCCGCACCGATGCTCAAGACCGTGCACGGCGTCGGCTTCAAGCTCGAAAGCGACGCATGACCCGGCCGCGACGACGCCTGCGCCACCGGTTGATGCTCGCGTTTGCCGGCTTCACCCTCGCAGTCACGGCGCTGTTCGGCCTGTATGCGGTCGCGTTCGTGTACTCGGTCGAGGACGAGTTCTTCGAGGCGATGCTGCAGCAGGAGGCCGCCGCGCAGCTCGCCCAGCATGCGCGGCACGGGCGCTGGGACGCGCCGCGCAGCGGCTTCATGTCGATCCATGCCGACACCGGATCAATGCCCGACGACCTGCGCGCGCAGCACCGCGCCGAACCCTGGCGGGTCGAATTCCCTGGCAACGCAGGCCGGCACTACCACCTGTTGCCGCTCGATCCGCAGCCGCCGGCCGCGCGTGCGTACCTGGTGGCCGAGGTCAGCGAGCAACTGGTGGTGCGTCCGATCCGCGACGACATCTTCGCCCTGCTCGCCTGGTCGGCGTTGGGCGTGATCGCGCTGGCGTTGCTGCTGGGTTATTGGCTGGCGCGCCGCACCGCCGCGCCGCTGGCGGACCTGGCCGCACGGGTCGGTGAAATGCAGCCGGGGCGACTGCCGGACGGCCTTGCCGAACGTTATCCGGACGATGAAATCGGAGTGCTCGCGCGCGGCCTGCAGGCGCTGATCGATCGCGTGCGCACGTTCATCGCGCGCGAGCAGGAGTTCACCCGCGACGCCAGCCATGAACTGCGCACCCCATTGACGGTGATCCGCAGCGCGGCCGAGCGGCTGGCGAGCGAACCCGCATTGTCATCCGAAGCCGGGCGACAAATCGACCACGTCCGCGAATCAGTCCGGCAACTGGAACAGACCGTGACCCTGCTGTTGTCGCTGGCGCGCGAGGATCGACCGGACGTGATCGGCAGCGGCCCCACCGCTCTGTTGCCTGCAATAGAACGCGTGGTGGTGGAACAGGCGCCGCTGCTGGACGACAAGCCCGTCACCGTCGAAGTCGCGGTGCCGCGCGATGCGGTGATCACCCTGCCCGCCGGCGTACTGCATATCCTGCTGTCCAACCTGATCGGCAACGCCTTCGCGCACACCCGACAGGGCCGCATCGCCATCGATCTGCATGCCGACCGGCTGCGCATCATCAACAGCGGCGGCGGCCTCGCCGATCCGGTGCGCGACGAAGCATTCCAGGCGTTCAACAAAGGCCCGAACAGCACTGGTTCCGGCTTGGGACTGGCGATCGTGCAACGCCTGTGCGACCGCTACGGACTGGAGTTGCGGATCGAAAGCGATTCCGCCGCGACGACAGCGAGCATCGCGTTGTCGGTGGGCGATTGACGACTCAGGGCGGGACCGCCGCAGGCTACGTCGGCTCGCAACCGCTCATGAAAAACCACTGTGCTGGTTGTCTCATCAGCCGCGTATTCACGCCAGTGCGGCCTCGATGTCCCCAGCCAGCGATTCCGGTGTATCGGTAGGCGCGTAGCGCTTGATCACCCGGCCGTCCCGGCCGACCAGGAACTTGCTGAAGTTCCACTTGATCGCGTCGATGCCCAGGAAGCCGCCTTTCTCATCCTTCAGCCAATGCCACAGCGGGTGCGCGTCGCCGCCGTTGACGTCGACCTTGGCGAACATCGGGAACGTCACGTCGTAACTCAGCGAACAGAAATTCCTGATCTCGTCCTCGTCGCCCGGTTCCTGGTGGCCGAACTGGTCGCACGGAAAGCCGAGCACCACCAGCCCACGCGGGCCATAGTCGCGCCAGAGTTTTTCAAGCCCGGCGTACTGCGGGGTGAATCCACACTTGGAGGCGACGTTGACGACCAGCAGCACCTTGCCATGGAACTCGTCGAGGGTGCGCGCTTGGCCGTCGATATCGACCGCGCTGAAATCGAAAGCGGTGGAGGCGGTCATGGGCTATTACCGTTTGTTGAAACGCTCGTGGTTTGCGACAGCTTAACCGCGCAGAGGCACTCGCGTTTTCCAGGGAAGGGCCTGCATCGTGCGGGTCGTACGACGTACGATCTGCGCGCCACACGTTTATCCAGCGTTCTCTGAATGACCAGCGAAGCATTGTCCAGGCCGCCGTGCAGGTGGAAACATGCCTTCGAAAGCACGGACTCCCCCCTGTTCATCCACCATGGCTTTCGTCATGGGCGGGTTCAAGACCCATGGGTTAGGCTTGAGGATTAACTCTTGACGAGGTTCCACCCGATGAAGCATCCCCTCGCCCTGGCGCTGGCCGTGGCCATCGCCACGATGGCTACCCCCGCCATCGCCCAGACGTCCCAGCCTGCTCCCGCGACCATGCCGGGCCCGGCGCAAGCCGCTACTACCGAGACCGCCGTGTCAGCACAAACCAGCAACCCGTTCTTCGCCGAAAGCACGCTGCCGCTGCAGTACCCGCAGTTCGACCGGATCAAGGACAGCGACTTCGCCCCGGCGATCGAGCGTGGCATGACCGAGCAGCTCGCCGAGATCGAGGCGATCGCCAACAATCCCCAGCCGGCGACGTTCGACAACACCATCATCCCGCTGGAAAAAGCCGGCCGCGTGCTGAGCCGGGCCACCACCGTGTTCTATTCGCTGGTCGGCGCCGATACCAATGACACCCGCCAGAAACTGCAGGCGGAGTTCGCGCCCAAGCTGTCCGCGCACCGTGACGCGATCGCGCTGAACCCGGCGTTGTTCGCACGCATCAAGGCGCTGTACGACGCCCGCGCCACGCTCGGCCTTGATGCCGAAGGCATGCGCCTGATCGAGCGCTACCACACCAGCTTCGTCCGCTCCGGCGCCAACCTGTCGGAGGCCGACAAGACCCGCCTGAGGGTGATCAACTCCGAATCCGCCGCGCTCGGCACCCGGTTCAGCCAGAACGTGCTGGCGGAAGTCAACGATTCCGCGCTGGTCGTCGACAAACGGGCCGCACTCGACGGGCTGTCCGACCAGGCCATCGCCGCGGCCGAAGCCAGCGCCAAGGAGCGCGGCCACGAAGGCAAGTTCCTGCTGACGTTGCAGAACACCACCGGCCAGCCGCCCAACACCTACCTCACCGACCGCAACCTGCGCGAGAAGCTGCACAAGGCGTCGGTCGCCCGCGGCAGCCGCGGCAACCAGTGGGACAACACCGCCATCGTTGCCCAGGTGCTCAAGCTGCGCGCCGAACGCGCCACGATGATGGGCTACGACAACCACGCGCAGTACGTGCTGGAGGACGAAACCGCCAAGACCCCGAAAGCGGTTAACGCCATGCTCGCCCAGCTGGCTCCGGCCGCGGTCGCCAATGCCCGGCGCGAGGGTGCGGCGCTGCAGGCGATGATCGACAAGGAGCAGGCCGCCAAGGGCCAGCCGACGTTCCAGCTGCAGCCGTGGGACTGGGCGTTCTACGCCGAGAAGGTCCGCCAGGCGCAGTACAACTTCGACGAGTCGCAGCTCAAGCCCTACTTCGAGATGAAGAACGTGCTCGAGAACGGGGTTTTCTACGCCGCCGAACAGGTCTATGGCCTGACGTTCAAGCAGCGCACCGACCTGCCCGTTTACCACCCCGACGTGGTGGTGTACGACGTGTTCGACGCCGACGGCAAGCAGCTGGCGATCTTCCTGGGCGATTTCTATGCGCGCTCGTCCAAGCGCGGCGGTGCATGGATGAACTCCTACGTCAGCCAGAGCGAGTTGTTCGGCACCCTGCCGGTGGTCGCCAACCACCAGAACATTCCCAAGCCTTCGGCCGGCCAGCCGACCCTGATGACCTGGGACGAGGTCACCACGATGTTCCACGAGTTCGGCCATGGGCTGCATGGCATGTTCTCGGACGTGAAATACCCGTACTTCTCCGGCACCAGCGTGCCGCGCGACTTCGTCGAGTTCCCGTCGCAGGTCAACGAGATGTGGGCCGACTGGCCCAGCGTGCTGGCCAATTACGCCAAGCACCACGAGACCGGCGAGGCCATGCCCCAGGAACTGCTTGACAAGGTGCTGGCCAGCGCCCAGTTCAACCAGGGCTTCGCGACCACCGAGTACCTGGGTTCGGCGATGCTGGACCAGGAATGGCACCGGCTGTCGGCCAACCAGGTACCGGACGCCAAGGGCGTGGTGGCGTTCGAAGCCGCCGCGCTGAAGAAGATCGGCCTGGATTACGCTCCGGTGCCGCCGCGCTACCGCACCCCGTACTTCAGCCACATCATGGGCGGCTACGCGGCCGGCTACTACGCCTACATCTGGTCGGAAGTGCTCGACGCCAATACCGTCGCCTGGATCAAGGCCAATGGCGGCCTGACCCGCGAGAACGGCGACCGCTTCCGCGCCAAGCTGCTGTCGCAGGGCGGCAGCAAGGACGCGCTGCAGCTGTTCCGCGACTTCACCGGTGCAGAACCGGAGATCTCAGCGCTGCTCGCGCGCCGCGGCCTCGACACCCCGGTCAGCGACGACAGCAGGGTGCCGGATGCCTCCAACATGACCACGCCGGACGCGCCGACGCCCAACTGATCCGGCATAACGACGCTTGACTACACACCGCCCGGAGCAATCCGGGCGGTTTTTTTTCGCCGAGCACTCGTCAAGTCCTGCGCAACGCGTGCCGTCAACTCGGTTGCGACATGGCGACATGACGGAAATCACTTGCCGCTACGATGCAGCCATGGAGATGACAGCCACAACTGCTCCCGATGCCGGCCGCAATGCCGCGGAGCTGCTGCGCGACTGGCTCGCCTGCCACCGCCGCGTTTTCGCGCTCACCGGCGCGGGCTGCAGCACGGCCTCGGGCATTCCTGACTACCGCGACGCCAAGGGTGTCTGGAAGCGCCGCCCACCGGTCACCTTCCAGGCGTTCACCGGCGATGCCGCGACCTACCGGCGCTACTGGGCGCGCAGTGGCATCGGCTGGCCGCGGTTCGCGCGCGCGCAGCCCAACGACGCACATCGTGCGCTGGCGGACTGGGAGGACGGCGGCACGTTGTCGCTGCTGGTCACCCAGAACGTCGATGGCCTGCACCAGTGTGCAGGCAGCCGTTTGGTGATCGACCTGCATGGACGCCTCGATCGAGTCGTCTGCCTGGGGTGCGCCGAAACCTTGCCCCGCGAGGCCGTGCAGGTGCACCTCGAAGAGGCCAATCCGGGCTGGCATGCGACACGCGCGGAGGTCGCCCCGGACGGCGATGCCGATATCGACGACGACGATGCCATCGCGCACTTCGTGCCGCCGCGCTGCCGGGATTGCGACGGACTGTTGAAACCCGATGTCGTGTTCTTCGGCGAGAACGTGCCGCGCGCGCGATACGAACATGCGCGTGTCGCGCTGCAGGCCTCCGACGCGATGCTGGTCGTCGGTTCATCGTTGATGGTGTATTCCGGCTACCGCTTTGCGCGCATGGCACGCGAGGCCGGGCTGCCGCTGGCGATACTCAACCAGGGCACGACACGCGCGGACGCCATCGCGACCTTGAAGCTCGATGCGGGTTGCGGCGAAACGCTGCGTGCCGTGCTCGATTGGCGTCTCAGCGGATAAGGCCGGTACTCAGCGTGCGGTAGTCCGGTCCGGATTTGCGAACAGGTCGCGATACGCCGGCGCGACATGCGGCAGCAGCACCGATGCCGGCACCTGCACGGTCTGAACGCCGTCGGAGTACGGACCGACCTGGTAAGGCGCGAACACGAAACGCAAGCCGGCCAGGGCGCCAGAGGGCTGCGCCACCGGTTCGAACTGGGCGAAGTTTGCGGGGTCGGGCTCGGTGCCTTCATCAATCATGCCGCCGGCGTTCTTCATGACTTGCGAGCGCTCGCCCGCTGGCAGTTCGTCAGCATCGATGCGTTGCGACATGGCGGTGTGCAACTGCTCGCGCACGTGCGCCGCAATCGCCTGCCAGCCGCTGCGGTCGGGGATCAGATCGGTGGCCTTGAGCAGCCGGTTCTGCTGCGGCAGCCACACGAACCGGGCCAGCAGCGGCGTGCCGTGGGCGCCGCCGGTATAGCTGCTGCCGTCGGCGGCGATGGCGACCAGCGTCGGGCTGTCGAGCACCTCGCTGAAGGTCAGCGACAGGTCGTACATCGCGTTGCCCGCCCCGGCCTCGCGGCTACCGACTGCCTGCATGAGGTCTGCACGGGCTTCGTCGGCGTAGCGCCTGGCGATCGCGGCAAGCGGCGGATATTTGGACAACGTGGGCGTGTAACTGATGCCGATGACGTAGTCGGAGGTGGTTTCTATCACGTCCTCCATCGCCACCGTCGCAGCGTCAGGTGGGGATGCCGGTGTCGTGGCTGCAGGCGACGGGGCCGAAACCGGCGGCGCACTGCCGCGATCGCAGGCGGCGAGGGTCAGGACCAGCAGCAACAGGGCGGCAACATGCTTCATCTGGCAATCCTTGGTGATTGCGGACGACGATAGCGGCCAGGACGTGATGCCTTGATCTACGTGTGGCCAGCAGCAGTCGGCGCGGCGTAGAGCCGAGCTTGCTCGGCTGCTTTTCCGCCGCCACCCGACAGCGGAGCAAGCTCCGCTCATCGATATGGTTCTACGTCGCAGCCACGTAGCCCGGCGGGTTCTTCCACCACAAACAGGCAACGCAGCACGAACTAGATGATCCCCAGCCGCCCCTACCACTCGCTGCGATGCGGCAACAACCCGCGCAGTTCCGCGTCGGTCAGGTTGCGCCACTGGCCGATCTTCAGATGCGCCAGTTTGACGTTGCCGATGCGCACGCGTACCAGCCGCTTGACCCGGTACTTGAAGTGCGCGGCCATCAGCCGGATCTGCCGGTTGAGGCCCTGCACCAGCACAACGCGGAAACCGAATTTGCCAAGCTTGCCGGTCTTGCACGCCAGCGTGGTCTGGCCGTGGATCGGCACCCCGCGCGCCATGCCGCGCAGGAACTCGTCGGTGACGGCGTTGTTGACCGCGACCAGGTACTCCTTTTCCAGCTTGTTCTCGGCGCGCAGGATCTCGTTGACGATGTCGCCGTTGCTGGTCAGCAGGATCAGCCCTTCGGAATCCTTGTCGAGCCGGCCGACCGGGAAGATCCGGCGCTCGTGGCCGACGAAGTCGATGATGTTGCCGACGACCGCCGACTCGGTGGTGCAGACCACGCCGACCGGCTTGTTGAGCGCGATGTAGACATGCAGGCGCTGGCCCTTGGCGACGCTGCGCGCTTTCAGCGCCTGGCCGTCGACCTTGACCTCGTCGCCCTCGCCGACCTCGCTGCCGACCCGCCCGCGGATGCCGTTGACGGTGACCCTGCCCTCGGCGATCAGGCCGTCAGCCGCGCGTCGCGAGCAGAAGCCGGTGTCGCTGATGTGTTTGTTGAGGCGCATGCGCAAGTCCGGTGGCCGTGCGGAGCGGCAAGGGGCCGGCCATTCTACGTGCTCGGCGTGCTGGTTTAGCCGGGCCGTCAGCCGGCCTGTCAGCCGGCCGGTGCCTCGCGCACGGTCAGCACAGCGCCGATCTTCTCGCCATCCTGGCCACGCAGCGGTTGCGCGCTGCCCTGGGCGATGACCACCGAGCCGTCCGCGCGACGGATCTGCCAGCGCGCATCGCGGACGGTTTCGTCGCCCAGGATCGCGCGCGCCAGCGGCAACTCGTGTGGCGGATAAGGCTCGCCCTGCTCGGTGAACAGATGGTAGGCATCGGCGTACCGCTCCGGCGGCACATCGAGCAACGCACAGCCGTGCAGCTGCTCGGCCGCCTGGTTGACGAAACTGATGCGGCCTTCGTGATCGGTGATGATCACGCCCTCGGCCAGTTGGTCCAGCACCGCGGCGCGCTCGCGCAACAAGCGGTCGACGTCGGCACGGGCACGCACCGAAGCCGTGAGCTCGACACTGACGATCATGATGCCGCTGACCTCGCCATCGGCATCGCGCAACGGTTCCAGGGTGGTGTCGAACCACGCCTGCTGGAACTGGCCATCGCCCAGACGATCGAAGCGAACCGGCATCTCGTGTTCCTCCAGGCGCTCGCCGCTTCGATAGACCCGGTCGAGTTTGTCGATGATGCCCTGCGCCTCCAGCTCGGGAAACGCTTCAGTCAGCAGCAGGCCTTCAGTGTTGCGCCCGCCGATGATCGCACGCGCGCGCTGGTTGCTCAGCTCGACACGGTGCTCGGGGCCGTGGGTGACGGTGATGGCGACCGGGGCCTTCGCGAGCAGCAGATGGAACCGCTCGCGCGCCATCTGCGCGCGTACCGCCCACGCCTGCCCAAGCTCCTCTGAACGCTTGAGCATGTCGACCTCGATATTGCTGCCGACCCAGCCGACGATGGCGTCGTCACCATCGCGTAGCGGAGACGCGCGGGCGACATGCCATCGGTATTTGCGATCGACACCTCCCAACAGCCTGAACACCATCTCATAGGGCTCACCGGTCCGAAGCGAGTGCGACCATCGCCGCGCAGCCTCGCTCAGGTCCTGCGGGTGGCAGAAATCCATCCAGCCCTTTTCGAGGAGGCGTGAGGCCGACACGCAGAAATAACCGGTCACCGAGGAATTGACGTAATCGAGACTGCCATCGACACGCGCCGTCCAGACTTGCAGCGGCAGGGCGTCGTAGGCGGCGGTTTCGATGGGCATCGGTGAAGTGTAAATCGCCGATACAGCGTTGTCGCGAGGTTCTCCGCTCAGGCCCGCAGCGGGGCGAACTCGGCATGCCGGCTCAGCCAGGCGTCGGCGTACGAACATTGCGCCTCGACCTTGAGCTCGTTTGCACGCACATGCTCGATGGCTGCCCGCACGAGCTCGCCGGCAATCCCGCGCCCGCCGATCTCCTCGGGCACGCGGGTGTGGGTGATGGTGAAGATGTCGCCGTCGAGCTGGTACTCCAGGTAGGCCTTGGACCCGTCGGCAGCCGTGGCGAAACGGCACGCGGCGGCATCGTGGTGGATCGTCCATTTGACTGTCGGCCCATTGGCCTGCACGGGTTGGGTCATGGCGAGTGCTCCGGGTGTCCTCCACCCTTGCGCGGCTTCAGCGGCGGTCCCGCTTGCCCTGGTTGTGGCGATCCCGGGTACTGATGCTGCCCTGGATCCCCGTCATGCGACTTTCGGCCGCGTGCAGCTCCTCGGCCTTGTCGGCGGCGGCGGGCGACTGGTAGCCCTCGTTGGGCACGTGCACGTGCTGCGGGTCGAGAAGTTGCCACGGCTGCGGTTCGCGATCGTGCTGCTGCTTGGCTTCGAGCAATTTACGGGTGTTGGCCATCGCCCTGGCAGGGGTGATCTTGCGGGGCTTTGGAGCTGGCTTGCGGGAGGACGACTTCGCGGTCGTCCCGGCGACCTTGCCGGACGCGGCGCGCGGGCTCGATGGCGGGGTGGCGGCCGGCTGGCGTGGACCGTTGCCACTGTGCGTGGATTTTCCTGCCAGCTTCTTGACGGTTGTCTTCTTCACCGCCGTCTTCCTGCTGACGGTTTTCCGGGTCGACGCCTTGCTGGTTGCCTTCTTGCTGGTTGCCTTCTTGCTGGCGACTTTCCTGGCCGAAGCCTTTCTGGCGACTTTTGCTGTGGATGCTGTGGTTGCGGATGCAGTCTTGCTGGCCGTGGCCTTCTTCGGCGAAGTCTTCTTTGCCGGCGTCCTGGTCGAAGCGGCCTTCCTGGTCGCAGTCTTCTTCGAGGCCGCCTTGCGTGTGGGCGCCTTGCGGGCGCTGGTCTTGCCTGCAGCGGTTTTCTTTGCGGCGGTTTTCTTGACCGTGGCTTTCTTGGCCGTGGCTTTCTTGACCGTGGCTTTTTTTGCCGTGGTTTTTCCGGTCGCCTTTTTCGCCGTCTTGCTGCCGGCCTTCTTGACGGACTTGCCGGCTTTCTGGGTCGCCATGCCTATCTCCTGTCGAAGTCACTGTCGATGCGGCAACGGGGCGAGTGCCGCAGCCCCGTGGTATCACGGCGAACATTCAAGCCGGGTGAGCATCGCCGCGGCGCGTCAGCCCACTGGCCAGCCGCGACCACGTGTGACGCAGCTGGTCACTCCGCCATCCTTCGACGAAAGCAACGGGCTCATGGCACGGAACATGCTGTGCTCTCTGGTGCCGGCGACCCTCTCGAGCGGCACAGGAGAACCGCGATGTCCGCCGAGCACAACCTTCCGATCGAGACCATCAGCGACGACGAACTGGTGGAGCGGCTGTTCCATCTGGCCACCACCGGCCAACTTGAAAACAGCGAATTGGGCCAGCTCGACGACGCGGTCCATGACCGTCTTGTCCAGGCCTATGGCGAAACCCAGCCCTGCACGGACACGCCCACCGCGAGTACGACGGTGGTCAACCCTGCTATCCGGCCGCAGTTGGTCGCGATCTGATTTTATTCCTGATTTGACCGGATCGAATCGTTCGCGCGATGGCGCGATGGATGCTGCGCAGCGCTGGCCTGGCTGGGTTCAGCCTAGCGACGGGCTCAGCAACTTCTGCAGGAAACCCGCGCCGACGCGCGGCTCCATCAGCAGCATGAACAACACCCCGTAGACCGCGCCCGACAGGTGGGCGCTGTGGTTGATGTTGTCGCCGCCCTGCCGGTCCATCCAGTACGAATAGCCGACGTAGAACACCGCGTATAGGATTGCCGGCACCGGCAGGAAGAACACGAAGATCAACGACCACGGTGCCAGCAGGATGTAGGCGAACAACACCGCCGATACCGCCCCCGACGCCCCCAGGCTGCGGTAATTCGGATCATGGCGATGGCGCAGGTAGGTCGGCAGGATCGCAACCACGATCGCCGACAGGTAGAAGAACAGGAACCCCAGCGGCCCCATCAACTGGGCGAACACGCCTTCGACCACGCGTCCGAAAAAGAACAGCGTGATCATGTTGAAGATCAGGTGTTGCCAATCCGCATGGATGAAGCCGTGGGTCAGCAGACGGTCGTACTGGTGCTTGCGGTCGATCGCCGGCGGCCACAGGATCAGCCGCTCGATCAAACGCGGTTTGTCGAACGCCTGCCACGACACCAGCGCGGTCACGGCGATCAGGATGAAGGTCAGCATGGATCGGTAGTCCTGGTTCGCTTGCAGGTTGCGGTACCGATGCAGGGCGATTTGCCCGGGCTGGCGCCTTGTGCAGTGAGGGTCGACATCCAGGGCGCTCCTGCGTCGGGCACGAAAGCGTCCAGCGTAACCCAGGGTGACGTCGTCATTCCCGATAGCAGCGAATGACGAGCGCTCGACGAGACCAGGCTACGCCCACTCGCTCAATCCCTCGCGCTCGTACAGCGTCTTGAACGTCGGTCGCGCCCGCATCCGTTGCGCCAGCGCCGCCAGGTGCGGCCAGGTGGTTGCCGGCTGCGGCATGTTGCGCGACCAGCGCATCAGCATGGCCAGGTAGAAATCGGCGGCGCTGACGTGGTCGCCGAGCACGTACGGACCGTGCGCGGCCAGGTGCGCATCGATGCGTTCCCACGCCGCCTCGATGCGCGGGCATGCGTTCGCACGCACTGTTTCGGCCTGCGTCTCGCCGGCGGCTTCATGCGGGTACCACCACAGGCGGAACAGCGGCTGCACCGCGTTGGCCAGATGGAACATCCACTGGATGTACTGCGCGCGGCGCGGATCGCCGGGCAGCGGCGCGAAGCCGGCATCGGGGTGCGCGTCGGCCAGGGTCAACAGCAGCGCGGCGGCTTCGGTCATCGGCACGCCGTCGAC
>JALZKJ010000099.1 GCA_030859305.1 Pseudomonadota bacterium | reverse complement strand
CGGCTGACGGATCGCCCGCCGCCACCTGCCACGACAACGGCGGCAGGCGGGCGGTGCGCGCCGAGCCGGCCCGCACGTCCCACCAGTCCAGTCGCAGGCCTGCCAGGTTCACTTCGCCGCTGCGGCCCGGCACCAATGAGAACTTGCGCGTCAGCTTCACCCGCGGCCGGCCGCTGACGAACGTTTCGTCGGCCTGCACCGGTTCGGCGAACACCTGCACGCCTTCGATCGACGGCAATTGCAGTTCCGGCATCTGAGCAGCCGTCGCCCCATCGGCGGTGGCCTCGATCGTCAGCGTGGCCGCGCTGCCGGCACGCAGATCCTGCGGCGTTGTCTGGTAGCGCAACTGCAGGCCATGCAATGGCAACCACGGCTGCGGCGCATTGGCAGGCGCCGGCCGCACCTGCAGGAAACGCGGCGCGGCCTGCGCCTGCAATGCGCCACCGCGGCCGCCGAAGAAATCGTCGAAGAACCCGCCGGTCCCACGCCCCTCGAAACTGGCAGCGGGAATCGTCAGCGTGCCGCTGCGTTCGGGGATCAGCTGGTAGCGCCGCTCGACCACGTTGTAACGGCGCCCATCGATCGAGCGGGTGTACTGGGCGTCGTCGCCGATGCGCTGGAACGACGCGCCCTCCGGCGCCGGCTGGTCGATCTGGCCGGAGATCAGCGGCACCGCCGAATACAGCCGCACCACCCAGCCCACCGCCTGCTGCACGTACGGGTCCTGGTCGTCGGCCTCGCTTTCGATGAACACGTCGTCGCCGGCGCGCGCGGGCCGGCGCGTAGTGCCCGGGGTGACCACCAGCGACAGCGGCGAGGTGAGCTCGTTGCCGACGGTAATTGCGGGGATCGTCAGCACGCCCTCGCGCAGCGGCTTCAAAGCGACCGCGTACAAGGTACGGCTGACGCTGCGGCCGTTGACTTGCTCGTACTGGCGGCGGCTGGTGTTGCCGCTGAGGCTGAACTCGCCCTGCAACGGCGAGTAGTCCGGGGCGGCCGATACCACCGAAGTGGTCTCGATGTTGAGTGTGACCGTCTCGCCGAAACCGACCCGGTCGCGGTCTAGCCATGCGCGGATCGCATCGCCGTCCTGCGCCACGGCGGCCGCGCTCATAAGCATCAACAGCAGCAAAACGCCGCAGGACAACCAGGTTCGCAGCGAGGACCACATCGACTTCATTCTCCCAATCCGCGCCGTTGCCGGCGTTCGTGTTCGATACGGAATTTCTGCCTCAGCAGGCCGCCCGGATCGTCCGGGACGCGCTTGAGCCAGGCTTCGTTGGCGAGCCGGCGTTCGCGCTCGGCGGCGGTTTCATTGCGCTGCGGTGTCGCCGGTTCGGAGGATTCGCCCTGCGGCTCGCCGGATTGCTGCAACGCGCGCTGCATGCGCTCGCGCTGGGCGGCATCGGCGGCTTGTTGTTGTTGCGGATCGGCGTCGGCGGGTGGTGTGTTCTGCGAAGGCGCGTCCTGCGGTGGCGACTCGCCGGTTGGGTCGGCAGGCGGTGGTGGTGGTGGCGATGGTGGTGGCGATTGCGGCGTGCCGGGCTGCGGATTGCCCGCACCGTCCTGCCCCTGATCGGCTTTCGGGTCGGGTTTGGGCTGCTGCCCGCCCGACGGCGGCTTGCGCTTCATCGCTGCTTCAACCGCCTGCTTGTTGGCCAGCGCATCGGCCATGCCCGGCTGCTTTTCCAGCGCGCGGTCGTAGGCCGCGATCGCCTGCGGGTACTGCCCGGCTTTCGCCAGCGCATTGCCCAGGTTGTACTGGCCGTCGGCGCTGTCGACTTCGCGGTAATGCTGCGCGGCATTGGCGAAATCGCCCTGGCGATACGCCTGCGTGCCTTCGCGCAGACGCTCATGCGTGGCCTGGTCCGGACGTTGCCACCACTCCACCGCCTGCGCCGGTAGCCACGGCAGCCATACACAGACCAGCAGCACCGCGACCGCGCCGCGGCGGCGGAACGCGAACAGCGCCAGCAGCATCAGCGGCAGCAACAGCCAGTAGCCTTCGTCCTGCCAGGTGCGGCCCTGCCCTTCGGCGGTGGTCGCATCGGCCACCGCCGGTTCCAGCACGCCGAGCGATTGCAGGTCGGCATCGCCGGGTGCCAGCGTGGCGTAACGGCCACCGCCACGCTGGGACAGGCTTTGCAGCGAGTCCGGATCCAGGCGTGCGTTGGCGAGGCTGCCGTTGGGCTGGCGATACGGGGCGCCCGCGGCTGTGCCGAGTCCGAGCACCGACACACGGTATCCGGCGTTCATGGCCACCGCCGCGGCATCGCGGGCGGCGGCGTCGGCCTGATCGGTCAACAACAGGATTTGCCCACGCTGGAACCCCGCCTGACGCAGCAACTGCGCCGACCACTGGATCGCGCGATCGCCGCGCTGGCCATCGACCGGCATCACCTCGGGGCTCAGCGCGTCGAGGAACAGCGCCACATTCTGCGCGTCATCGGTCAATGGCGCGACGGTGAAGGCATCGTTGGCGTACGCCACCAGGCCGACCTGACCGCCCTGGCGCTCGCGCAACAACGTGGCGACCTTGGCGCGCGCCTGCGCCAGGCGTGACGGCGGCAGGTCGCCGGCCAGCGACGCGCTCGACAAGTCCCACGCGATCACCAGCGGCGTGCGGCTCTGCCATAGCGGCTGCTCGACCTGCCGCCAGCTCGGGCCGGCCAGCGCGAACACCGCCAACAGATAAGCGAGCACGCCGAACCAGAGCGCGGCCTGCCCGCGCACGTCGGCGCGGTTGTGCAGCAGATGCGGCAGCAGGTGCGGATCCACCGCATCGCGCCATACACTCGCGCGCCGTCGTCGCGCCCGCCACCACGCCGCCAATAGCGGCAATCCGAGCAAGGCCCACAGCCACTGCGGACGGATCAGGTGCAAGGCACCAAGGGCTTCGATCAGTGAATCGAAGGAATTCATGCGGCCTTCCTTCGCGCTGACACGCGTGGCCGCAGGCGCGGCAGGAAAAACGCCAGCAGCGCGATCGCGAACGCCGCCGTCAGCGGCCAGGCGTACCGCTCGATGCGCGGCCGCACGGCCTGGCCCGGACGCTCGATCGGTTCAAGGCGGTCGATTTCCGCATAGATACCGCCCAATTCGGCGGTGTCGCGGGCGCGGAAGAAACGCCCGCCGGTGCGCGCGGCGATGTCGCGCAAGCTGGCTTCGTCGATCTCGTCGCCACCGCCCGGCATCGGCAGCTGGAAACCGAACACCGACATCGTGCCGTCGCCGCCGAACGCGACCGTATGCACGCGCACGCCATTGTCGCTGGCCAGTTCGGCGGCTTTGCCCGGTTCGATCGCACCGGCGGTGTTGACGCCGTCGGTGAGCAGGATCAACACGCGTTGGCCTTCCGGCTGGTCGCGCAGGCGTTTCACCGCCAGGCCGATCGCGTCGCCGATCGCGGTCTCCTGTCCGGCCAGGCCGACCACGCTGTCGGCCAGTTGCTGGCGCACCGTGGCGCGGTCGAGGGTGAGCGGGGTCAGCGCGTAGGCGCGTCGGCCGAACACGATAAGGCCGACGCGGTCGCCGCCACGGCGGTCCAGGAAATCAGCGAGCACCGCCTTGGCCGCGGTCAGACGATCGACCGGACGCCCGCCCAGTTCCATGTCCGGCTGGCTCATGCTGCCCGACAGGTCAAGCGCCAGCATCATGTCGCGGCCGACCTGCGGTGGCTGCACGGCCTCGCCGAGTTCCTGCGGGCGTGCGGCGGCGATGCACAAGAAGATCCAGGCGATCCACACCAGCCACCCGGCCCCGATACCGCTGCCGCCACGACCGCCCGCCTGCGCCACCGCATCCAGTCGCGCGCCGTACGGCACTTTCAGCGCGGCCGATGGATTGCGCGTCGCCGGCAACAGCCAGCGTGCGATCCATGGCAACGGCAGCGCCAGCAGCATCCATGGCCAGGCGAACAGGCCGTGGGTGATGGTCTGCCACTGTGCGGCGAGACTGTCGATCACCGCGCCCCCATCCAGTCGAGGAAGCGCGCGCGCGCGACCGATCGCAGCGCGGCGACCTGAGCGGCATCGGTATCGGCGCGATAACCGCCTTCCAGCAGCAATCGGCCCGGGCCTTGCGAGAAGCCGGTGGTTTTGCTGGCGCGGGCTTTTTGCTTGCTGGCTGCGTGCTTGTTGGCTGCGTGCTTGCCGGCTTTGTTCTGGCGAGCATTGTTGTTGCCTGTTGGCTGCTTGCCGCCCGTTGTCTTGCCGTCTGCATCAAGAAACTGCAGCCAGGCTTCGCCCTGCAACCGATCCGCCACCGGGTCGTGACGACGCGCGGCACGCCGCAGCAGTTCCGAGATCGCCGCGACCTGTTCGGCCGGGGTCGGCGCCGCAGCCACTGCGCTGTCGAACAAGGCGGCGATGCGCTGTCGCTGCCGACGCCGGCGCGCCAGCAACCACGCGGTCGCTGCGGCCAGCAACAACAGCACGGTCGCCAGCAACCACCAGCCCGGGGCCGGCGGCCACCACGACGGCGCAGGCGGCTGGTGGATGTCGCGCAGCACCAACGCGGCCAGGGTCGGCACGGCTGTCGACACGCTTGCCATTACGCCACCATCGGCCGCGCGCGGCCCAGCAGCGGCAACCACGATTCGCTGGCCGCATCGGTCGACAAGGCCTGCACGCGCACGCCACGCGCCGGCAATCGCTGCAACGCCTCCTCGACCGGGCCGGCGAACTCGTGTTGCCAGCGCTGGCGTTGCGCGGGGTTGTCAAGGTCGAGTTCGACCCGGTGATCGCCGTTGTGGAACGGCAGGTTCGCGCGTGGTGGCGTCAGCTCCAGCGGGTCGGTCAGCAGCAGCACGATCACTTCGTGATGCTGCGCGAGCGTGGGCCAGCGGCGCTCGGGCACGACCGCAAAACTTTGTGGGTCGGCCAGCACGATCAGCCGCGAACCCGGCCGCAACAACCGCGCCGCGTGATCGAGCGCGACCTCCAGCCCGGCGTCCTCGGTCGGTGCTTCGCGATACCAGCGCACCAGTGCGTCGAGCGCCCGCAATGCGCCGCGCGTGCCGGAGGCCGGCGCCACTGGCGGCTCGCGTTGACTGCCACGCAGCGCGGCGATGCGGTCGCCGTCGCGCGCGGCGATCCATGCCGCCACCGCGCCGGCGCGCGCCGCCTGCACCGACTTGAACCGGGTACGGGTGCCGAAGTACAACGCCGGGGCGGTGTCGCCGACGATCAGCGTCAGCCGTTCGCGTTCAGCCTGGAACAATTTGGTATGCGCGCGGCCGGTGCGCGCGGTCAGTCGCCAGTCGATATGCCGCGCATCGTCGCCGCTCACGTACTCGCGTGACTCCGCGTATTCCATGCCCCGGCCGCGCAGCGGCGACAGCGCCTGCCCGCTGATCCCGTAGCGGCCGAGTTTGGCGCTGCGGCGGCCGCCGGCGAGCGCGCGCAGGGCGACCAGTTCGGGCAGGGTCGGGGTGATGCCTTCGGTCATTCTCAAGCTCCCGCAGGAGCGCCCCATGGGCGCGGGCGCTCTTGGTTGCGATCTTCGAACAAAGGCGATCGCGCCCATGGGGCGCTCCTACAGGCAAGCGCGAGGTTCACCTGCAATCGCCACGCGACGTTTCCGCACCGCCGCGCGCGGCTCACGGCAACGGCACCTTCGCCAGCAATTCGCCGACCAGGCGATCGCCATCCCACCCTTCGGCGGTGGCCTCATAGCTCGGCAGGATGCGATGGCGCAGCACGTCGGGCGCGATCGCGCGCACATCGTCCGGGGTCACGAAGTCGCGACCGGCCAGCCACGCATGCGCCCTTGCGCAACGTTCCAGCGCGATCGAGCCGCGCGGGCTCGCGCCCCAGGCGATGCGCCGGGCCAGGTCGGCGTCGTAACGCGCCGCGTCACGCGAGGCCAGGGTCAACTCGATCAGGTAACGCTCGACCGCCGGCGCGACATGCAGATCGAGCACCGCCGCGCGCGCGGCGAATACATCCTCGAGTGGCAATTTCTTCAGCACTTCCGGCACGGCCTGCATCGCGTTGCGGGCGCGTTCGCGCGCGAGCCGCAGGATCTCCGCCTCCGCGGCCGCCTCCGGATAACCGATGCGCACGTGCATCAGGAACCGGTCGAGCTGCGCCTCGGGCAGCGGAAACGTGCCTTCCTGCTCGATCGGATTCTGCGTCGCCATGACCAGGAACAACGCCGGCAGCGGATAGGTCGCGCGGCCGACGGTGACCTGGCGCTCGCCCATCGCCTCCAGCAAGGCAGACTGCACCTTCGCCGGCGCGCGGTTGATCTCGTCGGCCAGCAGGATCGGGTGGAAGATCGGCCCCGGCAGGAACTCGAAGCGGCCGTCCTGCGGACGCCAAACCTCGGTGCCGGTGAGATCGGCCGGCAGCAGATCAGGGGTGAACTGGACGCGGGCGAAATCGGCTTCCAGTCGCGCGGCCAGAGCACGGATCGCGCTGGTCTTGGCCAGCCCGGGCGCGCCTTCCACCAGCAGGTGGCCATCGGCCAGCAGGGCGATCAGCAGGCGTTCGATCAGGCCAGCCTGGCCGACGATTTCGCTGGACAGCGCGGTGCGCAGGTCGCCGAACGCCCGGTGCAGGCGCGGAGTATTCCCGGCACTGTCCGGGTCGTGGCTGTGGCTGGGGGCAATGTGGGGGCTGTCCATTCCGGCTCCGGTGTTCATGGCCGGTCGATTTTGACCCATAACGATCCCCGCGTCCGGCCCTGTCCGGTACGCGTTCAGACTCGATGCCATTGGCGAAGCGGGCCGAAAATGCAAACGGGGCCCGAAGGCCCCGTTTGCATCGCCAAGCATTCGAATCAGTTGCGTTGGGAGACTTTCAGCACCTTGGGCGTGACCATGATCAGCAGTTCCGCCTTTTCCTTGTTGCGGCCCTTGCGCTTGAACAGTGCGCCCAGGAACGGGACATCGGCCAGAAACGGCACCTTGGTAACGTCGTTGCGGTCGCGGAACTCGTAGACCCCGCCGATCACCACGGTCTGGCCGTCCTCGACCAGCACCGCGGTGTTGACCGAACGCTTGCTGATCTGCGGCACGTCGCCGATCGAAGTGCTGATGAAGCCTTCGATCTCGTCCTTCTTGACGTTCATGTTGAGGAACACGCGGCCATCGTTGGTGATGGTCGGAGTGACCCGCATCTCCAGCAGCACGTCCTTGAACTGCACGTTCGGGATCGGGGTGCCGCCGCCACCCACGACCGGCGAGATCGTCACGTAGCCGACTTCCTGGCCCTGGCTGATCACCGCCTCGCGCTGGTTGCTGGTCACGATGCGCGGGTTGGAGATCACCTCACCGCGTCCCTCGGTCTGCATCGCCGAGAGCTCGACGTCCAGCAGGTAGCCGGCGTTGAGGATCGACAGGGCCAGCGCGCCAGCGGGGTTGGCGACCGGCAGGTTGGTTATCAACGCGCGGGAGATCGTGCCCAGGCCGCGCGAATTGTCATTGATGTTGACCGCGTTGCCGCGATCGACAGCATTGCCCGACGAGGCATCGGTACTGCCGCCGAAACCGATCGAGCTGCGGTCCCCGGGGCTGCCGCTGGCGCCGCTGATGCCGAACTTGGCACCGAGGTCTCGCGAGAAACTCTCGGTGGCAATCACCACGCGGGCCTCGATGATCACCTGGTCCACCGGACGGTCGATCACGCGGATGAGTTCGCGCATCTGCTCGAGCTTCTTGGGGATGTCGCTGACCATCAAGGTGTTGGTGCGCTCGTCGGCGACCAGACGACCGCGCGGCGACAGGAAGCCGCCGTCGGTGTTGGCGCCGCCCGCGCCGCCCGCACCGCCTGCCCCACTGCCGCCGATACCCGTGGCCTCACTGAGCTGCTTGGCGATCTGCACCGCGTTGTGATAGTTGATCTGGATGTACTCGGTGACCAGGTCGACGCGATTGTCGAGCGCTATCCGGGCATCCTCGGTGGCCTGCTCGTTCTGGGCGATTTCAGCCTGCGGCGCGATCCAGATGACGTTGCCGCTGCGGCGCTTGTCCAGGCCCTTGGCGCGCAGCACGATATCCAGTGCCTGGTCCCACGGCACGTTGACCAGGCGCAGGGTGACGTTGCCCTGCACGGTGTCGGAAGCGACCACGTTGAGGTTGGACTCCTCGGCGATCAGCTGCAGCACCGTGCGCACCGGCACGTCCTGGAAGTTGAACGTGACCGGGCGGCCGCTGTAGGCGCGGGCACTGGTGGTGCCGATGGTCGCACCCATTGCCGCGGTGGTTCCCGCGGCCCGCGGCGCCGTGGCGGCGGCCGTGCGCGGCACGATCTCGACGATGTAGTCGCGACCGGTCTGGTAGGCCATCGACTCGAACGCGCCGCTGGTGTCCAGCACCAGCAAGGTGCCGGTGCCGGACGGTCGCGCATCGATACGCTGCTCCGGCGTCGCGAAGTCGGTGACGTTCAGTGGCCGCTGCAGGCTGGCCGGCAACGCAGCATTGCCGACGTCGATCATGACTCTCGAGCCCTGCGTGCGCAGGTCAGGCGCGGCGCCTTCGCCGCTGAAACTCATGATCAGCCGTCCGGCCCCGCCGTCACCGCGCTTGAAGTCTATCTTCGATACCGAAATCGCCCCGGGCACCTGTTTGGCCGGATCGAAGCTGGAAGCCGGGGCCACCTGCGCAATGAAGGTCGGGGTGAACAGTCCGGGCGGAAGCGGACCCTGCCCCGGCGAAGCCGCGTGCACGGCGCTGACTGCGGCGATCGCCCCTGCCGCCAGGCCGAAGCCCAGCGTACGCAGGAGCAGGGGGCGCCGGGCAGGCCGGGTACATTTGGCGTTGAATACGGTCATCTTGCTATCCCCCAGAATCATTGATCTTCCAACGCGAGCGTAGCCGAACGTTCCAGCCAGCCACCCGCGCCATCCGGCACCAGTTCCATCAACTCGACGCGATCCTCGTAAACGCCGGTCACCCGACCGTCGCTCTGCCCCATGTACGCGCCAGGCCGAACTCTATAGGTCACCTTGTCGGGCGCCATCACCAGCGCCACCACTCCTGCGCCACGGCCAAGCGTACCGACCATGTCGAGGCTGTCGAGCGGGAAGTTCTCCAGTGTCTGCTTGCGCCGCGCCGAATCCGGGCGCGGGCCACTGCCGCCGCTCTGGTCGGTGAAAGCGCGACTGAACGGATCGCGCAGTGACTGCGCGGCATATTCGAAGGTCTCGAACTGCTGCATCACCGGCAAGGGATCCAGCGGCGGCGCCGGGCGAGCCTTGACTTCGGCCACCCAGGTTTCCAGGTTCGGCGCTTTGCCCGGCGTGCTGTTGACGCCGCGCGAGCAGCCCATCAGCGCCGCCATGCATGCGCCGGCAATGAGCAGGCGGAAAGCCAAGCGCGCGCTCACTGACTCCGCAGAAGGTACGGTCGGTTCACGCATCTCAGGTGCCCCCCTGTTCGGCAACCACGCCTTCCTGCGCGTCCTGCATTTCTTCTTCGTCGAGGTAACGATAGGTCTTGACCGTGCCGGCCAGCTCCAGCGGACTGTTGGCGGTGATCACCGCATCCTTGTCCTTGCTGCGCGGCTGCAATGAAATGTCATGCATGGTCATGATGACCACGCGTGGCAACGAGGCCACACCGCTGACGAAGCCGCCGAACTGGTGATAACTGCCGACCATGCGCAACGCGATGGGTTTCTCCGCGTAGAACTCTTTCGGCTCTTCCGGGCCGGGCTGGAACAGCTCGTTGCTGATGCCGGTGGCGATTGCGGTCTGCGAAATATCGACGATCAGGTCGGGCATCTCGGTCTTGCTCGGCAACTGGCGCAGCATCTGCTGCAACTGCTGCTCCATCTGCGCCAACTGCTGTTTCAGCGGTTCCAGATTGGAGGCGCGACCCTGCTTGGTCTCGAACTCGGTTCGCAGTTCGGTTTCCTGCCGCTCCAGGCCGGCCAGCTCCTCGCGCCTGTCGCTGACGAACAGATACCAGGCCAAGCCGACGATCACCAGGCTGATCAGTACGCACAAGCCGATCTTGGCCTGCTGCGGCCAGCCGCCGATGTTGTTGATGTCGAGCTCACGAAGCGAAATCTTCTTCTGGCTCATGACGTGGCTCCTGTCGCGGTGGCTTCGGCCGACGGCTCGGCCGGGGCTGTCGGAGCGGGTTGAGGAACCGGCGCGGCGGCAGGCTCGACCTGCGCATCCGGCGGACCCGCAGGATTCAGCGGAGACCCACCCGGCAGGTATCCGGCAGCCGGCAACTCGTCGGGAATCCCGTCACCGTCGCTGTCCCTGGGCGCATTCGGATTGGCCAGCTTGACCTGCAAGGTGAACTGGTAAGGCAACGCCTTGTCTTCGCCGGCGGCCTCGATGATCGAAAGCTCGGGATTGGACATCCAGCCGGAACTCTCGAGGTTGCGCAGGTAGGTACTGACGCGCGCGTTGGATTGGGCGCGGCCGTTGAGGGTCAAGGTGTCCTGAACCTGCTTGATCGAGGTCAGTACCGCGCCGTCGGGAATGGTGCGCACCAGCGAATCGAACAGGTGCACCATCTGCGAGCGGTCGGCCTGCAGCTCCTCGATGATCTTCTTGCGGTCGAGCAGCTTGTTCTTCTTGGTATCCAGCTCGGCGATCTCGTCGATCTCCTTCTGGACCTCGTCGATGTTGCCCTGCAGATAGGCATTGCGTTCGTTCTGGCCGCTGATCTGGCCGTTGTAGTAGAAGATGATCAACAGCGACAACGCGATAGCGGCCAGCACCGCAAAGCCGAGCATCACGCCGAATTCTTTCTGGCGCTGTTTGCGTCGCTCCGCACGCCATGGGAGCAGGTTGATCCGTGCCATCAGTCGAAGCTCCTCATGGCGAGACCGCAGGCGATCATCAGGGCCGGGGCGTCCTGCGCGAGGGAATGGGCCTGGACACGCGGGCCCAGCGTCATGTGAGCCAGCGGGTTGGCGATCATGGTCGGCACGCCCAATTGCTCCTCGACCATCTGGGCGATGCCCGGGATGGAGGCCCCACCACCGGCGATCACGATCTGGTCGACGCGGTTGAACTCGCTGCCGGCGTAGAAGAACTGCAGCAGGCGGCTGACCTGCTGGACCATCGCCTCCTTGAACGGCTCCAGCACTTCTATCTCATAACTTTCGGGCAATCCGCCCTGGCGCTTGGCCAGACCGGCTTCCTCGTAGCTCAGTCCGTAGCGGCGCATCACTTCGTCGGTGAGTTGCTTGCCGCCGAACACCTGCTCGCGGCTGTACAGGCTGCGACCGTTGCGGAGCACGTTGAGCGTGGTCATGGTGGCGCCGGAATCGATCAGCGCGGCAATACCGTCGCGCGGACTGTTCATCTGGTCTGCGAGCAGGGCAAAGGCGTTTTCGATCGCGAAAGCCTCGACATCCATCACTCTGGGGATCAGGCCGCCGAGTTCGAGCGCGGAGGCGCGCACCTCGACGTTCTCGGCGCGCGAAGCCGCCAGCAGCACCTCCACCAGCTCGGGGTTGTTGGGCATCGGGCCGAGCACCTCGAAATCGAGGTTCACTTCCTCGATCGGGTATGGCACGTAGTTGACCGCTTCGAGTTCGATCTGGGATTCCATGTCGTCGTCGTCGAGGTCGGCCGGCATCGGGATCACCTTGGTGATCACCGCCGAACCCGCCACCGCGGCGGCGGCATGACGGACCCGGGTACCGGAGCGGGCGACCGCACGCTTGATCGCCTCGCCCACAGCCTCGACCTCGACGATGTTTTTCTCGACCACCGCGTTGGGCGGCAACGGTTCGACAGCGTAGTGCTCGACCCGATAGCGATTGCCGGCCCGTGAGAGCTGCAACAGCTTCACTGCAGTCGAACTGATGTCCACGCCGACCATGGCCGGCTGGCTTTTTGTGATTACGCCCACTGTTTTCTCCCCATGCCACAGTCGCTTACACGTACTTTGTGCAGCCCCGTCTTAAATAACGGACTTTTCACACGCTGGCAACCATTTCGTTCGTGAATTGCCGAACAAGCCGCTTTCCATGCGAATAAGACCGCGTGCTGAACGGCCTGGCTGCGTGATCCAGGACAAGCCGGACCGATTCCCGGCTCCTCTATACTCCACGGCCAAGACCCCCGCAATCGGAATCTGCTTCGATGTCCCGTTTCCGCCGCCTAATCCGCTGGGCGCTGTTCGCGTTCGCCGGCGTAGTTCTGCTCGGCGCGCTTGCGCTGGGCACGCTGTACTTCCTGATCGTGCCCAAGCTCCCGGACGTGGAGAGCCTGCGCAACGTCGAGATGCAGGAGCCGATGTATGTCTATACGCGCGACGGCAAGCTGATCGCGCAGTTCGGCGAGAGCCGCCGCTATCCGGTGTCCATCGACGAGGTGCCCGGGCAACTGAAGCAGGCCTTCATCGCGATCGAGGATGCGCGCTTCTACGACCACCACGGCGTCGATTACAAGGGCGTGTCGCGCGCCCTCTGGCTGCTGGCGACCACCGACGACGAGCGGGTGGCGGGCGGCTCGACGATCACCCAGCAGGTCGCGCGGCAGTTCTTCCTCGATTCCGAGTACAGCTATACCCGCAAGCTGCGCGAGATGCTGCTGGCGATGGAAATGGAGCGTGAACTCAGCAAGGACGAGATCTTCGAGCTGTACCTCAACAAGAGTTTCTTCGGCAATCGCGCCTACGGCATCGCCGCGGCGGCCGAGTTCTATTACGGCAAGAAGCTGGCCGAGCTGGACCTCGACGAGATGGCTTCGCTGGCCGGAATCCCCAAGTTCCCGTCCAGCGGCAACCCGCTCGGCAATCCGGACCGCGCCAGGATCCGCCGTGACTACATCCTCGAGCGCATGGCCGAACTCCGCTTCATCACGGCCGCCGAGGCGACGCAGGCCAAGGCCGTGCCGATGCATGCCACTGCCAATGAACCGCCACTGCAGGCCTACGCGCCGTACGTGGCGGAGATGGTGCGTCAGGAGATGATCGCCCGTTACGGCGCCGAAGCGCTGACCCAGGGCTACCATGTCACCACCACCATCGACACCGAGCTGCAGACGGCCGCCGACAAGGCCGTGCGCGATGGTTTGTCGGTCTACGACCGGCGCCACGGCTGGCATGGTGTCGAGCAGCATTTCGAGCTTGACGCCAACGAGGACGCAGCAACGATCGGCGCGCGCCTGCGCGGTATTCCGAACCTGGCCGACCTGGTGCCGGCCGTGGTGATCGGCACCGGCAAGGGACAGGCCGATCTGGTGCTGCGCGACGGCAGCCAGATCACCCTGGATGCCAAGAGCAGCTGGGCTGGCAAGAATCCCGCGACGCTGCTCGAACGCGGCGACCAGGTCCGCGTCAAACAGGTGATGGCGGCGCCCGAGCCCACCGGCACCTCCGCCGACGCCGACGTCGATACGCAAACCCGAACCGGAACCGGCGCGCCGACGATCAAGGTCCGTTATACGCTCGACCAGGTCCCGCGCGGGCAGGCCGCGCTGGTCTCGCTGGAACCGCACGATGGCGCGTTGCGGGCATTGTCGGGCGGCTTCAGCTTTGCCGGCACCAAGTTCAACCGCGCCACCCAGGCGCGACGCCAACCCGGCTCCAGCTTCAAGCCGTTCCTGTACGCGGCAGCGCTGGAGCGCGGCTACAGTCCGGCTTCGATCGTGCTCGACGCGCCCGTGGTGTTCAAGCAACGCAACGGCAAGGTCTGGCGCCCGCAGAACGACAGCGGCAATTTCCGCGGCCCGATGCGCATCCGCGAGGCCCTCGTGCAATCGCGCAATCTGGTGTCGGTGCGGCTGCTGGACGCGATCGGCGTGGACTACGCGCGCAAGTACATCAGCCATTTCGGTTTCGAAGAGGCACAGCTGCCACCGAACCTGTCGATGTCGCTGGGTACCGCGTCGCTGACGCCGCTGTCGGTGGCGCGTGGCTATGCGGTGTTTGCCAATGGCGGGTTCCGGATCACCCCGTACTTCATCGATGAGGTCAGGGATCGCAACGGCGCGGTGGTGTTCAAGGAAAAGCCGCCGACCGCCTGCCCGAGTTGCGCGCCCGGTAATCGCGCCGGCACGACCCGCACGGCCGTCGTCGATGGTTTCAACCTCGGCCCCGCCGCTGCCACTCCGAAAGTCGCAGGCGCTGCCGAGTCCAGCCCCGAGCCTGCGCCTGCCCCGGTTGATACCAGCAACCTCACGATCGCGCCGCGCGCAATCGACGCCCGCATTGCCTACCAGATGGTGTCGATGCTGCGCGACGTCGTGAAGCGCGGCACCGGTACCGCGGCCAAGGTGCTGGAGCGCGAGGACGTCGGCGGCAAGACCGGGTCGACCAATGAGCACCGCGATGCCTGGTTCTCCGGCTTCGGCGGTCCGCTGGTGACGACGGTATGGGTCGGCCGCGACGACTTCCAGTCGCTGGGCTACCGCGAATACGGCGGCAAGGCCGCATTGCCGATCTGGATCAACTACATGCGCGTCGCGCTGGCAGACCGGCCGATCGCCCAGAACGAACCACCCGACGGCATGGTCAAGGTAGCGGTTGCCGCCAATGGCAGCCTCATCCCGGACGGCGCAGGCGGCGTGCAGGAATGGGTCAAGGCCGAGGATCTCGACCGCATGCAGAGCTACGTCGATTACGGCACCGACGATGCCGTGCCCGCGGAGGCGTCGTTCGATATCTTCTGATCACGGCGCGATTGCAACATCCCAGGATGGCTGAACGACCTTGCTGAAGCTCCCGCGCGCGACGATGCGGATGGGGATCGACGCGTGCTAGCTTGAACAAGCCGGCCTGCGCGGTCGGCTGCGACGGACTTTATCGTCGCCCTGCATGCCGTGGAGGACGTTGCCATGCATCACGCCCATCAGCACGCGCAAACCCGCACCCGCGAACGCCGTCACCAACTCGCCCACGAAGCCGCCCGACTGATGGCCGAAGGCGGCATGCGCGACTTCCATCAGGCCAAGCTCAAGGCGGCCGCGCGGCTGGGCATCTTCGACGACGCCTCGCTGCCGCGTAACAGCGAGATCGAGGACGCCCTGCGCGAATACCAGCGGCTGTTCCGACGCGACAACGTCGAGCTCCTGCAGCAGCGTCGTGAAGCCGCCTTGCGGGCGATGGAGTTTTTCGCCGACTTCGATCCACGACTGGTCGGGGCGGTGCTCGATGGCTCCGCCGATGCCCACACCCCCGTCGCCCTGCATGTGCATACCGACGATGCCGATTCGGCCACGCGCTTCCTCGATCAGCACGGGATTCCCGCCGAAGCGCGCAGCCGTCGGTTGCGGCTGGATCGCCAGCGCAGCGACGACTTCCCTGTTAGGCTGTTCAGCGCTGAAGACCTGACCTTCGACGTGACCGTGCTGCCGCACAACGTGCTGCGGCAGGCGCCGTTGTCCGGCGTAGACGAGAAACCGATGAAGCGGGCTTCGCTGGCGCAGCTGCGACAGTTGCTGGCGGAGGAGGAAATTGCCGGATACGAACGCAGCGGCCCACGCGACAGCGGGATGCAGGCGTAACAGCAGGGTGGGTCTTGGTCCACCATTTCGCGATATCGACATCGGCGGATAGAAACCCACCCTGCAAAAACAGACGCCCCGCAATGCGGGGCGTTTGTTATTTTGCGATGGCGGGATGGCGACTCAGCGCTGGCCGAGGCCGACGTAATCGCGCTGTGCCGCGCCGGTATATATCTGCCGCGGACGGCCGATCTTGTTCTCCGGGTCGTCCTGCTGTTCCAGCCAGTGCGAGACCCAGCCGGCGGTACGCGCGATCGCGAACATCACCGTGAACATCTCCACCGGAATCCCGAGCGCCTTGTAGATGATGCCCGAGTAGAAATCGACGTTCGGGTACAACTTGCGCTGCACGAAATAGTCGTCCTTCAGCGCGGCCTCTTCCAGCTTCATCGCCACGTCGAGCAGCGGGTCGTTGACGCCGAGCTCGCCGAGCACCTCGTGGGTCATCTTGCGCACCAGCGCCGCGCGCGGGTCGTAATTCTTGTACACACGGTGGCCGAAGCCCATCAGGCGGAAACCCGACTCCTTGTCCTTGGCCCTGTCGATCGCCGACTGCACGTTTTCCGGGCGGCCGATCTGGTCGAGCATCTTGAGCACGGCTTCGTTGGCACCGCCGTGCGCCGGCCCCCACAACGCCGCGACGCCTGAGGCGATGCTGACGTAGGGGTTGGCGCCGGTCGAGCCGACCAGGCGCACGGTCGAGGTCGAAGCGTTCTGCTCGTGATCGGCGTGCAGGATGAACAACAGGTCCATCGCCTTGGCCGCGACCGGGTTGAGTTCCAGCGGCTCGCTCGGCACCTCGTACATCATGTGAAGGAAGCGCGTGGTGTAGTCGAGGCTGTTGCGCGGATAGCGCAGCGGCCAGCCGATCGAGTGGCGGTAGCACGCTGCGGCGATCGTCGGCACCTTGGCGATCAGCCGGATCGCGGCGAGGCGACGCTGCTCGGGGTCGTCCAGATCGAGTTCGTTGTGGTAGAAGCTCGCCATCGAACCGAGCATGCCGACCAGCATCGCCATCGGATGCGCGTCGTGGCGGAAGCCGCCGAGGAAGCTCTTGAACGCCTCGTGCATCATCGTGTGGTGGGTGACTTCGTGCTCGAACCTGCTGAACTCGCCCTGGTCCGGCAGCTCGCCATTCATCAACAGGTAGGCGACTTCGAGAAAGCTCGACTGCTCGGCGAGTTGCTCGATCGGGTAGCCGCGGTACAGCAACACGCCTTCGTCGCCGTCGATGTAGGTGATCGCCGACTTGCAGCTGGCGGTCGCGGTGAAGCCCGGGTCGTAGGTGAAACAGCCGGTTTCCTTCGGCAACTTGCCGATGTCGATGCACGGCGCGCCCACGGTCGGGTGCTGCACGGGCAGGACAACGTGGGTGTCGCCGGCGGTGAGGGTGACCTGGGTCAAGGTCGACGGTGCAGGACTGGATGGTTGGGCCAGGCCAGACGGGGACGAATCGGACACGGAGCACTCCTCATGTCGACATGCATCGCGGGCTATCGCGGGCACGAGATGGGGGGACAGGGTCGCAGCTGGCCGCGAAGCCTGGCCGCAAAAAAAGGAATTATCGCATACCGGCCTGGAGCGCCGACCAGGACTTCAGGCCAAGACCTTCGGTCGAAATCAACCCGGCGGTTCGGCGTGGGCGTATCGGCAATGCGCAGGCCCGGAAACGACGACGGCCGCCTTTCGGCAGCCGTCTTGCGGACACAAGGTGTTCGATTACTTGGCGTAGCGCTTGCGGAACTTGTCGACGCGGCCACCCACATCCATGACCTTGTGCTTGCCCGTGTAGAACGGGTGCGAGGCCGATGAGATATCGACCTTGATCAGCGGGTATTCATTGCCATTGTCGTGCTTGACCGTTTCCTTGCTGGAAAGGGTCGAGCGGGTCAAAATCTGGAATTCCGAGGTCACGTCCTGGAACACGACTTCACGGTATTCGGGATGGATGCCGGTCTTCATTGGCACTCACCAATCCATGCGGGGAAAGCGGAGCAGTATAGCGGCGACGTATAGCGCGGACAAGCCCCGTTTCAACAAACTCTGTTCAAACAAGGTTTCGACCCCTTTCAACCCGCCGCCAGGGCCGCCTGTACCAGGCTTTCGAAGCGCGACTGCTCATAGCGCATCAGGATCGCAACCTTGTCGGGCCGGCCTTGCTGGCGCTGCCAGTCGACCACGGTGGCGCCACGGCTGTGGCTGCCGTCCAGCTCGATCGAGACCGGGCGCTCGGCCACCTCCAACGCTGCTTGTGGCTCCAGCGCAAACGCCATCGCCAGCGCATCGGCCGCGTACCAGCGGTCGCCGCGCCGATCGATCGACCACATCCGGGTCTTCTCCGATATCTGTTCGTAGAAACTCGCACGCTCCGTGTCGGCCTGCAGCCAGCCGACCACGTCGTCATGCAGCAGCCCGTGGGCGACCACCGCTTCCCAGTCGGCCAGCTCGATACGCTTGAATGCCTCGAACACCACGTGCGCCGCTTCCGGGTCGAAATGGATGTTGAACTCGGCTGCCGGGGTGATGTTGCCCTGGCAGGTGACCGCCCCGCCCATCACCACGAAGCGGGCGATACGCTGTGGCAGGGTCGGGTCGAGCATGAGCGCCAGCGCGATGTTGGTCAGCGGGCCGAGCGCGACCAGCAGCAGCTTGCCGGCGTGCTGATGCGACAGGCGCAGGATCGCCAGTGCGGCGTGTTCGGTTTCTGCCCGACGCGTCGAGGGCGGGTAGCCGATATCGCCGAAACCGTCTTCGCCATGCACGTACGCGGCATCGCATGCCGGGTGCAGAAGCGGCGCGGCGCAGCCGGCGAACACCGGCACGTCCACGCCCGCCACATCGCACAGTTTCAATGCATTGGCGACGGTGTGGGTGAGGCCCACGTTGCCGGCGGCGATGGTGAGGCCGATGACGTCGTGGCGCGGATCGTTGAACGCCATCAACAGCGCGAGCGCGTCGTCGACACCCGGGTCGGTGTCGATCAGCAGGGGAATCTTGTTGGTCATTGATGGATTATGCCGGGCGGTGTTGGCGACGTGGGAAGGAGGACGAAGTTCTCCACGCTCAGGCGCCGGCATACCGTGCCGCGCCGCCAATCCAGCGCGCAACGATGCGCTCGGCTATATCCGGCGCCTCGGCCAGCAGGCGCTCGCCGAGTTGTTGCACCTGCGGCAACAGGTCGGCATCGCGGGCGAGGTCGGCGACGCGGAAACCGGCCAGCCCGGTCTGGCGCGTGCCGAGCAGTTCGCCGGGGCCGCGCAGTTCCAGATCCTTCTCGGCGATGACGAAGCCGTCGTTGGTCTCGCGCATGGTTTCCAGCCGTTGCCGCGCCATCTGCGACAGCGGCGAGCGGTACAGCAGCACGCAGCTCGAGGCCGCGCTGCCGCGCCCGACCCGGCCACGCAGCTGGTGCAATTGCGCCAGGCCCAGGCGTTCGGCGTTCTCGATGATCATCAGCGAGGCATTGGGTACGTCGACACCGACCTCGATCACGGTGGTGGCAACCAGCAGGTCGATCGCGCCCTGCTTGAATGCGAGCATCGTGGCCTGCTTGTCGGCGGGCTTCATGCGTCCATGCACCAGGCCGATGCGCAGGCCGGGCAGCTGCCGGGTGAGTTCATCGAATGTGGTCTGCGCGGCCTGCGCGATCACTTCATCGCTCTCGTCGATGATCGTGCACACCCAGTACGCCTGCCGACCTTCGGCGCAGGCGCTGCGGATGCGTTCGACCAGTTCGGGACGACGCTCCGCGCTGAGCGCCACGGTCTGCACCGGCATGCGGCCGGGCGGCAGTTCATCGATGGCGGAGACGTCGAGGTCGGCGTACGCCGCCATCGCCAGGGTGCGCGGAATCGGGGTGGCGGTCATCACCAGTTGATGCGGCACGATCGCGCGCTCATCCACGCGGCCGCCAGCACCTTTGTCGCGCAACGCCAGTCGCTGGTGCACACCGAAGCGGTGTTGTTCGTCGACGATCGCCAATGCCAGGTCGTGGAACGCCACGCCCTCCTGCATCAACGCGTGGGTGCCGACCACGACCTGCGCTTCACCGGTCGCGACCTCGGCCAACACCTGGCTGCGCGCGCGACCGGTGACCTTGCCGGCCAGCCACGCCACCCGCACTCCGAGCGGTTCGAGCCAGCCGCGCAGGTTGTTGAGGTGCTGCTCGGCCAGCAGCTCGGTCGGTGCCATCAATGCGGCCTGCTTGCCGGTTGCCACCGCCAGCATCGCCGCGAGTGCGGCGACCACGGTCTTGCCGGATCCGACATCGCCCTGCACCAGCCGCAGCATCGGCGTTGGCCTGGCGAGGTCGACGACGATTTCATCGAACACCCGCTGTTGCGCGCCGGTGAGCGCGAACGGCAACGCCGCGCGCAAGCGCTTTGCCAGCGCCAGCTGCCGCAGCGCCGGCGCCGCGTGCGCCTGCTGCACCATGCGTTGGCGGCGCAGGCTGAGGTGGTGCGCGAGCAGTTCCTCCAGCGCCAGCCGGCGTTGCGCGGGATGCAGGCCGGCGAGCAACGCCGCGATGTCGCTCCCTTGCGCCGGCCGGTGCACGGTCAGCAGCGCCTCGCGCAATGACGGCAGGCGCAGGCCTTCGCGCAGCTCGCGTGGCAGCAGTTCCAGTGCGGCGTCGTCGGGCAAGCGGTCGAGCGCGAGGCCAATCAATCGTCGCAATGACGCCGGGCTGATGCCCTCGATCGCCGGGTACACCGGATCGAGCTGGTCGCCGAGCCCGGCCTCGGCCGCGTCGTCGAGCAGGCGGTAACTCGGATGCACGATTTCCAGCCCGTGCTGGCCCGGTCGCGGCGTGCCGTAACAACGCAGCCGTGCGCCGGGCACGAACTGCGCGACCTGTGCGGCGCGGAAGTGGAAGAAGCGCAGCACCAGGGTGGCGTGTGAGTCGTCGCCGATCGCGACGCGCAACATCGGCTTGTAACGGAAGCCGCGTTCGACCGCTTCGATCCGGGCTTCGACCTGGGCGGCGACGCCCGGCTGCAGGTCGCGGATCGGGGTCAGCCGGGTGCGGTCCTCGTATTGCCGCGGCAGTTGCAGCCACAGGTCCTGCAGGCAGGTCAGGCCGCGCGCAGCGAGTTTCTCCGCCACCTTCGGCCCGCAGCCGGGCAAGGCGGTCAGCGGGGTTTCGCCGACGGCCGCCAGCGCGGGTGCGGGACGTGCGACGCGCGGCATCAAGCAGTCAGCGCAGGACCATGACCGCATCGACCTCGAACCCGGCGCCTTTCGGCAGGCCGGCGACCTCGATCGTCGATCGCGCCGGGAACGGGGCCTCGAAGTACTCGCCCATCACCGCGTTGACCGCGGCGAAATCGCCCAGGTCGGTGAGGTAGAGACCGAGCCGGGCGATATGTTCGAGCGAACCGCCGCCGGCTTCGCACACCGCCTTGAGGTTGTCGAACGCACGCCGCGCCTGCGCGCTGATGTCGCCCTGCACGAGTTCGCCGGTGGACGGGTCGAGCGGGATCTGGCCGGACAGGTAAACCGTGCCGCCGACGCTTACCGCCTGCGAATACGGACCGATCGCCGCAGGTGCCTGCTCGGTGTGGATGCTGTTGCGGGTCATTGGTAGTCCGGGAATGGGGAGTCAGGAATGGGGGATCGTAAAGGCTCGCCGGCGAAGATGCCTGCTTTGGGGGCGGGGCGCGGGGGCGCGGGGGCGCGGGGCTCGAGACTCCAAATTCGCCCTACAGCCGCTGTATCCCCCGCACCACGCCAATCCGGCGCACCTTGCGGATCACGTCGGCCAGATGGCGGCGGTCGGTGACCTCGATCGCGAACCGCATCACCGCCATGTGGGTGTCGCGGTCGATGTATTCGACGCGGTCGATGTTGGATTCGGCCTCGGCGATCGCCGCGGCGACCTGGGCCAACGCGCCCGGACGGTTATCGACCTCGATCTTCAGCGCCGCGCTGAAGTCGCCCGAGACCTGGCGATCCCAGCCGACCGGCACCCAGCGGTCGGGCGACTTGCGGTAATCGGCGACGTTGGGACAATCCAGCCGGTGCACCACCACGCCCTTGCCGGCGGTGTGATAGCCCATGATCTCGTCGCCCGGCACCGGCAGGCAGCAATGGGCGAAGCTGATCACCCCGCGCTCGGCGCCGGTGATCATGATCTTGTCCTCCGGCAACGGCAAACGCTCATGACCCTTGCGCTGCGGCTTGCCCGGCTTTTCGCGGGCCAAGGCCAGCGCGACCTGGCTTGGCATGCGGTTGCCCAGCGCGATGTCGGCCAGCAGCGCTTCCAGCCGCGGGTAGTGGTGTTCGGACAAATACGCCTCCAACCTTGTCGCCGGCAGCCGGTCGAGCGACGTTTCCTGCTCTTCCAACGCACGCTCAAGCATCCGGTGACCCAGTTGCACCGCGTCCTCGTGACCGACCTGCTTGAGCTGCTGGCGGATCGAGGTGCGCGCCTTGCCCGAGACCACGAACTCCAGCCACTGCGGTTTGGGCGTCGAGGATTTGGCCGTGATCACTTCCACCCGCTGGCCGCTGGCGAGTTTGGTCCGTAGCGGCACCAGCTTGCCGTCCACGCGCGCGGCCACCGCCTGGTTACCCACATCGGTGTGCACGGCGTAGGCGAAATCCAGCGCGGTGGCATTACGCGGCAACGAAAGAATGTAGCCCTTAGGCGTGAACAGATAGACCTCGTCCGGAAACAGGTCGACCTTGACGTTCTCGAGGAACTCCAGCGATGACCCGGTACCGTGCTGCGATTCCACCAGGCCGGTGATCCAGGTGTGGGCGCGGGTCTGCGCGCTGTTGGGGCCGTCGCCGCCGTCCTTGTACGACCAGTGGGCGGCGATGCCGCGTTCGGCGATCAGGTCCATTTCCTCGGTGCGGATCTGCACCTCCACCGGCGAACCGTAAGGGCCGAACAGCACGGTGTGCAGCGACTGGTAACCGTTGGCCTTGGGAATCGCGATGAAGTCGCGGAAGCGCGAGTCCAGCGGCTTGTAGGCACCGTGCACCACGCCGAGCGCGTGATAACAGTGGGGCACCGAGCGCACCACGATGCGGAAGCCGAACACATCCATCACCTGGGTGAAGCTCTTGTGCTCGGCGCGCATCTTGGAATAGATGCTCCACGGCGATTTGACCCGGCTGATCAGCCGGTGCATGAGTTTTTCCTTGGCCAGCTTCTGCGCCAGGTGGGCCTCGATCTGCACCAGCGACTCGCGTCGCACCACCGGCTCGGTGCGGATGCGCTTTTCGATCACCGCATGCCGCCACGGGTGCAGTGCCCGGAAACCGAGATCCTGCAGCTCGGCCTTGATCAGGTTCATGCCCAGCCTTTGGGCGATCGGCGCGTAGATCTCCAGTGTTTCCAGCGCAATGCGCTCGCGCGCCTCGGGCGTCTGCGCGCCGAGCGTGCGCATATTGTGCAAACGATCCGCGAGCTTGATCAGGATCACCCGCAAGTCGCGCGACATCGCCAGCAGCATCTTGCGGAAACTCTCGGCGGCTGCCTCCTGGCGGTCGCGAAAGTGCAGCTTGTCGAGCTTGGTGACGCCGTCGACGAGTTCCGCGACCGTCTGGCCGAACTGGTCGACCAGGCAATCGTGGGTCAGCGGGGTGTCTTCAATGGTGTCGTGCAGGATCGCCGCGATCAGGGTTTCGACATCCAGACCCTGGTCGGCCAGCACGCGCGCGACCGCGACCGGATGGGTGATGTAGGGCTCGCCGGACTTGCGGCTCTGGCCCGCGTGCGCGGCCGCGCCGACGGCCCAGGCGCGGCGCAGCAGCACGCGCTGGTCTTCCGGCAGGTAACTGGCCGCCTGCTCGAAGTCGCGCAGATAGTCCGGCAACGACGTATCGTCGGATGCGGGCAGGCTCAGCACGGGCTTTGCGGGGGTCATGCCGGTGAATCTACGCGCCCGCTGCGGCGCGGCGCAATGCGGGGGAGTGTCTGAGAAGCAAGTTCCGCTCTATGGCTGGGCGAAGTACAACCGCACCACTTCACGAACAGCCACCAAAGCAAAACCCCGCCGAGGCGGGGTCGTGCATGCGGCACCTGCTTGCGGACGGTATCAGTCGTCGCCCTTGGAGAGGTCGTCGTCGACCACCACCTCGGCAGCAGCCCACTCCATCGCCTCGCGCTCCTTGCGCTCGCGCTCGGTCTTCTCGACCGCGTCGATGTATTCGGGGTTGATCTGGCGCGCGGCGATCTCGCGCAGCGCCATCACGGTCGGCTTGTCGTTGGCTTCGCCGTTGTCCAGCAGCGGCTCCACGCCGTTGGCCAGCTGACGCGCGCGCTTGGCGGCCAACATGACGAGTTCGAAGCGGTTGTCCACCACTTCCAGGCAATCTTCAACGGTAATGCGGGCCATGGGGCTCCTGGCGGCCGGGTGGCCGTCGTGCAGATACAAGGGGGCGTGGAGTGTAGCCAGCGCGCGCGGCACAAGCAAGCTGCCTGCTTGTGAATCAATAAGTTAGCTGAGCAAGTACCTGCTTCAGTCCGCAAGCAATGCGGTGATCAGCTTTCCGTGCCGCGCGACCTGCGGCTCGCGGCGCAGCCGGCTGGCGGTGAAGATCGAGCACATTTCGTCGACCGCGACCGCGAAATGCTCGTTGACGATGACGTAATCGAATTCGCCGTAGTGCGACATCTCCTCGCGGGCGGCCGCGAGCCGTTGCGCGATCACCTGCTCGCTGTCCTGGCCGCGGCTGCGCATGCGCTGCTCCAGCGCCTGCCGCGACGGCGGCAGGATGAACACGCTCACCGCGTTGTGCACCTTGGCCCGCACCTGCCGTGCGCCCTGCCAGTCAATTTCCAGCAGCACGTCCTTGCCGGACGCCAGCTGCGGTTCGACCGACTGCCGCGCGGTGCCTTTCCAGTCGCCGTGGACGCGGGCGGATTCGAAGAAATCGCCCGCCTCGACCATGCGCTCGAACTCATCGGCATCGACGAAATGGTAGTGCTCGGCATGGCGCTCGCCCGGCCGAGGCGAGCGAGAGGTGAACGAGATCGACAGGCAGATGTTCGGGTCGCGCGCCAGCACGGCGTTGACGATGCTGGATTTTCCGGCACCCGAGGGCGCGGCGACGATGTAGAGGGTTCCGCGCATAGGGGCCGGGAGTCGGGAGTCGGAAATGGAAAATCGGAGAAGCGGAAGCGGGCACTGGCAGGTCATCGTACTTGCTTTGACGATTCCCTATTCCCGACTTTCGATTCCCGCCTACTCGATGTTCTGGATCTGCTCGCGCACCTGGTCGATCAGCACCTTCAATTCGACCGCCGCCGCCGAACTGCGGGCGTCGACCGATTTGGAGCCCAGTGTGTTGGCTTCGCGGTTGAACTCCTGCAACAGGAAATCCAGCCGGCGGCCGACCGCTTCGCGCAGCTGGAGCACGCGGCGGGCTTCGGACACGTGGGCGTCGAGGCGGTCGAGTTCCTCGTCGACGTCGAGCTTCTGCAACCAGATCACCAGTTCCTGTTCCAGCCGCCCGGGCTCGGCGGGCTGCGACAGATCGGCAAGCCGCAGTTCCAGCTTGTTGCGCTGACCGGCACGGATGGCCGGCATGAATTCGCGCACGTCGGCGGCGATGCGGGCGATGCCGTCGACACGCTCGTTGATCACTGCCGCCAGTTTGCCGCCTTCGCGTTCGCGCGAGGCGACGAATTCGTCGAGCACCTCGTCGAGCAGCGCCAGCGCTTCGGCCTGCAGTGCAGCGGCGTCGGTGGCGGGCGCCTGCATCACGCCGGGGAACTGCAGCAATTGCGTGAACTCGGTATGCAGGCCGGGGAATCGCGCGGTCAGGTCGATCGCGAGGTCGCTGAGTTCACGCAGCCGGGCCATGCTCACCTGCAGGCCGCCCTCGCCGTCCGGCGCACGCAGGCGCAGGCTGAGGTCGAGCTTGCCGCGGCCGATGCGCGCGGCGATGCGTTCGCGCAGCACCGGTTCGAGCGCACGCAGGTCGTCGTGCAGGCGCACGCCGATTTCGAGGAAGCGATGGTTGACCGAGCGCAGCTCGCAACCGAGCGTGCCCCAATGGCTCACGCGGTCGCCGCTGGCGAAGGCGGTCATGCTGCGGATCATGCATCGGTCCCGAGATGGCGCCGACCGGACAACCGGCCGGGAGAAGGGAGAATCAAGGAGCGAATGATAAACTCGCGCGCCCTGTTGCAGGTAATTCCCGAGATGGCAGCCGCCGGCACGACACTGTTCAACCGACCCAGCGGTCGCGCGCCCGACCAGCTGCGCGAGGTGAGCCTCCATCGCAATTACACCGCCCATGCCGAAGGTTCGGTGCTGGTGAGTTTCGGCCAGACGCGGGTGCTGTGCACCGCCAGCGTCGAGAATCGCGTACCCGGATTCCTGCGCGGCAAGGGCGAGGGTTGGGTGACCGCCGAATACGGCATGTTGCCGCGCGCCACCCACACCCGCAGCGATCGCGAGGCGGCGCGTGGCAAGCAGGGCGGACGCACGCTGGAGATCCAGCGCCTGATCGGCCGCTCGCTGCGCGCGTGCATCGACCGCAAGGCGCTCGGCGAGCGCACCATCACGCTTGATTGCGACGTGCTGCAGGCCGACGGCGGCACCCGCACCGCGGCGATCACCGGCGCCTACGTGGCGCTCGTCGACGCGGTCAACTGGCTGATCAAGCGCAACGAGATCAAGTCCGGTAACAGCCGACGCTCCCCGATCTTCGGTGCGGTCGCGGCGGTGTCGGTCGGCATCTACCGCGGAGTGCCGGTGCTGGATCTCGACTACGCCGAGGACAGCGACTGCGACACCGACATGAACGTGGTCATGAACGACGGCGGCGGCTTCATCGAATTGCAGGGCACCGCCGAGGGTCATGCGTTCCGGCGCGAGGAACTGGCGGCGTTGACCGCGCTGGCCGAGGCCGGCATCGCCGAACTGGTGGTGAAGCAGCGCGAGGCGCTGGCAAATTGATTGGTGCGAGGTGCGAGGTGCGAGGTTCGGGACTCGGGACTCGTCAGGCTGAACCCTTTTTGCAACTCGATCATCACGATGCAATGAAACAGACCTTGGGCAGCGTCGCACTGCTGGTGCGCGATTACGACGAGGCGATTGCCTGGTACACGCAGGCGCTCGGCTTCGAGCTGCTCGAAGACAGCCCGCGCGACGACGGCAAGCGCTGGGTGCGGGTCGCGCCTGCGGGATCGAACCAGACGGCGCTGCTGCTGGCCCGGGCGGGCAATGACGAACAGCGCGCGCGCATCGGCAAACAGACTGGCGGCCGGGTCGGCTTCTTCCTGCACAGCGACGATTTCCATCGCGACCACGCGGTAATGATCGCGCGTGGGGTGAAGTTCACCGAGGCGCCACGCAATGAACCCTATGGCATCGTGGCCGTGTTCGAGGATCTGTACGGCAATCGCTGGGATCTGCTGGAATTGAAGCCATGAAACTGGTGCTCGCCAGCAGCAACCCGGGCAAGTTGGCCGAATTACGCGGGCTGCTCGGCGACAGCGGTTACCAGCTGATCACGCAGGGCGAACTGGGCGTGCAGGACGCCGACGAAACCGGCCTCACCTTTGTCGAGAACGCGCTGCTGAAAGCACGCAAGGCCGCGCGCGAAACCGGATTGCCGGCACTGGGCGACGACTCGGGCCTGTGCGTGGATGCGCTGGGCGGCGCGCCCGGCTTGTATTCGGCGCGCTACGCCGGAAGCCACGGCAACGCACGGGCGAACATCGACAAGTTGCTGGACGTGATGAAAGACGTGCCCGCGCCGCAACGCCGTGCGCATTTCCATGCGGTGATCGTGCTGCTGCGGCACGCGGATGACCCACAACCGATCATCGCCGAAGGCATCTGGCCGGGCGTGATCCTGGCTGCGCCGCGTGGCGATGGCGGTTTCGGCTACGACCCGGTGTTCCTCGATCCCGTCTACGGGCAATCGGCGGCAGAACTGGATGCCGCGCTGAAGCACCGCATCAGTCACCGCGGTCGCGCGCTGGCGATGCTGCTCGAACGCCTTCGCTCGTCGTCGCCCGCGTAGGAGCGCAGATGTGCAGCCGCAACGAGGCGCTGGGTAGCGCCGAGACGGCCCGGCTGCATGTTGCGCTGCGTGCATGCCGAAATGCAGCGGAGCAAGCTCCGCTCTACGCGGGTTTCAGCGGTTGATTCGCCGCGCGGGTGGGACAATGCGCCAATGACCCTGACCACCCCGCCGCTGTCGCTGTACGTGCACCTGCCCTGGTGCGTGCGCAAATGTCCGTACTGCGATTTCAACTCGCATGAGGCACGCGGCGCGCTGCCTTTCGCGGCGTATGTCGATGCGCTGCTGGCGGATCTCGATTTCGACCTGCCGCTGGTGTGGGGCCGCACCGTGCACTCGGTGTTCTTCGGCGGCGGCACCCCGAGCCTGTTCCCGCCCGAGGCCATAGACCGCTTCCTGCAGGCCGCCAGCGCGCGGCTGCGGTTCGCCCCTGGTTGCGAGATCACCCTGGAGACCAACCCCGGCACCGCCGAGCACGGCCGCTTCGAGTTGTACCGCGCTGCCGGGGTCAACCGGATCAGCTTCGGCATCCAGAGTTTCGATGACGGTTGCCTGCAGCGACTGGGCCGCATCCACGACAGCAGCGAGGCCGAGGCCGCAGTCAAACTGGCGCAGGACGCCGGTTTCGACAACCTCAACCTCGACCTGATGTACGCGCTGCCGCAGCAGACCCTGGCCATGGCCGAAGCCGATCTCCAGCGCGCCTTCGCGCTGCAGCCGGCGCACGTCTCGCACTACCAGCTGACGCTGGAGCCCAACACCGTGTTCGCCGCCCGGCCGCCGGCCGGCATCCCCGACGACGACGCCGGCTGGGACATGCAGGAGCATTGCCAGTCGCTGCTTGCCGCCGCCGGTTACGCGCAGTACGAGGTCAGCGCCTACGCCCGGCCGGACCGCCAGTGCGTGCACAACCTCAACTACTGGCGCTACGGCGACTACCTCGGCATCGGCGCCGGCGCGCACGCCAAACTGACCCTGGGCAGCGAGCAGTCGGTGCTACGGCGCTGGAAGCTCAAGCACCCGACTGCCTACCTCGCCAACGCCGGACGCGCCGAGGCCATCGGCGGCGACGAACGCATCGCGCAGGAGCGACGGCCGTTCGAGTTCATGTTGAATGCATTGCGGCTGGTGGACGGTTTCAGCCTGGCCGAGTTCGAGGCCCGCACCGGTCTTGCCCGCGACCGGATCGCTCCGCAGCTACAGGCCGCGACCTCCGCTGGCTGGCTGGATTGCAAGGGAGGCCGCGTGCGACCCACCGAACTCGGGCGCCGCTTCACCAACGATGTCGTTGCGCTGTTCCTGCATGATTGAAACGCGTTTCCCTGCGTCCATGGGCTCAGGGGTGAACCTCAGCGCCTCGCCGTGGCCTCAGAAAGCCCCCATTCACGTTGACAACGTTGGTCGCTACATACTGGCCGCCTGACGGCAACGGGCTGCAGGCGCTGAGACGACCTGCTTATATCGCTAACATCGGTCCTGGGGGACAGGCATTGTCGACCACGTTGGAACCTTCCGATAAAGCTCCCATGCGCAGCGCCACACTCGAATCGGCTGCCTTGCCACGGCGTGTTCACAGCGCGCTGGAACACCTTTATGCGCTTGTGTCGGAAGAGCTGGAACGACAGCTGGAGCGGATGCTGTCGGACTTCGAGCAGCAGTTGTTACGTCTGGCCGAGCAGTCACGCAACAACAGCCTGCAGGCCCACTACTTCGAAAACGTGCGCTGCATCCGACAGAACCGAGCCGACTTGGTCCCGCGCTATCTCAATGACCTGGAAGCCGCACTGACCCGGATCCGCGATCCCCTGCCGATGCGTCCCGGCGCCCATGAGCTGGCGCCGAACTTCGAGGAACTGCGCCTGCTCGACGACTCCGAAGTCAGCGAACAAGGCGTGCTGCACAGTATCGCGCTGCGACATGACTCCCGCGCCAGCTTGCCGTTGATGCTGCTGGGTCAGCGTTTCGGTGTGCTGGCCGGCGCACCGGCGTTCGACACCGAACGCCTGCCGGTCGGCCCGCAATCGCTGGGCAGGATCCTCGCCGACTCCAGCCGCGTGCTGGACGTCGACCATGAGGCCCGTTTGCTGCTGTTCCGTTGTTTCGACACCCACGTGATGGCCAGCTATGCGCAGCTGGTGGAAACCATGAACGCGTTGCTGGCCCGCGACAATGTGTTGCCCGGCTTGTCGTACGTGCCGCTGCGTGTGCGTCCGAGCGCGCAGAACGCATCCCGTGACGGCAACGCCCGGGAAGACCGCGCGCGAGACGCCAGAGCGAACGAGGACAGCGCGCGCACCGGCAACCAGCGCGGAAAACGCGGTGAGACCCGGCCAGCCTCCGCGGAAGAACGCGCCGCCGCCAACCGCCATGCCCAGCGCCCGCACACCGCGTGGCCGGGCGAAACCGATGCCAGCGACAGCAGCGAAGACGAGAACATCGCCTTCTCGCTGCTGCAGCAGCTGCTGACCAGTCGCAGTGACCTGCTGGGCAGGTTTCGCGCCGAGGGTTCCGCCAACGCGCGACTGCCGCTGCCCACCGCCGATGTCGTCGCCGCCCTGGAGTCGCAACAGGGCGAAACGCTGCAGCGCTCGCAGGGTCCACGAACCCTACCCGACATCAAACAGACCCTGCTCGCGCAAAGCCGCCAGCAGCACGGCCATGCCGCCAATCTCGCGCGCGAGGACAACGACACCTTCGAACTGCTCGGCATGATGTACGCCGAGATCGGCAAGGAGCTGCGCGAAGGGGCCGCCAGCAGCGCCCTGCTGGGACGCCTGCAGGTGCCGTTGGTACGGGTGGCCCTGCAGGATCGAGGTTTCTTCGTGCGCAGCCACCATCCGGCGCGGCAACTGCTCAACACGGTCGCCGAGGCCGGCGCCAACTGGCTGGCCGAGGATGAAGCCGACCCGCAGCTGGACGCACAGCTGCACCAGGCCGTCGATCACGTCGTGGAGAACTACCACGGCGACGCCCACGTGTTCGAGGTCGCCAACGAGTCGCTGCAATCGCACCTGCATACGATGGCGCGCAAGGCCGAGGTCACCGAACGCCGCCACGTCGAAGCCGCGCGCGGCAAGGAAAAACTGGCGCTTGCCAAGCGCCATGCCGCCGAGGCAATCGAGCAGGTGACACGCGGGCAACGCTTGCCAAAGTTCGTCAGCACCCTGCTGAGCCAGGCGTGGAGCGATGTGCTCACCCTGACCCTGCTGCGCCACGGCGAGACGTCGGAGGAATGGCAACGCCAGCTTGAGGCGACCACGCAGATCATCGCCGCCAGTGCCGGCATCGCGCCCGCGCCGCATGGCCTGGAACAACGCATCGATGACGCCCTGACTCTGGTCGGCTACCACGCCGACGAAGCCACTGCGATCGCGCGCCGGCTCACGGTCGGACGCGACCAGGCCGACGAGGATCCGGCCTCACGCACCGAACTGGCGATGAAGCTCAAGGCGCGCGCGCGGCTCGGTGACGACACCCCACCTGTCGAATCAAAATCGCCGCCGCGCACGCCCGACGAGCAGGCCCGTTATGACTACCTGCGCACACTGCCGTTCGGCACCTGGATTGAGTTCGTCAAGAACCAGCAGGGCGACGTGATCCGGCGGCGGCTGGCGTGGTTCAGCCCGATCACCGACCAGGCGCTGTTCGTCAACCAGCGCGGCCAGCGCGTCGACGAGCAGTCTCTCGACAGCCTGTCGAGGCTGCTGGCCAGCCAGCAGGCGCGCGTAGTCACCGCCCAACGCGGCCGCTTGGTCGACCGCGCTTGGCATGCCGCGCTCAACGCGCTACGCAGCTTTACAGGGCGCGGCCCGACCGGGGAGGCCAGCGCATGAGCGAAGAATTCCGCCGGGCACGCCGGCGCAAGGTGCCAGACAGCATCCAGGTGATCGACACCATGACCGACCGCGTCGTCGGCCATCTCAGCAATGTGTCCGAGACCGGCCTGTTGCTGATCGCCAGCGCACCGCTGGTCGAGGACGCGCTATACCAGCTGCGCTTCAACCTCGCCCGAGGCAAAGGCACCGGATCGACGACGATCGAGGTTGGCGCGCACCTGCTGTGGCAGGACCAAACCAACGTGCCGGGCCAGACTTGGACGGGTTTTCGTTTCATCGCCCTGCTGGACAACCAGATGCAGCAACTGCGCCAGTGGCTGGACGCGCCTGGCGCGCATTATGAGTAACCGCAAGCCCGGATGGCGCGTCGAAAGCCACTCCTCAACGGGTTTCCGGGGTCGTTTCTCGTAGAGCCGAGCTTGCTCGGCTTCTCTGTCTGGATGTGGGCGAAGCGGAGCAATCTCCGCTCTACCCGGACGACGACGTATCCAGGCCTTCCTTGCTGCCGGCCCCTGCCCACTCCTCGCGATGGAACATCACCGGCTCAGGCCGGTGCAGCCCGAAACCCTGGGCGTAATCAACCCCGAGTTCGACCAGGGCACTGGCGATCTCCTCGCTGGTCACCCACTCGGCGATCACCTGCAACCCGCGCTGGTGGCCGATATCGGTCACCGCGCGCACGATCGCGTGGCTCATCGAGTCGGTGAGCAGGTCACGGATGAAACTGCCGTCGATCTTGATGATGTCCACCGGCAGGTTTTTCAGATAGCCGAACGAGGACATGCCGGCGCCGAAATCGTCCAGCGCGAAACGACAACCGACCTTGCGCAGATGGTCGATGAAGCGCGTCACCTGCGACAGGTTGCGCACCGCCACGGTTTCGGTGATCTCGAAACACACCCGCCCGGGCGCGACCAGATGGCGCTCCAGCAGTTCCAGGATCAGCATCGCCAGCGACTCGTCCTCGATGCTGGCGCCTGACAGGTTGATCGTTGCCAGTTCCAGGTTCGAACCGCTGGGATGCAGCTGGTCAAAATTGCCCAGCGTGGTCTCGATCACCCAGCGATCGATCATCGGCATCAGGCCAAAACGCTCGGCTGCGGGAATGAACGCGCCAGGCACCACCAGCTTGCCCTGTTCGTCGCGGAAGCGCAGCAGCAACTCGATGTACGGACCGGTGCCGGCAGGCGCGGCCAGTGGCAATACTTCCTGGTACATCAGCAGGAACCTGCGCTCATCCACGGCCCAACGCAGCCGGTTGGCCCACTCCATCTCGGTCTGCCGGCGAGTGGTGTCGTCGTCGTGCGCGGAGAAGAAATGCACCCGGTTGCGGCCGCTTTCCTTGGCCATGTAACAGGCGGTATCGGCCTGGGCGAGCAGGTCTTTCAGGGTGACATTCGGGTGGTCGATCATCACCGCGCCGATGCTGGCGCTGATGGTGTAAGTGCGCTGCTCCCACACGAATATGTAACCATCGATGCGCTCGCGCAGGCGCTCCGCGACCTGATGCGCGCCAACCTGGTCGTGCACGCTGGTGGCCAGCACTCCGAACTCGTCGCCCCCCAGCCGCGCCAGCACGTCGCCGCTGCGCAACTGCTCGCGCATCACCGTTGCCAACTGGATCAGCAACTGGTCGCCGGCGATGTGGCCGGAGGTGTCGTTGATCAGCTTGAACTGGTCCAGATCGAGGTACAGCAGCGCCGCCGGCGGGCCGCCCGCGGCGGCGGCGGCGCGCGCGTGTTCAAGCCGGCGCTCGAACTCGCGGCGGTTGTAAAGCTCGGTCAGCGCGTCGTGGCTGGCCTGGTAGCTGAGCAGCTCGGTAAGCTGGCGCTGCTCGGAGATGTCGCTGGCCACCATCAACAACTTGCCGGCGCCGCCGACTTCTACCCGCGCGATCGACAACGAGGCCCAGAAGCGGTCGCCATTGGCGCTGCGCAGCACCGCCTCGATGTTGCTGCAACCCTGGGTGCCGGGATCGGCCAGCTGGTTGCGCAGTTCAGCATCCTCGAACAGGGTCGGCAGATCCAGATCGCAGACGCTTTCTCCGAGACGGTTGCGCGCGGTCTGGTTGGCGTAGGTGATGCCGCCATCTTCACTGCGCGCCAGCAACACCAGCGCGGGCAGGAGTTCGTTGAGGGCGCGAAAACGCGTTTCGCTTTCGCGGTACTGGCGGCTCATGCGGCTGCCGAGCTCCAGCGCGCGACGGCGAGTGCCAGCCACCGACCCCACCAGCAGCGCAAACAGCAGGCTGGCCAACAAGCCGGGCAGCAGTATCGATCGGGTCCAGTCGAAACGAATTACGCCCTGGTCGGCCTCGGTCACTCGCGCAGGATGCATCACCACAAGCCAGACCCGTCCGCCGTAAGCCAGTTCGCGATCAAACTGCTGTATCGACGCAGCGTCGGTGTGCGGCTCGGCATGTGAATCGAGCAACACCAGGGACTGGCCACTGGTGATATCGCTGACCTGGATGTGCACTGCGTCACGCAGCTCGGCCGGCAACGCCGTCTCGATCAGGCCGTTGACCTGGAACGAGATCGCCAGCGATCCGCGCATGCGTGCGCGGCGTTCGGCCAGCGTGAGTGGCGGCGCGCCGGGACTGTAGATGGGCAGTCGCAGGGTGATGCCATCGACGGGTGCATCGGCCGCAGTCGATTGCGCCAGCCGGAACGGTGCCGACAAGACCGGACGGTCACTGTCCCGCGAGGCCAGCACCGCCGCGTAATTGCTCGGCTGGAGGTTGACGTCCAGGCCCATCACCGCCTCATTGCCGGCCAGTGGTTCGACGAATTCAGAAATGTAGTGGTCGCCGTCCGTGCGTGGCTCGCGGCGTGCGAACACCAGCGCCTGCAACCCAGGCATCAGCTCGCGCGGATTCAGGTTGGCGTAGACATGGGCGAAGTCCTGCCGGGTGACATCGTCGGACG
>JALZKJ010000026.1 GCA_030859305.1 Pseudomonadota bacterium | reverse complement strand
CGCAGCAGAGCCGCGACCTCGTACTCAACGTGATGAGTCCGCAGCAGCGCGAGGAGTTCGAGAAGACCCACGAGTGCAACTTCGCGATCGGCGTCTCAGGCGTCGGTCGATTCCGCGTCAGCTGCTTCTACCAGCGCAACCAGGTCGGCATGGTGCTGCGCCGGATCGAGACCAAGATCCCGACCATCGAGGAGCTCAGCCTGCCGCCGATCGTCAAGACGCTGGCGATGACCAAGCGCGGCATCATCATCTTCGTTGGCGCGACGGGTACCGGCAAATCCACCTCGCTGGCGGCGATGATCGGGTACCGCAACCAGAACTCGACCGGCCACATCATCACTATCGAGGACCCGATCGAATTCGTGCACAAGCACCAAGGCTGCATTATCACCCAGCGCGAGGTCGGCATCGATACTGACAGCTGGGACAACGCGCTCAAGAACACCCTGCGCCAGGCGCCCGACGTGATCATGATCGGCGAGGTGCGCACCCGCGAGGGCATGGACCACGCGATCGCGTTCGCCGAAACCGGGCACCTGGTGCTGTGCACACTGCACGCCAACAACGCCAACCAGGCGATGGACCGCATCATCAACTTCTTCCCCGAGGACCGTCGCAACCAGTTGCTGATGGACCTGTCGCTGAACCTCAAGGGCGTGGTCGCCCAACAGCTGATCCCGACCCCGGACGGCAAGTCCCGCCGCGTGGCGATGGAGATCATGCTCGGCACCCCGCTGGTGCAGGACTACATCCGCGACGGCGAGATCCACAAGCTCAAGGAAGTGATGAAGGAGTCGACCCAGCTCGGCATGAAGACGTTCGACCAGGCCCTGTTCGAGCTCTACCAGGCCGGCGAGATCAGCTACGAGGACGCGCTGCGCTACGCCGACTCGCAAAACGAGGTGCGCCTGCGTATCAAGTTGGCCCAGGGCGGCGATGCCCGCACGTTGGCGCAGGGCATGGACGGGGTCGAGGTCGCCGAGGCGCGTTGAGCCAAGGTTCGCTTGTCACGGAAACAGCCGGGCAATGCCCGGCTGTTTCCGTTTTAATGGCGGCTCGCTTGAAGCCCTGCTTCGTCCGCAGCAGCGACGTAAATGGTGACCTTCCGGCAAGGGGATGCTCCGTTTCGGCCTTATGCGACAACCAGACAGGCAATCCGCATCATGGAACCACCACTTCCGCGTCGACTGTGTCAGGCCTGCATTCAGGCTGATGGCGGACATCGCAGGACTTCGCGACGGGTATCCACGCAGCTAGAATGTGGCCATGATTTCCAGCCCCACGCCCCTCGCCAACCAGCTGCTGATCGCGTTGCCGGCGCTCGCCGACACCCACTTCTCGCGCAGCGTCGCGCTGATCTGCCAGCACGATGACGATGGCGCGATGGGCATCGTCGTCAATCGTGCTTCCGAGTACACCCTGGGCGAAGTGTTCGGGCAGATGGGGGTCGAGGGCGGCGACGAAGCGATGCGCGGGCAGGTGGTACTGGCCGGCGGCCCGGTGCATCCGGAGCGTGGCTTCGTGCTGCACGATGGCGGCCTGCAGTGGGATTCGACCTTGGGCATCGCCGACAGCCTGTTCCTGACCACCTCGCGCGACATCCTGGAGGCGATGGCCAAGGGCGAAGGTCCGGAGCACGTCATAGTCGCGCTCGGATGCGCCGGCTGGGGCGCTGGACAACTCGAACACGAGCTCACCGAAAACGACTGGTTGACCGCGCCGGCCGACGCCGAATTGCTGTTCGCGCTGCCGCTGGACACACGCTGGCAGGCCGCGGCAGGCCGCATCGGTGTCGATTTCGCCCATCTGGCGGCCTACGCCGGGCACGCATGACCCCGCCGGCGATGAAGCGCGACGGCACCGTGCTCGGCTTCGATGTCGGCTCGCGGCGGATCGGGGTGGCGGTCGGCAGCACGTTCGGCCATGGCGCCCGCGCGTTGGCGGTGGTCGACGTGCATGGCCATGGCCCCGACTGGAACACGATCGACCGGCTGCGCAAGGAATGGCTGCCCGACGGCTTGATCGTCGGCGACCCGATGACGATTGACGGTGGCGACCAGCCGATCCGGCTGCGCGCGCATGCGTTCGCCCGCGAGTTGCAGGCGCGCTACCAGCTGCCGGTGGTGCTGGTCGACGAACGCATGAGTTCGATCGAGGCCGCCCAGCGCTTCGCTTCCGACCGGGCGCAAGGGCGCAAGCGCAGGCGCGATGCCGAGGCGCTGGACGCGGTCGCCGCGGCGGTGATCGTCGAACGCTGGCTGGCCGCGCCCGACGACGCCATCGACCTGACCTCGCTGCCAGCCGCATGAATTCCTATAGCCACGGTACGCCCCGCACAACGCGGCACCTGCTCACCCTCGACGGACTGTCCCTCGCGTCGCTCGAAGCACTGCTCGACCGCGCACAGCATTACGCCGAAGGCCATGACGACCGCAGTGTGCTGGCAGGCATCGCGGTGTGCACGCTGTTCTTCGAGCCCTCGACGCGGACGCGCGTGAGCTTCCAGCTCGCCGCGCAGCGCTTGGGCGCGGATGTGTTGAATTTCGATGCCTCCACCTCCTCGACCCGCAAGGGCGAAACCGCGCGCGACACGCTCATGACGATCGAGGCAATGGGCGTGCACGGCTTCATCGTGCGGCACCGGGACGATGGCGCGGTCGCCGCACTGGCCGAAGCTGCTGATCCCGGTACGACCCTGATCAACGCCGGCGACGGCCGCAGAGCGCATCCGACCCAGGGTTTGCTGGACATGCTGACCTTGCGCCAGGCCAAGGGCGTGGATTTCTCGCGGTTGAAGGTGTTGATTGTCGGCGACGTCAAGCATTCGCGCGTAGCGCGCTCGGATCTGCACGCGCTGCGTACGCTGGGTGCCGGCGAAATCCGCGTGTGCGGGCCGCAAACGCTGCTGCCGGACGACGCGACGCTGGAAAACTGCGTGGTGATGCAGGACCTCGATGCCGCTCTCGAAGGCGTCGACGCCGTGATGCTGTTGCGGCTGCAGCGCGAGCGCATGGACGAAGGCCTGGTCGGCTCGCTCGACGACTATCACCGTTGCTACGGCCTGACCGCGCAGCGGCTGAACCGCGCAGCCAGCGATGCGGTGGTCCTGCATCCCGGGCCGATCAACCGTGGCGTCGAGATCACCGACGCGGTTGCCGACGGCCCGCAGTCGTTGATCCTGCGCCAGGTCGGCAACGGCGTGGCTGTGCGCATGGCGGTGCTGGAAGCGTTGCTGGGCCAGTCCTGTTCAGCAGATCGGCCCGCGTAGGTCGGGCCGACATCGCTGCTCAGCGCAGCAATACCAGCGTGGCCAGACCGAGGAAGCTCAGGAAACCCACCACATCGGTGACCGTGGTCAACACCACGCCGCCGGCCAGCGCCGGATCGATGTTCATGCGGCGCAGGGTCAGCGGCACCAGCACGCCGGCGAACGCGGCGACGATCAGGTTGATCACCATCGCGCCGGCGATCACCAGGCCCAATGCCACATCGTTGAACCACAGCGCTGCGACCACGCCTACCACCACCGCCCAGGCCAGGCCATTGAGCAGGCCGACCAGCATTTCCTTGGCCAGCAAGGCCCGCAGGTTGCCGACGCCAACCTGGCCCATCGCCAGCCCGCGCACCATCAACGTCAGGGTCTGGGTGCCGGCCACGCCGCCCATGCTGGCGACGATCGGCATCAGCACCGCCAGTGCGACGATGCGCTCCAGCGTGCCCTCGAACCTCCCGATCACCCACGAGGCCAGGAACGCGGTGGCCAGGTTGATGCCGAGCCAGACCGCGCGTCGCCGCGCCGCGCGCGGCACCGGGCTGAAAAGGTCCTCGTCCTCGTCCAGGCCGGCCGCGCCGAGCGCCTGGTGCTCGGCGCGGTCGCGGATGATGTCGACCACGTCATCGATGGTGATACGGCCGAGCAGGATGTTGTTGTCGTCCACCACCGGCGCGCTGAGCCAGTCGTGATCGGAGAACTGGCGGGCGACTTCGTTGGCGGATTCGTCGACATCGATCGCCGGTTGCTCGTCGTCGAGCAGACGGTTGATCGGCAGGCCGGGGTCATTTGTCAACAATGCGGACAGCGCGATGCGGCCGAGGTACTGGTGGCGACGGCTGACCACGTACAGGTGATCGGTGTGCTCGGGCAGTTCGCCGCGCAGGCGCAGGTAGCGCAGCACCACGTCGATGGTGGTGTCGGCGCGCACCGTCACCACGTCGGGGTTCATCAGCCGGCCGGCGGTGTCCTCCGGGTACGACAGCACCTGCTCGAGTCGTTCGCGGTTGTCGCGATCCATCGACTTGAGCACTTCTTCGATGACGGTGGCGGGCAGGTCCTCGACCAGATCGGCGAGGTCGTCGATGTCGAGATCCTCAACCGCCGCCACTATCTCGTCGGTGTCCATGTCGGCCAGCAGGCTTTCGCGCACTTCGTCGCCGACATGGACCAGGACCTCGCCGTCGTCCTCGGGATCGACCAGGCCCCACACCACCACACGCTTGCCGGGCGGCAGCGATTCCAGCAGGTTGCCGATCTCGGCCGGCGACAGGGTATTGACGAGGCGACGCACTGGCCCGAGCCGACCGCTGTCGAGCGCGTCGGAAAGCAGGCGCAGCTGGCGCGCGGTCTTGTCGTGGCGGACGGCTTCGGCCATGCGGTGCTCCGTGGACCGGGAGTGAGCCGTTCCGCCATCGAGCAGGCGGACGCGACCGGCGTTACGCGTTCATCACGATATTATCGCGGTTGCGGCAGGAACTGCCCAGCCCGCTTGCGCAGTGTTCGGCAGCACACGGCATCAGGGAAGCTGGGGTCCGTTTTGATTTTGATCCAGCAACAGCAATGTCAAAATGGGGAACTCGCTGAGCTCGCCCTGCGGGTCGTACTGCGTATGATCTGCGCGCTGCGCGCTTGTCCAGCTTTCGCTGGAATGACGAGCGAAGCATTGTTCAGAGCTTCCGCAGGTGTCGCGATACCTGCAAGCTCATTCCGAACCCGAGGAGCCGATATGAAGCATGCACTGACCCTTCCCGCAGCGATCTCCATTGCAGTGTTGGTAACGCTGTCGGCCTGCACAGCCAAACCCGAGATCCCCGAACAACTGCCGTTCGCGACGGCCGGCGCCAGCCTCACGGTCACCCAGGTCGGGACGAACTGCAGCGCCAATGGCGTCTACAGCGCCGATGTCGCGTGGCAGGTGGCCGACACCCTTGCCTTGAAAATCGAGATACAGGTCGGCAGGGAAGGAAAGGTGTTCGCGCGCAGCAACGAGCGCATCGGCAGCGAGGCCACGGGCGAATGGGTGTCGCCGGGTTCGCTGTTCCTGCTGCTGGATCGCGATAGCAAGCAACTGCTGGCTGCGACCCCGGCGGGGGCCGGAAATTGCAACGGTTCCGCACCCGCGCCCTGAGGTTTACGCCTCAAGCCAGCGCACTATCTCGTCCCGGCTGCGCGCACGCAGCAAAGCCGGGGTTCGCGCAAGCAGCGCGGCCAGGTCGCATTCGCGGATCGTGCGGCGTACTTCCAGCAGCGTCCCCGGATGCAGGCTGAATTCCTCCAGCCCCAAGGCCAGCAGCAACGGGGTGAAGCGGGGATCGCCGGCGATTTCGCCGCAAACCGCCACCGGTTTGCCGCGCCTGTCGGCATGTCGGATCACGTCGCGCAACAGGTGCAGCACTGCCGGATGCAGCGGCGTGTACAACTCGCCGAGCGCTTCGTTGTTGCGGTCGGCGGCGAGCAGGTACTGGATCAGGTCGTTGGTGCCGATCGACAGGAAGTCGACGTGGCCGATGAAACTCGACAACGCGATCGCCGCCGCCGGCACTTCGATCATCGCGCCCAGCGGCACGTGCTCGGCGATCTCGTGGCCTTCGCTGCGCAGTTCGCGCGCCACCCGCTGGAGGTGCCCGCGAACCAGCAGCACTTCCTCGCGGCCGCTGATCATCGGCAGCAGGATCCGCAGCGGGCCGTAACCGGAAGCCCGCAACAGTGCGCGCAACTGCGCTTCCAGCAGGCCCGTGCGGCTCAGCGACAGGCGCACCCCGCGCAAGCCGAGCGCGGGATTGGGCTCGTCGCGCAAGGCCAGGCCGGTGCGGTCAGCCTTGTCGGCACCCAGGTCGAGGGTGCGGATGGTGACCGTACGCCCGGTCATGCCCAGCACCACGTCGCGGTAGACGCGGAACTGTTCATCCTCGTCGGGCAGTTCGTTGCGTTGAAGGAACAGGAATTCGGTGCGATACAGCCCCACGCCGGCCGCGCCCAGGGCGTGCGCCTCGGCCACGTCCTGGCGCGATTCGGCGTTGGCGTACAGCTTGATATCGACGCCGTCGAGCGTGCGCGTGGGCTCACGGCGAAGGCGGTTGAGCTGCTTGCGCTCGCGCGCGTGGTCGCGCAAGCGGGCGCGATGGACGCGCAGGTCGTCGGCATTGGGTTCCAGCACCACCCGCCCGTCGCTGCCGTCGACCGCCAGCACGTCGCCGTCGTTGACCCGTTGCAGCACGTTGGCCGCGCCGACCACCATCGGCAGGTGCAGGCTGCGGGCGAGGATCGCGCTGTGCGATAGCGTGCTGCCGGTGCTGGTGACGATCGCCATCACCCCCTGCGCCTGCAGTTGCGCAAGCTCGGCCGGGGCGACGGTATCGGTGACCAGGATCTCGCCGGCGACGCCCTGCAGGTCGGCGCTGCGGCGATGCAGCGCGGCGTGGATGCGACCGATGACCTGGTCGATGTCCTCGACGCGGCTGCGGAAGTAGGCGTCGTCCATTGCCTCGAACACCGCCGCGATGCGGTCGCGCTGCAGCCGCAGCGCGTAGTCGGCGGCGTAACGGCCGGTGAGGATCAGTTCGTCGAGGCCATGCAGCAGTTCGGGGTCGTCCAGCAGCAGGGTGTGCAGGTCGAGGAACTCGCCGACCTCGTGTGCCAGCGCGCCGTGCAGGCGCTCGCGCAGTGCGTGCATCTCGTTGCGCACGGTGTCGATGGCCGCATGCAGACGGGCCAGTTCGGCATCGACGGCATCGGCGGCGATGCGCTCCTCGACGACGTCCAGCACATGCGGCAGGCGGACGCGGGCGCGGCCCAGCGCGCTGCCGCGCGAGGCGCCCTGACCCTTGAATCGCTGACGCATGAGCCGCCGCGGCCCTAGGTGTCTTCGTCGAAGCGGCGGTCGAACAGGCCGCTGACCATCTCGGCCACGGTCGTTTCGTCCTCACCTTCCACCCGCAGCTTGACCTGGGTGCCCTGGCCGGCCGCCAGCAGCATCACCCCCATGATGCTCTTGGCGTTGACCTCGCGGCCCTTGGCGATGAGGGTGGCGTTGCTCTTGTAGCCCGACAGCAGCTGCACCAGCTTGGCGGTGGCGCGCGCGTGCAGGCCCAGGCGGTTGGAGACGGTCAATTCGCGTTCGATCATGGCGGTGTCCTCGGGGGGCCGTCTTGTTGCAGTGTCCGGGTTGGGTCAGTGCGGGTCATGCTTGTCCAGTGGAGGTTTGCCAGTGGGCGCCCGGTTTTCCTGCCTGGTGTTCATGCCTCGTCGTCATGCCTCATCCACCACCACGCCGTTACGTGCACCGGCGGCCGCCACTGCGGGCAGCTCGTCCAGCTCGAGCTCGGGATAGTTCATCACCCGCAACAGCATCGGCAGGTTGAGTGCCGACACCCGTCGCACCGGCGTGCCCAAACGCGCCACCTTGGCCGCCAGATTGCTCGGCGTCGCGCCGTACAGATCGGTCAACACCAGCACGCCATGGCCCCCGTCGACCCGGCGCAACGCCGCACTGGCTTGCGGCAGCAGTACGTCCGGATCTCCAGCGAACGGCACTTCAAGAGCTTCGGTGCGTAACGGCAGGTTACGCAGCAATTGCGTCGCCACCGCGACCAGCGCGCTGCCGATGCCTTCATGGGTTATGAGCAGGATGCCGACGGCCATCCGGTGAAGTTAACAGACACGGGTCACGAGCTGTAAGTCAGGGCGCCGGTGAGGATGGCGCGGTAGCGGCTGACCTTGGAGGGCGGGGCTTTTAAAGACCGGTTGCCGCGGATCTAATCTGATGAATGCGGATAAAGCCGGACGAGGGTGGACAAGCGCGATGGACCAACAGCATTCGGGTTACAGAGTCCTTCCTGCGGCCGGCTCACCAGTTCAGCGCTTGCTTCATCCGCCTTTTCAGCCCTGATCCGTGGCCAAACGCTGTGTGAATCGCAATGGGTGCCGAACTCCAGATCAATCCAGCTCGCGGTGATGCACCGCCACCTCGTCCCAGCCCTTTTCACGGGCGTGACGTGCCATGCGCTCAGCCAGGTAGACCGAGCGGTGGCGGCCGCCGGTGCAGCCGAACGCGATGGTGACGTAGCTGCGGGTGCTGTCGGATTGCAGGCGCGGCAACCAGGTGTCTAGGAACTGGCTGACCTGCTCGAAGAAGCGGCCGGCATCGGGATCGGCCTCCAGGTACTCGACCACCGCACCGTCGCGCCCGGATAACGGCCGCAGGGTGGCGTTCCAGTGCGGATTGGGCAGGCAGCGCGCGTCGAATACGAAATCGGCATTGGCCGGCACGCCGTGCCGGTACGCGAAGGACTCGAACAGCAGCGACACCGTGCTGTCGCCGCCGAGTCCGAACCCGGTGATGACCTGGCGGCGCAACTGATGGACGTTGAGGTCGCTGGTGTCGAGCACGCTGTCGGCGATCTGCCGCAGCGGCTTGAGCACCTGGCGCTCCAGCGAGATTGCATCGGCCAGCGACAGCCCGAGCCGGCTCAGCGGGTGGCGCCGGCGGGTGTCGGCATAGCGCTTGATCAGGGCATCGTCACGGCTTTCGAAGAACACCAGTTTCGGATCGAAGCCGAGGCTGCCCACCGCCGACAGCCATTCGGGAATGTCTGCCAGGTCGCTGTGGCGGTTGCGCACGTCGATGCCGACTGCGAGCTTGACTGGCGCGCCATCGGCGATGTTCACGCTGCTGACGAACTGCGGCAGCAGTTCCGCCGGCAGGTTGTCGACGCAGTAATAGCCCAGGTCCTCGAAGGTGTTCAGCGCCACCGATTTGCCCGATCCGGACATGCCGCTGACGATCACCAGCACCGGCGGGGGAGTGGGTTGGGTGATGCTGGCGGTGACCGAGTCGCTCATGCTTCGCCCCGCTCGAGAAAATTGCTGTGCCGGGCGATGAACGCCGCGGCCGGATCAAGTCCCTTCAGGCGCAGGCTGTGCAGCCGCGTGGCGGCCTCGGCCAGCACCGCCAGGTTGCGGCCCGGCATAACCGGCAAGGTGATCATCGGCACATCCAGATCAAGCACCCGGCGGATGCCGCTGTCACCGGTCAGGCGCTCGATGCCAGCGGGAACCGGCTCGTCCATCGGCTTGGTGAGATGGATGATCAGCCGCAGGTACTTGTTGCCCTTGACCGTGGTGTCGCCGAACATCTCGCGGATATTGAGCACGCCCAGGCCGCGCACTTCCAGGAGGTCCTGCAGCATGTCCGGGCAGGTGCCGTCGAGCACGTCGGGGGCGATCTGGGTGAATTCGGGCGCATCGTCGGCGACCAGGCGATGACCACGGCTGATCAGCTCCAGCGCCAGCTCGCTCTTGCCCGAGCCCGCCTCGCCGGTGATCAACACGCCAATCGAATAGATTTCCATGAACACGCCGTGCAGGGTGATCCGCGGCGCCAGCGTGCGCGCCAGATGGTACTGCAGGTGATTGAGCAGTTCGTGGCCGCGTCGGGGCGACGACCACAGCGGGGTGTCGGTTTCCTCGGCCGCCAGTCGCAGGTCTTCCGGGCACGACTGCTGCTTGCTGATCACCAGCGCCAGCGGGCGGTACTGGATGATCTTCTCGATCGTCTCCCAGCGCAGCCGCGAGTCCAGCGAATCCAGCCAGGCCAGCTCCTCGGTGCCGAGGATCTGCACCTTGTTGGGATAGATGGTGTTGACGTAACCGGCCAGCGATGGCCGCCGGGCGACTGTCTCCACCGCCTCCAGTACCCGCCGTTCGCCTTTTTGCCCGGCCAGCCAGCGCAGGTCCAGGCGCTCGCGCTGCTGTTCGAACAGTACACCGGCACTGATGCTTGCATTCATCGGCAGGCTCAGGCCGCGCTGCGGCGGGTTTCTGGGGACAGCAGCAGTCCACTCAATTCGGTGATGCTCCGCGCTTCGCGCAAACGCTCGCGAAATGTGGCGGACCCGAACCGCTCGGCGAGTTCTGCCAGCTGCTGCAGGTGCTTGTGGACGTAATGCTCCGGCACCACCATCGCCAGGATCAAGTCGACCGGCTGGCCGTCGGCGGCGTTGAAATCGATCGGCTTGGATAGTCGCAGGAACGCGCCGCGACTCTCCTCGATCATCGGCAGCCGCGCGTGTGGAATCGCCACACCGTGTCCGATCGCGGTGCTGGCTAGTTTCTCACGCGCCCGCAAGCTGTCGGCGATAGCGCCGAGCAGGGGGCTGACGCCGCTACCAGGGATATCGTCGGCGAGCAGGCGGGCGGCGGTATCGAGCACGTCCTCGCGATCGCCTGGCTCGACCAGGATCGTGATCCGGTCCGCGCTGAGCAGTTGGTTGAGGGGCATGGGTGTGGTGGCTCGACGGGGACGGACTGGTCCAAAACGGGCGGGTCAAACAGGCGTGTCAATCAGGCGGGTCAACGGGTTGGTCAAACAGTTTGGTCAACAGGTTGGGCAAAAACAGGCGTGCAGCTCAGAGGGTGTATTCGCCGTTGCGGGCGAGGCCTTCGCCGCGGTGGTGATCGACCATCTTCTCCTTGTGCTTCATCAGCAGGCGGTCGAGCTTGTCGGCGAGCAGGTCGATGGCGGCGTACATGTCGATCGCGTTGGCGTCGGCGTGCAGCGTGCGGCCGGCGATGTTGACGGTCGCTTCGGCGCGATGGGCCGGCTTGTCCAGGCTGAGCTGGGTGCGCACGTCGAAGGGCTGGTCGTAGTGGCGCTTCAGCTTGGCAAGTTTGGTTTCAACGTAATCGCGCATGGCTGCGGTGACTTCCATATGCTGGCCGTGGGTTTCGATACGCATCGTAGACCTCCACTTCATCGCGACGGGCTCACAGCATATCGCAGGCTGGTGAGGGTGGTGCTGTGATGGTGGGCACCGTCGGCGAGCAGTCTCGACCGTCATTTTGCCGCAGATCAAATCCGATGAATGCTGATAGAGCAGGCGCGAGTGGGACCGGTCCTGTTCAGAGGTTTCGGTAACTCGTCCGGGTCAACTTGCCTCAAGCCATGGATTCGTACGAAAGCCCAGCCGAGCAAGCTCGGCTCTACCGGGGCACCTCGTAGTGCCGAGCTTGCTCGGCTGCGAGGAGCCACGGAGATTTCATTTCCCGCTCCAGACCATCAACCGCCAGTGCGCGCGATTCAGTATTGTGTTTTATCAGTATTTATCCGCTTTTTTAGCTCTGATCCGTGGCAAAACGCTTTGGATATTCACCCGACCCGCACCCGATCCTGCGACGATGGGATGCTCATCGCCTCGCGGTATTTCGCCACGGTGCGGCGCGCCACCGGCACGCCGGTGGCCTTCAGGGTTTCGGCCAGGCGGGCGTCGGACAGCGGTTTACGCGGGTTTTCGGCCTGGATCAACTGGCGGATCATCGACTGGATGGCGGTGCTGGATGCCTCGCCGCCGCCGCCGGTGTCGATGCCGGAGGCGAAGAACGCGCGCAGCGGGATGGTGCCGCGCGGGGTGCGCGCGTATTTGCGCGCGATCGCGCGCGAGACGGTGGATTCGTGCAGTCCGACTTCGCCGGCAACCTCGCGCAAGGTCAGCGGCCGCAAGGCACTGTCGCCGAACTCAAGGAAACCGGCTTGCTGCTTGAGCAGGCAGCGCGCCACCTTGAGCAGGGTGTCGCCGCGCGCCTCCAGGCTCTTGAGCAGCCAGCGCGCCTCCTGCAGATGCCCGCGCAGGTAGCTGGCGTCGGCGCTGCTGGCATGGCGGATCATGCCTTCGTAGCCACGATGGATGGACAGGCGCGGACGCATGCTGTCGGCCAGTGTCACCCGCCACAGGCCGTGCTGGCGCCAGATCACCACATCGGGGGCAACATAGGTGTCGTGGGCGATCGCGCCGATCTGGGAGCCGGGCCTCGGGTCCAGCGAGCGCAACAACTGCACCGCGAGCTCGACGTCGCACGCATCCAGCTTGAGGTCGGAGGCAATGCCCGCCACGCCAACCTTGGCCAGGCGCTCCAGTGGGCCGTCGGCAAGCTTGTACGCCAGCTGCTTGCCGGCAGTGTCGTCGGGCAAGGTTTCCAATTGCAGGCGAAGGCACTCTCCTAGGTCGCGTGCGCCAACGCCGACCGGGTCGAAGCGCTGGATCTGGTGCAGGACCGTGCTTATCTCCTCCTCGTCGGCCTCGATGCCGGGCGCCAGCGATGCCGCGATGGCGTCCAGTGGCTCGCGCAGGTAGCCGTCGTCATCGATCGCCTCGATCAGGGTGACGCCGATCATCCGGTCGCGCGGCGACAGGTGGCTCAGGTGCAACTGCCACAGCAGATGATCGTGCAGGCTTTCGTTTTCAGCGACCTGGTCGGCCAGGGCGCCGTCGTCTTCGTGCCGGTCGGACGGCCCGGCGCGCTCGTACCAAGGCTCGCCATCGCCCGGGCCCCAGTCGGCCTGGCTCGCATCAGTCTGGCTGTAACTTTCCTGACTGAACCCCTCGGCGATCTGCGCCTCGCGTTCGTCGTTGGCCGGCGCGGGCGGTGCATCGTCGGCGGTGGAGGCGCTGATCGAGGTTTCGGCCCAGTCGAGCAGGGGATTGCTTTCGACAGCGGTGACCAGTTCGGCTTCCAGCTCGACCGCTGACAACTGCAGCAGGCGGATCGCCTGGCGCAATTGCGGTGTCATCACCAGGTGTTGTCCGAGGGAGGCTTGGAGGCGGGGCTTCATCTTTGTCTGCTAACGCGACCTGGAAGGGTCGGCGGCCGCAAGCGTATCCCAGGGATCCACCCACGTCGGTGTCGACGCTTGCGGAACGATGCATCGCTGCACCGAAAAACTATTGGGGATTTCCCCCAAAAATCATAGGCGGAATGCGTCGCCCAGGTAGACGCGACGGACGTCGGGATTGGCCAGCAGCGCGTCCGGAGCCCCCTGCGCGAGCACGCTGCCTTCGTTGAGAATATACGCCCGATCGCAGATGCCAAGGGTTTCGCGCACATTGTGGTCGGTGATCAGCACCCCGATGCCGCGACCCTTGAGATGGCTGACGATGCGCTGGATCTCCCCGACCGAGATCGGATCGACGCCCGCGAACGGTTCGTCCAGCAGCATCAATCGCGGTTTGCCGGCCAGTGCACGGGCGATCTCGACCCGCCGGCGCTCGCCGCCGGACAGGCTGGCGCCGATCTGGTCGGCCACGTGGGCGACCTGCAATTCGTCCATCAGGCTGGCCAGTTCGCGCTGGCGACCGGCCTTGTCGAGGTCCTTGCGTAGCTCCAGCACCACGCGCAGGTTGTCGGCGACGGTCAGCTTGCGGAACACCGAGGGTTCCTGCGGCAGGTAACCGACGCCGTACTTGGCGCGCGCGTACATCGGTTCGGAGGTGATGTCCTTGCCGTCGAGCAGGATCTGCCCGGCATCGGCCGGCACCAGGCCGACGATCATGTAGAAGCAGGTGGTCTTGCCGGCGCCGTTGGGGCCGAGCAGTCCGACCACTTCGCCGGCGTCCAGGGTCAGGCCGAAGTCCTTGACCACCTCACGCGAGCGATAGGACTTGCGCAGGCCCTTGGCGACCAGCATCAGCCGCCCTCCGGGGCGGGGCTGTCGGTGGCGTCATTGGTGCCTTGCTGCCTGGCCGGAGTCCCGGGGTTGTTGCGTGGCAGAAGCCGCATCTGCACGCGGCCCGAGCCTTCGCCTCCGCCCTGCACCCGGCCGGTGGTCATGTTGTAGACGATGCGTTCGCCGCTGATGCTGCCGCTGGGCTGGGAGATCTGGACCTTGCCGGTGAACACCACGATCTCGGTGCGCAGGTCGTAGTCGATCTTGCTGGCCACCGCGTTCATCGGTTTGCCGTCGTCGAGTTGTTGCTTCAACCGCACCGGTGCGCCAGTGAGCACGGCGCGTACCGGGTCTCCGTTGCGCTGGGTGATGTCGGCGCGGCTGGAGCGGATGTCGAGCGTGCCCTGGGTGATGATCACGCCACCACTGAGCACGGTCGGGCGGCTGTCGTCCATCGAGTAGTCGGATTGGCCGGCATCGATGTCCATCGGCTGGTTGCGATCCGAAGAGCGCGCCAGCGCGGACATGGGTGCGGTCACGGCAGCGGCCAGCATCAATGCGGATGTCCAGTAAAACAGGCTAGCGGGCAGTATTTTCATAGCGGGTTCTGGTGTCCTCGAGGCGAATGTTGCCGGACGCGAGATTGGCCTCGAGCCGGCGACCGGTGAGTATAAATCCCGGCTCGGTGACTGTGACCTCAACGGCCGAGGTGGCCATGTCGGTTTCAGGGAACACGTTCAGCTGCTCGGTCGTCATCTTGACCGGCCGACCGGTTTCACCGGTGCTGTCGGCAACGACGTCGCCGCGCAGTCGCAACTCCTCGCCGTCAGCGCTGACCCAGCCGGTCTTCGAGCGCACTTCCCAGTCGCCGTTGCGGGAGCCTTCGGCTGCCGGGATCAGGAACAGCGGGGTGGTGATGTCGAGTGTCCTGATCGCGGGATCGCGCGTCAGCCTGGGTGCGCGGACGGTGAACGATTCCTTGCCCTGAGCATCCAGCGCAATCAGTTCGAAGTCGTTGAGCACGTAATCGGGCTGACCCCCTGCCTGTGTCTCGGCCGGCGGGTCGGAACGCTGCGTCCACAGCGCCCAGCCGCTGATGGTGGCGCCGATGAGCAGCAGCAGGGTAATGACGCTACGCCAGCTCATGACTGGGCCCCGGAGGGCATGGCAGCGGGCGCCATCGCTTCGGACGCCATCGCTTCGGAAAGCATGCGTTCGGCGTGTCCCTGCGCGGCCAGGATCAGGTCGCACAGCTCGCGGGCCGCGCCCTCGCCACCGCGAGCGCCGGTGCGCCAGTGGGCTCGCTCGCGTACCCAGAGGTGGGCGTCCGACGGCGCGGCGGAGAAGCCGACCTGCTGCATCACCCGCAGATCGGGCAGGTCGTCGCCCATGAAGGCGACCGCATCCATGCCGATATGCAGGCGCGCCGCGAGCGCGCTCACGCAAGCCAGTTTGTCGGCGATCTGGGTGTGCGCTTCGATGCCGAGTTCGCCCGCGCGTCGCTCGGCGATCGTGCTGGCGCGCGCGGTCACCAGTGCCACCGCGATGCCCGCCTTGCGCAACATCACCAGGCCGAGGCCATCGTGGACGTGGAACGCCTTGATCTCGCCCCCGTCGCTGTCGAACAGCAGGCGGCCATCGGTGAGGGTGCCGTCGACATCGAAACACGCCAGGCGCACGCGCGCGGCGCGGTCACGGATATCGGCGGGATAGTCGTTGAGGTGGCTGTAGGGCATGTGGCCGGGATTCGGGAATGGGGAATCGGGAATGGGGAGTCGGAAACTCAAAGCCGGTAAATCAGAAGCGAAGAGCGAATGTGAAGTGTGATGGTTGGTTTCTTGCTGTTTCGATTCTCGATTCTCGATCCGCGATTCCCCATTCCCGTGCTCCCGTTAGACCACTCGCGCGCGCAACAAGTCATGAATGTTGAGGGCACCGACGACCCGATGTTCAGCGTCCACCACCAGCAGGCCGCTGATCTTGTGGGCTTCCATCAGCTGCGCGGCTTCAACCGCGAGCGCGTCGGGGCCGATGGTCCGCGGTGCCACGGTCATCACTTCGGCGATGCGTGTCACGCGCAGATCCACCGCGCTGTCGTCGAGGCTGCGACGCAAGTCGCCGTCGGTGTACAGGCCGAGCAGACGGTTGTCGCCATCGACGATCGCGGTCATGCCCAGTCGCTTGCGGCTCATCTCCGCCAGCGCCTGGCTGACGCTGGCCTCGGCGCCGATCCGCGGCACTTCGTCGCCGCTGTGCATGATGTCGGTGATGTGCAGCAGCAGGCGGCGTCCGAGCGCGCCGGCCGGGTGCGAGCGGGCGAAATCGTCGGCGGTGAAGCCGCGCGCTTCCAGCAGCGCGACCGCCAGGGCGTCGCCCATCGCCAGTGCGGCGGTGGTGCTGGAGGTCGGGGCCAGGTGGAGCGGGCAGGCCTCGGCCGGCACGCTGACATCGAGGTGCACATCGGCTTCTCGGGCCAGGGTCGAGCCGGGGCGACCGGTCATCGTGATCAGCTGGTTGCCCTGGCGCTTGAGCACCGGCAGCAGCATCAGCAGCTCGTCGGTCTCGCCGGAGTTTGACAACGCCAGCACCACGTCGGCGTCGGTGATCATGCCGAGGTCGCCGTGGCCGGCTTCCCCGGGATGAACGTAGAAACTGGGCGTGCCGGTCGAGGCCAGAGTCGCGGCGATCTTGTGGGCGACGTGGCCGGACTTGCCCATGCCGGTGCAGACCACGCGACCGCTGGAGGTGAGCATCAGGCGGCAGGCGGCGGTGAAATCGCCGTCGATGCGCGCAGCCACCGCGGCCAGGGCTTCGGTTTCGATGCGGAACACGCGGCGGCCGCTGGCGGCCAGGCCGGTGTCCGATGCCCCGGCGTCTGTTGCCGTGGCGCGTGATGGGATGGGGGATGCTGCCATTTCGGGCGTCGCCATTTAATGCCGGGGGGCTTTCCGTTAGGCTAAGCGCGGCATTTTACGCGCAATCCTTGTGCGAAAGCCCGATCCTGCCGCTTCCTCACCGCTCGCCTCTTCTGAACCAAGGCGTGAGCCCGTCCGTGCAGGATCGACGCACCGGGCATGGCCCATCCACCAGGAACCTGTATTGAACACCGACATCATCCGCACCCTGATCGAACAAGGCCTGCCTGGCGCCAGCGCCGACGTGCGTGGCGACGATGGCGTGCATTTCGAGGCGACCGTGGTTTGCGAAGCGTTCCGCGGGAAATTGCCGCTGGCCCGCCACCGGCTGGTCTACGCGACCCTGGGCGAGCGCATGGGGGGCGAGATCCACGCGCTGGCGTTGAAGACATTGACGCCGGAAGAGGCGGCTTGATTCGGGTCTCGCAGGCGGGCCTGGGTACGCAGCATCCATTTCAAGAAAACCGACGGCGGGTTGAAACCCGCCCTACAAGTCTCCGGGTATACGCCACCATGCCAAAAATCGTAGTCGAAGGCGGCCAGCCGCTGCACGGCGAGGTGCTGATCTCCGGCGCCAAGAACGCGGTGCTGCCGATTTTGTGCGCGACGCTGCTGGCCGACGCGCCGGTGGCACTGAGCAACGTGCCAAACCTGCACGACGTGGTCACCACCGCGAAACTGCTCGGCGAACTCGGCGCAGGCATCACCATCGACGAGCGCGCGGTTGGCAGTGGCGGGGGAATCACCGTCGACCCGACCACGGTGCACAGCCAGGTCGCGTCCTATGAACTGGTCAAGACCATGCGCGCCTCGGTGCTGGTGCTGGGGCCGCTGCTGGCGAAATACGGTGTCGCAGAAGTATCGCTGCCGGGAGGTTGCGCGATCGGTTCGCGGCCGGTCGATCTGCACATCAAGGGCCTTCAGGCACTGGGTGCGCAGATCACGGTGGAGAACGGTTTCATCAAGGCGCATGCCAGGCGGTTGAAAGGCGCGCGCCACGTGTTCGACATCGTCAGCGTCGGCGCCACCGAGAACGTGCTGATGGCCGCGACGCTCGCCGAAGGCACCTCGGTGCTGGAGAACGCTGCGATGGAGCCGGAGATCGTCGACCTCGCCGTATGCCTCAAGGCGCTCGGCGCGCGGATCGAGGGCGCCGGCAGCAACCGTATCGTCGTGCACGGCGTGGAACGCCTGCATGGCGGCAGCCACCACGTGGTGCCCGACCGGATCGAGACCGGCACCTTCCTGGTCGCCGCGGCGATGACCGGCGGCCGCATCACCGCGCGGCGCGCGCGTCCGGACACGATGGACGCGGTGCTCGACAAGCTCAGGGAAGCCGGCGCCGGGATCGAGTGCGACGGCGACCGCATCACCCTGGACATGCACGGCCGGCGACCCAAAGCGGTGAATTTCACCACCGCGCCGCATCCGGGGTTCCCGACCGACATGCAGGCGCAGTTCATGGCGATGAACTGCATTGCCGATGGCGTCGGCGTGATCAGCGAGACGATCTTCGAGAACCGCTTCATGCACGTCAACGAATTGCTGCGACTGGGCGCCGACATCAGCGTCGAGGGCCACACCGCGGTGGTGCGCGGCAGCGAAACACTCAGCGGCGCGCCGGTGATGGCGACCGATTTGCGGGCTTCGGCCTCGTTGATCCTCGCCGGACTGGTGGCGCAGGGCGAGACCACCATTGACCGCATCTACCACCTGGATCGTGGTTACGAGAACATCGAGGAAAAACTCTCGGGTCTGGGCGCGACGATCCGCCGGATCGGCTGACAGCGCCGACGTCGCTACTGCAAACACAGAAAAAGCCCCGCATTGCGGGGCTTTTCGATTTCAGGGCGTGGCGCGGTTCAACGCACCGACTGCACACGCAGGTCCAGCGCATCCTTGCCGTCCTCTCGCTGCAGGATGCGCGCCGGCACCGGCATGCCGGCCACCACCCACGCGATGGTCTGCTTGCCGCCGTCGGTGCTGACCACCTTGGTGGCCTGCTGCGGTTTGCCGCCGACGGTGATCGATTCCTTGCCGGCGACGGTGTAATTGAGCTGCTTGACCCGGCCGTCGTCGACCATGCGGTAGTTGAGTGGCTTGCCGGCTGCGACGTCGCGCACCAGCGCGAGGTTGATCAGCAGCGCATCCATGTCGCCGGCCTGCAGCTTGATCGGTCCGGCGCGTTCCGGCTTGACGTCGCCGGTCCAGCTGGCCACGCCGCTCGACCAGTTGTAGGTCGCGGCCTTGTCCTGTTTCTTGACCAGCACCTTGCTGGAATCCTTGCTCGACAAGGGTCGCCACTGACCATCGCGCTCCTCGAACACCGTGCTCTGGCTGAGGTTGGCCAGCGAGTTGCTGATGTCGAGGCTGTAGCGCCAGCGGTTCTCGCCAGCCGCCGCCAGCACCATCTGGCCGTTCGCCGACATGCCCATGTAACTGGCCTGGTAGTTGGCAGTGAAGGGTTCGACGGCCAACGCCGGCAAGCTCGACGCGCCCAGCAATGCCGTGGCGAGCAGGCCGTTCAACCGCTTGCCGGTCAACCGCCTGCGACCCTCGTGAGGGGCTCGTGTCGTGGTGGTGATAGTCATCTATTGAACTCCTTGGTACTCGACCAGGCGCAGGTCAAAAATGTCTTCGCCGCCTTCGCGTTGCAGCATCCGGATCGGCGTGGGGACGCCCTTGGCCACCCAGATCACCGTTTCCTCGCCCGCGGCTTGCGCCTGTGGCGATTCGACCCGGGTCACACGCATGGCGTTGTAGCTCAGTTCGCCGACCGCGATGTTTTCCAGCTCATCGGCGACCAGATAGTGATGTTCGCGGACGCGTCCGTCATCAACGAAGCGGTAATGCAGCGACCCGCCGGGTTGGGCGTCGCGGATCACCGCCAGGTTGATCAGCAGCCCGCTCATGTCGCCGGCCTGCAATGGCAGCGGACGGCGCCGGCTGTCCTTGACGTCGCCCTGCCAACGGGCACTTGAAGCCGCCCAATCGTAGACGCCGGTGGTGGTCTTGTTCGTGAACAGAGTCTTGCGCACGGTCGCCTGGCTCAGCGGGCGGTAAGTTTCGCCGACGGTGTCGAATACCGTGCTCTGCTGGGCGTTGATGCCGGCCAGCTTGAAGACGCCAGTACCGCGCATGGTCAGATCGACCCGCCAGCGCGACGCGGGCTGCCTGACCACCTGCATGGTGGCTTCGCCGAGCGAATTGCCGCTGCGCGAGACCTGATAGCTGGCGATGAAGGGCGCAAGCGCTGCCTTCGTGGGCGCGGTTGCAGCCGCGGGGATCGCCGGGGTTCCGGGTGCCTGCGTCTGCGCCTGCGCCTGCGCGGAAGCGATGAATGACAGGGCGAGGGCGGTGACAAGCAGCGGTCGAAGCATGCGGTACTCAGTCGGCAATCGAATGCAGCGCATTGTCCTGATCGAGTTGCAACGGCACATGTATGCGCTGGCCGTCGAGCATCACGTGTCCCTCGACCAGGGTGATCCTGCGGTCGGCGAACAGCCGCAGGGTCTCGACCAGCAACGGGTGCTCGCGCGCCAGCACGCGTGCGGACAGCGTGGCCGCATCGTCGTCGGCCTGCACCGGCACGCGGGCGCGGGCGATGACGGGGCCGCCGTCGAGTTCCGCCGTGACGAAATGCACGCTGGCGCCATGTTCGGGCGCGCCTGCGTCCAGCGCCTGCTGATGGGTGTGCAGGCCCTTGAATGCCGGCAGCAGGGATGGGTGGATGTTGATCATCCGGCCCAGTCGCGTCTGGACCTGCATCTGGCTCACCAGACGCATGTAGCCCGCGCAGACGATCAGGTCGGGATGAACCGCGTCGATACGGCTGAACAGGGCTTGATCACAGGCGAGGCGGCTGGCGAAATCGGCCGGTTTCAGCGCAAGCGCGGCAATGCCGGCGTTGCGGGCTTTTTCCAGCGCACCGGCCCTGGGCTTGTCGGAGAACACGCCGACGATTTCCGCCGCGAGATGCCCGCTGGCGATCGCGTTGATCAGTGCCTGCAGGTTGCTGCCCCGCCCGGAGGCGAGCACGGCGATTCGCAAAGGCGCCCGCTCCTGCCGGGGATGGGCCTGCCCGGGCTGCGCCACGGGAAGACGGGAACGGGTGCGTGAACCTGACAAGGCGCTGCGATCAGCCGATGTGCACGCGCTGATCGCAGCGCGCGGTCGCCACCTCGCCGATGCGTCGGTGCGATAACGCGAGGCGGTCGAGATCGGCTTCGATGCGGGCCGCATCCGCCTGCGCCACCACCAGCACGAAACCGATGCCGCAATTGAACGTGCGCCACATTTCCGTGTCGGCGACCGCGCCCTCGCGCTGCAGCCAGTCAAACACCGGCGGCAGGACAATCGCCGAAGCTTCGATGTCCAACCC
>JALZKJ010000013.1 GCA_030859305.1 Pseudomonadota bacterium | reverse complement strand
TCTGGAAATGTTTAAGAAATATATCGTTAAGAAAAGGTTAAAGCGTCACGAGGAGTTCACCTCAGTGACGAGATCCTGATTCTTGAAACGGTTCCCGGACGTGCGTCCTGAACGTATCCGCTGGCTGTCTCCGCATTGCGCGGCCGAGCGTTTTACAAGTATGTCCGCGTTACTGCTGCGGCCTGACCGGGGGCGATGGTCAGATCGTCGCCGGGGTGCCGTAGGCCACCGGGACTGCTTCATGGTCACCGAAAGTGACTTCTTCCCAGGCCGAACGCTCGGCCATCAAGGCACGCACCAGGGTGTTGTTGAGCGCGTGACCGGACTTGTAGCCTTCGTAGGCGCCGATGATCTGATGGCCTGCCAGGTACAGGTCGCCGACCGCATCGAGGATCTTGTGGCGGACGAACTCGTCGGCGTAGCGCAGGCCGTCGTCGTTGAGGACGCGGAACTCGTCGAGCACGATCGCGTTGTCCATCGAACCGCCCAGGCCGAGGTTGCGCTCGCGCATGTATTCCAGGTCGCGCATGAAGCCGAACGTGCGCGCGCGGCTGACTTCCTTGACGTAGGCGGCGGTGGAAAACTCGACCGAGGCGCGCGACTGTGCGGCCGGAATGGCCGGGTGGCTGAACTCGACGGTGAAACCAATACGGAAGCCGGCGTGCGGCTCGAAGCGGGCGACCTTGTCGCCGTCGCGCACTTCCACCGGTCGGGTGATGCGGATGAAACGTTTTGGCGCTTCCTGCTCGGCGATGCCCGCCGACTGCAGCAGGAACACGAACGGGCCGGCCGAACCGTCCATGATCGGCACTTCCGGCGCCGACAGGTCGATGAAGCAGTTGTCAATGCCAAGGCCGGCCAGCGCCGACAGCAGGTGCTCGACGGTCTGCACCTTGCCCGCGCCATGACTCAGGCCGGTGCACAGCACGGTCTCGGTGACCAGTTCGGCGCGCGCGGGGATCTCCACCACCGGGTCGAGATCGACGCGGCGGAACACGATGCCGCCGTCGATCGGGGCCGGGCGCAGGGTGAGAAAGACCTTCTCGCCGCTGTGCAGTCCGACGCCGGTGGCGCGGATCACGTTCTTGAGGGTGCGCTGGCGCAGCATGGTGATCGGGGCAGGCCTTATATAAGTGTGTACTTTTCTGATGCGGCCGCACGACGGCTGGGTCGGTCTGCGGATGGCTTGCCTTGAAGCGGGCGCAAGAATATCACGCAGTTGGCTGAACCTGAACGGAAAGACGCCGTGTCCTGCGACTGTCATCGCCGACCCGGAAACTGACCGGTCGGCCGTGACAGACCGGTCAAAAAATGCCCCGGACCTGAGCCCGGAACCAAAGTGTCACCCGGCCGGGGACGAGTCCGGCCGGGCGTTATCGCTTGCAGACGACCTCAGTCCGCCTGCCGGCGCAGGAAAGCCGGGATATCCAGATAGCTGTCGCTGCTGCCGAAATCGGCGGCCGCCGGTGCCGCAGGAGCCGGCTCGGCACTGCCGTGCGAGCGGCTGCGCAACTGGCCGAAACCGGTTGCCGCCGGGCTGTAGGTTTCGTCGACCGCATCGATCGGCAACCCGGTGGTGCCGTCGCGGACCAGCTGGATGGGCGCACGGTTGCCCTCGCGATCGCGTCCCTTGGCCGCGACCCGGTTCAGGCCGGTCGCGACCACGGTGACCCGCACCTCGTCCTGCATGTCCGGGTCGAGCACGGTGCCGATGACCACGGTTGCGTCCTCCGCGGCGAACGCCTCGATGGTGCGGCCGACCTCGTCGAACTCCGCCATGGTGAAGTCCGGGCCGGCTGTGATGTTGACCAGGATGCCGTTGGCGCCCTGCAGGTTGACGTCGTCGAGCAGCGGGTTCTGCACCGCCGCCTCCGCCGCCGCCTGCGCGCGGTCGTCGCCGCGGGCCGAGCCGGTGCCCATCATCGCCAGGCCCATTTCCGACATCACGGTGCGCACGTCGGCGAAGTCGACGTTGATCAGGCCGGGCCGCACGATCAGGTCGGCGATGCCCTGCACGGCTCCGAGCAGCACGTCGTTGGCGGCGCGGAACGCCTGGATCATCGTCGCGTTGCGACCCAGCACGGTGATCAGCTTTTCATTGGGGATCGTGATCAGCGAATCGCAATGGTGGCTGAGTTCCTCGATGCCCTTGAGCGCGACCTGCATGCGCCGGCGGCCCTCGAACGGGAACGGCTTGGTGACCACCGCGACGGTCAGGATGCCCATCTCCTTGGCCAGCTGCGCCACCACCGGCGCCGCGCCGGTGCCGGTGCCGCCGCCCATGCCGGCGGTGATGAACACCATGTCGGCGCCCTGCATCGCATCCATCAGACGCTCGCGGTCTTCCAGTGCGGCCTGGCGGCCTACTTCAGGGTTGGCGCCCGCGCCCAGGCCCTTGGTGACATTGCTGCCCAGTTGCAGCTGCAGCTTGGCGCCGCAGTTCTTGATCGCCTGCGAGTCGGTGTTGGCGGTGATGAATTCCACCCCGTCGACGTTGCCGCTGACCATGTGGGCGACCGCGTTGCCGCCGCCACCGCCGACGCCGATAACCTTGATGATCGCGTTCGGAGCCATGTTTTCTACCAGTTCAAAGTGAGCCATGTCCTCGTCCTCGTTATGTGGTGCTAGTTATGTATGGGGTTTTGTCATGTCCTGGGAATCTACAAATCTCGCCGTCGCCGTCGCCTTCCGCGTGGTCCGGACGCCGCGTCCGGACCGGGAACCGGCGCCGGGGTCGCCCGGGCAGGTTCCGAAACCATCGAGTAGCTGGTATGCGCCATGGCCCGTAGAGCCGAGCTTGCTCGGCTGCCTTGGCTGCGGGCGCGGGAATGCAGCGGAGCAAGCTCCGCTCTACGGGACGCGGCTGTGCCGTGGAGGTTCAAAACTCCCCCCGGTACCAGTTCTTCAATTTGCCGAACAAACTGCCGGCGCGGCCGGTCGCGATCGACGGCCGGCGCGGGTTTTCGATCTGGCTGCCCATCAGCAACAGGCCGACGCCAGTCGCGTGGACCGGGTTGCCGACCACCTCCCCGAGACCGGTCACGTGCTGCGGGATGCCCACGCGCACCGGCATCTGCAGCATTTCCTCGGCCAGCTCGACCACGCCTTCCATCTTCGAGGCGCCGCCGGTCAGCACCATGCCGGCACGCACGTGCTGCTCGAAACCGCTGCGGCGCAGTTCGGCCTGCACCATCTCGAAAATTTCCTCGTAGCGCGCCTGCACCGCCTGCGCCAGCGAGGCGCGCGGCATGCGACGTGGCGGCCGGTCGCCGACGCTGGGCACCTGGATGCTTTCCTCGGCCGTGGCCATCTGCGCCAGCGCGCAGGCGTAGCGCACCTTGATCTGCTCGGCCTCCGGCGTGGGCGTGCGCAGCATGTGGGCGATGTCCTCGGTGACCTTGTCGCCGGCGATGCCGAGGCTGGCCGAATGCGCAATCGCGCCGTGCACGAACACCGCGATATCGGTGGTGCCGGCGCCGATGTCGACCAGCACCACGCCGAGTTCGCGTTCGTCAGTGGTCAGCACCGCGTGACTGGAGGCGAGTACGCCGAGAATCAGGTCGTCGACCTGCAGGCCGCAGCGCTGCACGCACTTGCTGACGTTGGCCGCGGCCGACTGCGCGCAGACGACCAGGTGCGCGTGCACTTCCAGGCGCACGCCGGTCATGCCGACCGGGTTGCGGATGCCTTCCTGCGAATCGTCGAGCACGTAGTCGCGCGGGATCGCGTGGAGGATCTTCTGGTCGGCCGGGATCGCCACCGCTTTCGCGGCTTCGAGCACGCGGTCGAGATCGGAGAAGCTGACCTCGCCGTCGCGGATCGGGGCGATGCCCTGCGAGTTGCGGCACTGCACGTGGCTGCCGGAGATCGAGGCGTAGACCGAGCGGATCTCGCAGCCGGCCATCAGCTCGGCCTCCTCGATCGCGCGCTGGATCGACTGCACGGTCGACTCGATGTCGACCACCACGCCGCGCCGCAGCCCGCGCGATTCGTGCGAGCCGATCCCGATCACCTCGATCGGATTGTTGGGGCCGTTGTCGGAACTGTACTCGCCGACCAGCGCGACCACCTTGGAGGTGCCGATGTCGAGCCCGACGATCAGCGATTTGTCGCCTTTGCGATTCATGACTTTCCTTGCGTCTGTTGCGGCGCCGACTGGGCGTCCCGGATCACATCGGTGTTCGGTGCCCAGCTCAGTGCGAAACCATTGGTGTAGCGAAGATCGGCGCGCACCAGCGTCTGCAGCTGTTGGGTGAGCAGTTGCGGCATCAACCGCACGAAGCGCGACAACCGCGCGCGCGCTTCGCTGCGCCCGACAACGACTTCGGTGGTGACCAGCGCATCGTCGTTGCCCAGTCCGAGCGTCCAGCTGCCACGTGCATCCAGCGCGACCGTGCGCACGTCCATGCCCAGTGGCGCGAACAGCGCGCGTGATTCGTTGTAGAGCGCGACCACGTCGGCGACGCGCGCATCCGGTCCGTTCAATCGCGGCAGGTGGTTCGGCACCTCGATGCCTTTCGCCGGGAACAGCCGCCCCTGTTCGGACAGCACGCGGTCGTCGCCCCAGCGTGCGAACGGCCGGTGCTCGCTCACCCGCACTTCCAGTACGTCGGGCCAGCGCTTGCGCACTTCGGCCTGCTCGACCCACGGCAGGCGCGCCACCGCGGCCTGTGCATCGTCCAGCCGCACCGCGAAGAAACCGTCGCGCGCATACGGCAGCAGGGTTTTCTGCAGCAGTGTCTCGTCGACGCGCTCGAACTGGCCGGTCGCGCGCAGTTTTGTCAGCGGCCATTGCTGGCTGCCGACCCAGCCGTTGAGCACGGCCACCACCGGCAGCACCACCAGCGCCACCGCGAGCAACCAGCCGATCAGGCGCAGCATCGCGTTCATGCCGCGTCACCTCCTGCGCTGTCGTGCATGGGCAGGCTGGTTTCCAGTGGCATGCTGGTTTCAAGAATTCGCCAGCACAGCGCTTCGAACGAGATGCCGAACGGTGCGGCCGACTTCGGCATCAGCGAATGCGAGGTCATGCCCGGCGCGGTGTTGGCTTCGAGCAGCCAGTTGCGGCCCTGGGCATCACGCATGAAGTCGACGCGCGCCCAGCCCTTGAGGTCGAGTGCGGCGTAGGCGCGTTCGGCCTGCTCGCGCGCCTGCGCTTCGCCGGCCTCGTCCAGGCCGGGACACAGGTAACGGGTGTCTTCGGCGAGATACTTGGCGTGGTAGTCGTAGTACTCGCCGGCCGGCACGATGTGGATGCTCGCCAGCGCGCGGCCGTCGAGCACGCCGATGGTGTATTCGCCGCCCACGCCGTCGCCGGGCTCGATGAGCTGCTCCATCAGGAGCTCGCCACCGGTATTTCCCTGCATGTAGTGCACCGCGAGTTCGACCGCCGCGTCGAGGTCTCCGTCGTTGAACACCCGTGACACGCCGACGCTGGAACCCTCGCAGGAGGGCTTGATGATCAGCGGCAGGCCGAGCTCGCGCGCGGCCTTGTGCACGTCGTCACCTTTGGCAAGCCGCAGGAAACGCGGGGTCGGCAGGTCGACGCTCAACCACACCTGCTTGCTGCGGATCTTGTCGAGCGCCAGCGCGGATCCGAGCACGCCGGAGCCGGTGTACGGCACCCGCAGCGCTTCCAGCAATCCCTGCAATACGCCGCTCTCGCCATCGCCGCCATGCAGGATATTGAAGACGCGGTCGACATTGCCGTTGCTGATCTGATCGACCAGCGCGGCGGTGCCATCGACCGCGAACGCATCTATTCCGCGCGCCTGCAGCGCCGCCAGCACGTTGCGGCCGGAATCCAGCGAGACTTCGCGCTCGGAACCGGTGCCGCCCATCACCACCGCGACGCGTCCGAACACGGCCGGGTCATCGGTCTTCGGCAGAGGAATGCGAACGCTCAATTCGTCTCCCCCGGCTTCGACACGTCATCGAATCCGTGCAGGGACACCTGCTGCGCGGCCTGGCCGATGTCACCCGCGCCCATCATCAGCAGCAGGTCGCCATCGACAAGCACATCGGCGAGCACCGCCGGCAGATCGCCGGCATCAGCCACGACCACCGGGTCAATACGTCCGCGCGCCCGGATCGCGCGCGCCAGCGACCTGGCGTCGGCGCCGGCGATCGGCGCCTCGCCGGCCGGATAGACCTCGGTCAGCACCAGCGCGTCTACGCCTGAAAGCACAGCCGCGAAATCGTCGAACAGGTCGCGCGTGCGGCTGTAGCGGTGCGGCTGGAACGCGACCACCAGGCGCTTGTCGGGCCAGCCGCCGCGCGCAGCGGCGAACACCGCTTCGAGTTCCTTTGGGTGGTGGCCGTAATCGTCGACCACGGTGACCATGCCGCCGGCACTTCCATCCTTCTTGCGCAGCGGCGTCTGCGACAGCAGGTTGAAGCGGCGGCCGATGCCGGCGAAACCTTCCAGCGCACGTGCGATCACCACCGGCTCGACGCCGAGCTGCCAGCCGACAGTCGCCGCCGCCAGCGCATTCTGCACGTTGTGCCGGCCTGGCAATGCCAGCGTCACCGGGGTGCGCGTGCCGTCGGGCAGGCTCAGGCTGAAGTGCATGCGCGCGCCCTGTTGGCGGACGTCCTCGGCGCGCACGTCTGCGTCTTCGGCAAAGCCATAGGTGATGACATGGCGCGGGGTGCTCCGGGCGAGCGTCGCGACTTCGGCATCGTCGATGCACAGGATCGCCAACCCGTAGAACGGCAGCCGATGCAGGAATTCGTCGAATGCCGCCTGCATGTTGGCGAAATCGCCGCCGTAGTTTTCCAGATGATCGGCGTCGATGTTGGTGACGACCGCTATCTGCGGATTCAGCCGCAGGAAACTGCCGTCGCTCTCGTCGGCTTCGGCCACCAGCCACTGGCCGCTGCCGAGCCGCGCGTTGGCACCGGCGGCGAGCAGCTGGCCGCCGATGACGAAGGTCGGGTCGATGCCGCCCTCGGCCAGCACGCTGGCGGTCAGCGAAGTCGTGGTGGTCTTGCCGTGGGTACCGGCCACCGCGATGCCGCGCTTGAAGCGCATCAGTTCGGCGAGCATTTCCGCGCGCGGCACGATCGGGATGCGTTGCGCGCGCGCTTCCATCAGCTCCGGGTTGTCGGCCTTGATTGCGCTGGACACGACCACGCAATCGCTGCCGAGCACGTTCGCCGCAGCGTGGCCGCGCTGCACGCTGACGCCGAGCTTTGTCAGTCGGCGGGTGACCGCGTTGTCGGCCGTGTCCGAGCCCGACACCTGGTAGCCGAGCGTGCACATCACCTCTGCGATGCCGCTCATGCCGATGCCGCCGATGCCAACGAAATGCACGCGAGTGTCCTGGCCGTCGACGCCGGCCTTGGCGAGGTCGCCGGTGTGTTGCAGTCGGCGGCTGCGCACGGTCGCGCTCATGCGGCCTGCTCCCGGGTGTGGGTGGCCATGTGTTCGATGACGATGGCCGCGACGTGCGCGGCGGCATCGGGTTTGGCCAGCGCGCGCGCCGACTGCGCCATGCGCAGCAGGTCGATACGTTCGGACAGGATTTCCAGCGTGGCCGAGAGGCGCTGCGCGAGGGTCGGGCCCTGCGGCAGCACCTGCGCGGCACCGCGCACGAGCAGGAATTCGGCATTCTTCGTCTGGTGGTCGTCGACCGCGTACGGGAACGGCACCAGGATGCTGCCGACGCCGACCGCGCACAGTTCCGCCAGGGTCAACGCGCCGGCGCGGCACACCACCACGTCGGCCCACGCGTAGGCGGCGGCCATGTCGGCGATGAAGGGTTCGACCGACGCCGGCACGCGCGCATTGGCATAGGCGAGCTCGGCGGCGTCGCGCATTTTCTCACCGCACTGGTGGCGCACGTCGAACGCGACGATCCCGCGCAGCATCGCCAGCGCGCTGGGCACGTCGTCATTGAGTGCGCGCGCGCCCTGGCTGCCGCCGAGCACCAGCAGTCGCAGCGGGCCAGTGCGGGCTTCGAAACGCTGTTCCGGCGACGCCACCGCGGCGATCTCGTCGCGCACCGGATTGCCGACGACATCCTCGCGAGCGAAGGTGCCGGGAAACCCGCTCAGCACGCGATCGGCGAAACGTGCCAGCACGCGGTTGGTCATGCCGGGCGCGCGGTTCTGTTCGTGCACGATCAGCGGGGTGCCGGCCAGTCGCGCGGCCAGGCCACCGGGGCCGGCGGCGAAACCGCCGAAGCTGATCACCGCGGACGGCCTGCGCGCCCGCAGCACGCGTCGCGCCGCTCGCACCGCCGAGGCCAGCTTGAACGGCGCCGCGATCAACTGCGCCACGCCCTTGCCGCGCACGCCGCGCACCGGGATGGTGTCGATCTCGATGCCGTGCGGCGGCACCAGGCGGGTTTCCATGCCGCCGTCGGCCCCGAGCCAGACTACGGGCACGCCGCGCGCGCGCAGCGCCTTGGCCACCGCCAGGCCCGGGAAAATGTGCCCGCCGGTACCGCCGGCGAGGATCATCACCGGACGCGTTGCATGGATGGTGGC
>JALZKJ010000009.1 GCA_030859305.1 Pseudomonadota bacterium | reverse complement strand
CACGAGCGATGCACCGTACCGCTGGAAGATCGAGGCCGCGCCGTTGTCCAAAGTCGCCAACCACGAGAAGAAGATGCCGGCGAACTTCATCCGCAAGGACGGCTACGGCATCACCGACAAGGCGCGGATTTATCTGGAACCGCTGATCCGCGGCGAGGCGCCGCCGCCGTATGGGCGCGACGGACTGCCGAAATACGTGGTGCTGAAGAACATGGCCGCGACCAAGCGGCTGGCGGATTGGCGGGCTTGACCAAAACGGTCAGGGGCGTTTTGACGCCGCAACCCTCTGTCAATTACAGGCTGTCAATTACAGGGCAGGCCCTCGACGGCCATCGCCGCGGCGAACATCGGGATCGCCGCCAGCTGGTTCGCCGCTGCGGCCTTGCGCTGCTCGTCAAGATAAATCCGCGATTGGCCCTGGCCGTCGGGGGCCAGCGTTGCCACCTCGGTCGGTTTGCGCCACACGCGCACGACCGCCTGCTGGGTCTGGCAGGCGGCGTTCGGGACGCGGATCAAGTCGTTGAATTTCCAGCCGGCGGCTTCAGAGGGATTGGCCTTGGCGGCGTCGACGAAACGGGCGCGCGGCTGGCAGTTCGGGCTGGTGCGCACCACCGCGAACTTGTAGGGATTGGCCGCCTCGCCGGTGAACATGCCCTCGAGGCGCGTGCAGGCTTCGGGGATCGTGCGCAATGTATGCGCGGCACCGACGGCCTGCGGCTTGATCGCCTCGCGGACGATTTCCGGTTTTGGATCGACTGGCGTGGGGTCGGCGGCCATGGCCGGCAATGCGGTGAAGGCGAACAGCAGCGGCATCAGGCGCATGGGGTGCATGGGGAGTGCTCCGGGAGTCGTATCTGGGGCGCAGGCTGGCATGGGGTGGCTGAACGGTCGGTCGATGAAGGGATGTCCGGCTATCGATGACCTTCCCGGGAGCGCCCCGTGGCGCGATGCGTTTGCGACCGCCGCCCAGGAGCATCGTGGGCATGGCCCGCCCCTGCAGAATCGAGCAAGCCACCGCGCCCGCGACCTGTGCCATAGTCGGGCCGTTGCCGCCCCGGCCTGCCGGGACCGCCGCAACGACAAGACGCAAGCTGTTAAGTCCGTTGTCCGATGTCCACTCTGGGGAGGGGTTCATGCTGGAGCAGTACGGTTTGACCATGGCGCTGATCTGCGCCGCAATCGCGATCCTGTACGGGATCATCTCGGCGCGCTGGATCAGCGCGCAGCCCGCCGGCAATGCCCGCATGCAGGAGATCGCCGGCGCGATCCAGGAAGGCGCCCGCGCCTACCTCAACCGCCAATACATGACGATTGGTATCGCCGGCGCGGTGCTGTTCGTGCTGATCGGCCTGTTCCTGGGCTGGTCGACCGCGATCGGCTTCCTGCTCGGCGCGGTGTTGTCGGGCGCGGCCGGTTACATCGGCATGAACGTATCGGTACGCGCCAACGTGCGCACCGCCGAAGCCGCGCGGCGCGGCATCGGCCCGGCGATGGACGTGGCGTTCCGCGGCGGCGCGATCACCGGCATGCTGGTGGTCGGGCTCGGCCTGCTCGGCGTGGCCGGTTACTGGCTGCTGCTGGGGTACATGGGCATCGTCGGCGAGGCAGCGCTACACGCGCTGGTCGGGCTGGCGTTCGGCAGTTCGCTGATCTCGATCTTCGCGCGACTCGGCGGCGGCATCTTCACCAAGGGCGCGGACGTCGGCGCGGACCTGGTCGGCAAGGTCGAAGCAGGCATTCCCGAGGACGACCCGCGCAACCCGGCGGTGATCGCCGACAACGTCGGTGACAACGTCGGCGACTGCGCCGGCATGGCCGCCGACCTGTTCGAGACCTACGCGGTCACGGTGATCGCAACGATGCTGCTGGGTTTCCTGATGGCCGACGAGGTCGGTGCCAATGGCGCGCTGTATCCGCTGGTACTCGGCGGCGCCTCGATCATCGCCTCGATCATCGGCGCGATGTTCGTCAAGGTGAAGGAAGGTGGCTCGATCATGGGCGCGCTGTACAAGGGCGTGATCGTGTCGGCGGTGCTGGCGGCGGTCGCGTTCTATCCGATCACCCTGGAGCTGATGGCCGACAACGCCTACGGCGCGATCAACCTGTACGCCTGCGCCCTGGTCGGGCTGGCGCTGACCGGCGCGATCGTGTGGATCACCGAGTACTACACCGGCACCCAGTTCAAGCCGGTGCAGCACATCGCCGCCGCATCGACCACCGGCCACGGCACCAACATCATCGCCGGCCTGGGCATCTCGATGAAGTCGACCGCCTGGCCGGTGCTGGCGGTGTGCGCGGCGATCTGGGGCTGCCATGCGCTCGGCGGCCTGTACGGCATCGCCATCGCCGCCACCGCGATGCTGTCGATGGCGGGCATGATCGTCGCGCTCGACGCCTACGGGCCGATCACCGACAACGCCGGCGGCATCGCCGAGATGGCCGAGTTGCCGCCGGAAGTGCGCGCGGTGACCGACCCGCTGGACGCGGTCGGCAACACCACCAAGGCCGTCACCAAGGGGTATGCGATCGGTTCTGCGGCACTGGCTGCGCTGGTGCTGTTCGCCGACTACACCCACAACCTGCAGGCGAACAATCCGGGCGAGATCTTCACCTTCGACCTGTCCGACCACATGGTGATCATCGGCCTGCTGATCGGCGGCCTGATCCCGTACCTGTTCGGCGCGATGGCGATGGAAGCGGTCGGTCGCGCGGCTGGCGCGGTGGTCGAGGAAGTGCGCCGGCAGTTCCGCGAGATCCCCGGGATCATGGAAGGCACCGGCAAGCCTGACTACTCGCGCGCGGTCGACATGCTGACAAAGTCGGCGATCAAGGAAATGGTGATCCCGTCGTTGCTGCCGGTCGCGGTACCGGTGGTGGTCGGCCTGCTGCTGGGGCCAAAGGCGCTCGGCGGGTTGTTGATCGGCACCATCGTGACCGGCCTGTTCGTGGCGATCTCGATGACCACCGGCGGCGGCGCGTGGGACAACGCCAAGAAGTACATCGAGGACGGCCACCACGGTGGCAAGGGCAGCGAGGCGCACAAGGCTGCGATCACCGGCGACACCGTCGGCGATCCATACAAGGACACTGCCGGTCCGGCGATCAACCCGTTGATCAAGATCATCAACATCGTGGCGTTGTTGATGGTGCCGTTGCTGTAATCAACACGCGTGGCACGGAATCCAGGGCGGCCTTCGGGCCGCCTTTTCCGTGATTGCAGGTCCACTTACGACAGTTTCTGCGGCATTGGCCGCCCCCCAGCGCATGGATCCTGCGGCTCAGCAGCGTCCACAGGAGCCGGAGGCCGGGCCACACGGCAGATGCGCGCGCCCGGCGGCCAATCGACGAAGAAATGATCGGCCGAACTACCGGACACATGCTCCTGCGATGGCCTTGAAGCCTGCGGGATCCAGCCGTCACCGCTGACCACACGGTATTCACCTCGGGTTGGGCAAGGTGAACCGTGCCGTGTCTTGCGGTCCTTTGAATGGAAACATCCGCACCGCCAAATAGCGGTCGCTTCCTTGGGAGAGAGTTCCGATGCAACCGGTTACCTGGCAATACTCACTACAGAATTCATTAGGCGTGTACCTGCCCAGCATCCTCGGCGCACTGGCGATCCTGCTGGTCGGGTGGATCGTCGCGCTGGTGGCCAGCGCGGCCACCCGCAGGGGCCTCGCCGCGCTGCGCACCAACGAGCGATTGTCGGCGCAGACCCAATCGACGATGGATTTCGAGCGCATCGCCGGGCGCGTGGTGTTCTGGTTCATCCTGCTTCTGGCGGTGATCGGCATGTTCAGCGTGTTGCGGGTGGACGGCGTGTCCGGTCCCCTGTCGACCTTGGCCACCACCGTGATGCTTTACCTGCCACGCCTGCTGCTGGCGATCGGCTTGGCGGTCCTGGCGTGGCTGGTGGCCTCCGTGGTGCGCGGCGTGGTCAACAAGTCGCTGGGAGCCACCCAACTCGATGAGCGACTCTCCAAGAGCGCCGACATGCAGCCGCTGTCGCACACCATGGGCAACGTCGCCTACTGGCTGGTGCTGCTGCTGTTCCTGCCGGCGATCGTCGGGGCGCTGCAGATCGAAGGGCTGATGACGCCGCTGTCGTCGATGACCTCCGATTTCCTCGGCATGCTGCCCAACGTGTTCGCGGCGATCGTGATCGGAGTGGTCGGCTGGATCATCGCCAAGGCGGTGCGCGGGCTGGTCACCAACCTGCTGGCCGCGACCGGCGTGGACCGCTTCAGCCAGGGCAACGAGAATACCAAGGGCCTGAGCCTCTCCCAGCTGGGAGGCACCTTGGCCTTCATCCTGGTGATCGTGCCGACCCTGATCGCGGCACTGGATGCGTTGCGGATCCAGGCGATTTCGGCGCCGCTGACGCGGATGCTCGACGTGTTCCTGCAGGCGATACCGAACTTGCTGGCCGCGGCGGCCATCCTGATCATTGCGTGGTTCCTGGGCCGCTTCGTGGCCGAACTGGTGACCCGCCTGCTGGCCAACCTCGGATTCGACCGGGTACCGGAACGGGTCGGACTGGGGCATGCATTCGCCGGCCCGTCCGATACCGTCGACGCCCCGCGGACCTACACCGGCCTGGGCTCGCAGGCGGCCGATGGCTATGCGCCGTCCACGGGTGATGTTGGCGCGCCACCGCCGATGTCGACCGATCAGGGTTATGTCGCGCCGACCACGACTGCATACGATGCGGCCCCCGGAGGCTTGAAAACCGGACAGTCGCTCACGTTGTCCGAACTGGCCGGTCGCATCGCACTGTTCTTCATCATGCTGTTCGCGACCGTCGAGGCGGCGGCATTGCTCGGCTTCGGCGGGGTGCACAGCCTGCTGGAGACGTTCATCGTCTTCGGTGCCGACATCCTGCTTGGCCTGGTGATCTTCGTGGTTGGCTACTGGCTGGCCAATATCGCCGCCGAAGCCATCCAACGCGCCAACCGCGACAACGCCATCGGCCTGTCGCGGATCGCGCGGGTGGCGATCCTCGGGCTGGTGATCGCGATGGGCCTGCGCGCGATGGGCATCGCCGACGAGATCGTCAACCTGGCGTTCGGTCTGGTGCTGGGCGCGATCGCGGTGGCAGTGGCGCTGGCGTTCGGTCTGGGCGGGCGCGAAGCCGCCGGCCAGATCGCCTCGCGCTGGGCCAACCAGTACCTCAACAAGCCGCCGCGGCAATAACCGGTTTGGGGTGACGGAAACGGCGGCGAGCAATCGCCGCCGTTTTCGTTTGTGGCATTTGCGAAAACCGGGCCACTTTCGATCCCGGTCCGCTACCGCGCCGTAGCGCGTCGCCCAACGGTCACAACCGTCACTTCCGGTGGAAGCCGCACTTGCGTTGCGTTGCTGCATCGCAACAAACCGCACTAAAATAGCCGGCTACCACAAACCGCATGGCGGGAATCTCCCCCGCCATGCACATTGGAGCAACCCATCATGGGCCTGGACCTCGTCGCCACCGGCACCAATCCGCCGGACGAAATCAACGTCATCATCGAAATCCCCAAGGACGCCGAGCCGGTCAAGTACGAGGTCGACAAGGCCTCCGGCGCGATCTTCGTCGACCGCATCCTGTCCACCCCGATGCGCTACCCGTGCAACTACGGCTATGTGCCGCACACGCTGTGCGGCGACGGCGACCCGGCCGACGTGCTGGTGATCCTGCCACTGCCGCTGATCCCCGGCTCGGTGATCCGCTGCCGCCCGGTCGGCGTGCTGCGCATGTCCGATGAGGCCGGCGCCGACGAGAAGATCCTCGCCGTGCCGATCGACAAGGTGTTCGCCGGTTACAGTCACATCGACGACATCGCCAAGGTCAGCTCGCACTGGTGCGAGCGCATCGGCCACTTCTTCGAGCACTACAAGGACCTGGAGAAAGGCAAGTGGGTCAAGCTCGACGGCTGGGGCGGCGCGGTCGAGGCCAAGGCGATCCTCAGCGAGGCGATCCAGCGCTTCGAGAATACGGCCGACAAGCCGAATTTCTGACCCGCAATGCGCCCGGCAGCATACGTGCAGCTGCATTGAACCCCTGCGGCATTACACCTTGGTATAGACCTCCGCGCCCTGCGCGCGGAACTCAGCCGATTTCTCGGCCATGCCTTCGCCCAATGCCGCCTCTTCGCCGAGGCCGTGCTCCCTGGCGTACTCGCGCACGTCCTGGGTGATCTTCATCGAGCAGAAATGCGGGCCGCACATCGAGCAGAACTGCGCGACCTTGTGCGCGTCCTTTGGCAGCGTTTCGGCGTGGTACTCGTGCGCGCGCTCCGGGTCGAGGCCGAGGTTGAACTGGTCTTCCCAGCGGAACTCGAAGCGCGCCTTGCTCAGCGCGTTGTCGCGTGCCTGTGCGCCGGGATGGCCCTTGGCGAGGTC
>JALZKJ010000124.1 GCA_030859305.1 Pseudomonadota bacterium | reverse complement strand
CTTCTGGGCGGGTGCTGCAGGTTCGGAATCAGGATCGATCCCGGCGTTCGTCGGGATGACGAACGCTATCCCGTCAATGCGGCGACACATTTCAACTCGATCGCGATCGGTGTCGGCAACGCGGTGATGCCCAGCGTGGTGCGACAAGGCGCGGTGTCGATGTCCGGGAAGTATTCGGCCCAGACCGCGTTGTAACGCTGGAAATCATGATCGATGCTGGTGAGATACACGGTGACGTCGATCAGGTCCTCCCAGCACGCGCCGCTGGCCTCGAGTACGGCGCGCACGTTGGCGAACACCGCGCGCGTCTGCGAGTCGATGTCGTAGCTGATCAGGTGGCCGTCTGCATCGTGCACGTTGCCCATGACCGCGTTGCTCATCGCATCGCGTGGGCCGATGCCCGACAGGAACAGCAGGTTGCCGACCCGGCGCGCGTGCGGGTACTGGCCAACCGGCCTGGGTGCGCCCGCGACCTGGATCGCGTGACGGTCGTCGGGCTTGTCGTTCATGACATTTCCCTGCTGCGGCCGTGCACCGCTTCCACCGCCGCCATGTAGCCCGGCAGCAGGTTTTCCGGCGCGTCAACACCGAAACCGAGCTCCTTGACCAATCCATCGCCCAGGCCGTAGATCCACGCGTGCACCTGCAGCGGCTGGCCACGGATCCAGGCGTCGCGCACCGGCGTGGTTCGGCAGACATTGACCATCTGTTCGATCACGTTCAGCTCGCAAGCGGCATTCAGGCGCAGGCGCTGGTCGGTGATCGACGCGATCAGGTCGCTGTGCCGGGCCATCACGTCGACGATATGGTTGAGCCAGTTGTCCACCAGTCCCACCCGGGCGCCGGTGAGAGCCGCATTGACGCCGCCGCAGCCGTAATGACCGCAGACGATGATGTGTTCGACCTTCAACACCTCGACGGCGAACTGGATGGTGGAAAGGCAGTTGAGGTCGGAATGCACCACCACGTTGGCGACATTGCGGTGCACGAACAACTCGCCCGGCTCCATGTTCACGACCTGGTTGGCGGGTACCCGGCTGTCGGCGCAGCCGATCCAGAGGTATTTGGGCGTCTGCTGTTCGCTCAGGCGATTGAAAAAATCCGGGTCGCGTTCAAGGGTGGTCTGCGCCCACACGCGGTTTCGTTGCAGCAGTTCTTCAAGCTTGGCCATGGAATCTCTCGTCAGTAGGAAATGCAGACATTGCGCGGTTCGGTGAAGAACCGCATCGCTTCGGACCCTCCCTCGCGCCCCAGCCCGGACGCGCCGCTGCCGCCGAACGGGGTACGCAGGTCGCGTTGCAGCCAGGTGTTGATCCAGACCATGCCCACGCGCAGCTCCGCACCGAAGCGGTGGGCGCGGGTGAGGTTCTGCGTCCACACCGACGCGGCCAGTCCGTAGTCGCCGGCATTGGCCAGCGCAAGCGCGTGATCATCGTCGTCGAACGCCTGCAGCGTCACCACCGGGCCGAAGATCTCCTCGCGATTGCTCGCGCAATCCGGGCCGAGGCCTTCGATCACCGTCGGCATCACGAACCAGCCGGGACGGTCGAGTGCGACGCCGCCGCACAGCACCTTGCCGCCTTCATCACGGGCGCGGGCCAGCGCCGCCATCACCTTGTCAAAATGCACCTGCGACACCAGCGGGCCGAGCTGATTGTCGTCATCGACCGGGTCGCCGACGCGCAGGCACAGTACTCGCTCGACCAGCGCTTCGCGGAATTCGGCGTAGATGCCGCGCTCGATCAACAGGCGCGAACCGCACAGGCATATCTGTCCGGAGTTCTGCAAGGCCGAGCGCACGATCGTGTCCAGGTGCGCGCGCCAGTCGCTGTCGGCGAACACCAGGGTCGGGTTCTTGCCGCCCAGTTCCAGCGAGACTTTCTTCAGCAACGGGCCGGCGAGGCCGGCGATGCGCCGGCCGACCGAAGTGCTGCCCGTGAACGACACCGCCCGCACCTTCGCATGCGTCACCAGCGGCTCGCCGACCTCCGGGCCGAGGCCGTGGACGATGTTGAGCACGCCCTTGGGAAACCCGATCGATGCCGCGAGTTCACCCAGCATCGTCGCGGTCAGCGGCGTGACTTCGGATGGCTTGGCGACCACGGTGTTGCCCGCCGCCAGCGCCGGCGCGATCTTCCAGGTCAGCAGGTACAGCGGCAGGTTCCATGGCGAGATCGTCGCGACCACGCCGAGCGGCTGGCGCAAGGTGTAGTTCAACCCGGCCTGGCCGTGGTGCGATTCGCTGGCGAACTGGGTGGCAGCGTGGGCGAAGAAACGCAGGTTGGCGATCGCGCGCGGGATCTCGACCTCACGCGCGAGCTTGATCGGTTTGCCGCCGTCGCGCGATTCGGCGCGAGCGAAATCGTCCAGTCGCGTTTCGAGGGCTTCAGCGAGCTTTTCCAGCCAGCGCGCGCGTTCGCTGTTCGGCAATGTCGACCAGGCCGGGAATGCGCGCTCGGCCGCATCGATCGCGGTGTCGACCAGCTGCGCATCGCCCATGGCCACTTCGGCGAAGCGGCGACCGCTGGCGGGGTCGAACACCTCGTGCCAGCGACCGTCGGCCGCTGGGCGTGATTCGCCGTCGATCCAGTGAGATAGGCGCATCGGGCAAGCTTAACGCGGCCGTCGTACCGACGCAGTGTCCCGCTTGCGCAGGAGCGCTAACAAACACGCGTGCGCTTGCGGGGTGGAAGGGCGAAAAAGCTCGCGCCCATGGGGCGCTCCTACCCGGGCCATGAACCGGAAATACGGGGCGCGCAAGTCGGATCAGATCGATTGCATCCGTCCGCCATCGACCGCCAGGCTGACGCCATTGATGTAGGCCGCGGCCGGCGTGCACAGGAATGCGATCGCCGCGGCGATCTCCGCGGGCTGGGCGAAGCGTGCGGCCGGAACGGTGGCGCGCATCACATCGGCAACGGCCTGCTCCGACTGGCCGCTGGCCTTGGCGCGATCGCCGACGATCTGCGCGATGCGGCCGGTCTCGGTGAAACCGGGCAGCACGTTGTTGACGGTGATGCCGCGGGCGGCGAGTTCGCGCGACAAGGTCTTGGCCCAGCTGGCGACGGCGCCGCGGGTGGTATTGGACACACCGAGTCCGACGATCGGTTCCTTCACCGAAGTCGAGATCACATTGACGATCCGGCCCCAGTTCGCCGACTGCATGCCCGGCAGCACTGCCTGCACCAGGGTCTGGTTGGCGAGCAGGTGCCTGGTGAAGGCGTCCAGGAACGCCGCTGCCGACGCCGTCGTGATCGACCCTCCCGGCGGGCCACCGGTGTTGTTGATCAGGATATGCACTGGCTTGCCGGCCGCCAGCGATTCGATCTGCGCTCGCAGTACATCGATTTCGACCACATCGGCTTCTATCCATCCGTGTTGTTGGCCGTCGTGCGCCGGTAGCGATGCGACGACCGCTTTCAGCGCATCGGGCCGTCGCGCCAGCACCGTCACGTCGGCGCCGAGTTGCGCCAGTTCAAGTGCGGTGGCGCGCCCGATGCCTTCGGAAGCTCCGCAGACGAGGGCGTGCTTGCCGGTCAGGTCGAGGTCCATGGGTCAGTCTCCTGCAGGAGTTTCGGAATCGGCGCCGCTGCGCGTCAGCGCGGCCACTGGGATCCGGAAGCATTGCCGTTGCCGCTCAAAGCCGCTTCGGCAATTTCTGCAACATCGCTTCGCGCAGCCGGGTTTCGTCTTCGACCTGCGGCGGGACCAGTTCGTCCAGCGCGAAGCCGCGCTCGTCCGCATCCTCGGCGTCGAGCCCGTCCAGTGCCGCGAATTCGGCGTCCATCAAGGCAGCGCGCGCGGTGTCCTCGCTGTCGTAGGGAAGGGTGTTGCCATCGCTGTCGAACACTTCGGCGGTGCCCGCCTCCAGCACCCGCAGGCGCGCCCAGATCACCGTGCGGCCGAGCGTCGCCAGCCACCATTGATCGTGTAGTGCTTTCATTGATTCACTCATGAGGCCGCCGCCGAGATCAGCCACAGCATTGCGGCCGATGCCAGGCCGAACAGGATGGTCATCAGCGACAACCGCGCCGGCGTGGCCAGGCCGCTGAGGTTGCGATCGTTCATGCTTCTGTAGCCACCGCGCAACAACCACGCCAACGCCGAGGGATGTGCGAACGCGCCGGAGCCGAGCTGGCGTTGCAAGTCGGGATGGCGGTCGCGGATATGCACCAGCGACAGCGGCCAGAAGATCACGAACGCGGTCGCGCCGGCGATGGCCAGCGAGAGGCAGACAAGGGCGAGGAACAGGATCACTGGCTGACAACCTCCACGAATTTCATTCCGTCATCCCGGCGTCCGCCGGGATGACGGGAAATCAATACTCCGCACTGCCCGGGGCGCGCGGATACGGGATCGCGTCGCGGATATTGCTCAGCCCGCACACGTACACCACCAGCCGCTCGAACCCGAGCCCGAAACCCGCATGCGGCACCGTGCCGTAACGGCGGAAATCGCGGTACCAGTCGTAGTGCTGCGCATCCAGGCCGAACTGCACCATGCGCGCGTCGAGCACGTCCAGGCGTTCCTCGCGCTGCGAGCCGCCGATGATCTCGCCGATGCCCGGCGCCAGCACGTCCATCGCCGCGACGGTCTTGCCGTCGTCGTTGAGGCGCATGTAGAACGCCTTGATGTGCTCGGGGTAGTTCAGCACCACCACCGGACGGCCGACGTGCTGCTCGGTCAGCCAGCGCTCGTGCTCGGTCTGCAGGTCCAGGCCCCATTCAACCGGGAACTCGAACTTGTGCCCGGAATTCTGCAACAAGTCGATCGCGTCGGTGTAGTCGATGCGCTCGAACGGCGCGTTGACGAACGCATCCAGCCGGGCGATTGCATCCTTCTGCACGCGCTCGGCGATGAACGCCATGTCGTCGCCTCGCTCGTCGAGCACCGCGCGGAACAGGTACTTGAGGAAATCCTCGGCGACCCGGGCATTTTCCATCAGGTCGGCGAAGGCGATTTCCGGTTCGACCATCCAGAACTCGGCCAGGTGGCGGGTGGTGTTGGAGTTCTCGGCGCGAAAGGTTGGCCCGAAGGTGTAGACCTTGCTGAGCGCGAGGCAGTACGCCTCGACGTTGAGCTGGCCGGACACGGTCAAAAAGGTTTCCTTGCCGAAAAAGTCGCGCGAAAAATCCACCGCGCCGGCCTTGTCGCGTGGCAGGTTGGCCAGGTCCAGGGTCGAGACGCGGAACATCTGCCCGGCGCCTTCGGCATCCGACGTGGTCACGATCGGGGTGGTGATCCAGTAATAGCCCTGCTCGTGGAAGTAGCGGTGCACCGCCTGCGCCAGGCAATGGCGGATGCGGGTGACCGCGCCGAACAGGTTGGTTCGCGGGCGCAGGTGCGCGACCTCGCGCAGGAACTCCAGCGAGTGCGCCTTGGGCTGGATCGGGTAGGTTTCCGGGTCGTCGACCCAGCCGACCACCTCGACCGTGTCGGCCTGGATCTCGAACGATTGGCCCTGTCCCTGCGAGGCCACCAGTGCACCGGTGGCGATCACCGAGCAGCCGGCAGTGAGGTGTTTCACCTCGTCCTCGTAATTGACCAGCGAACTCGGCGCGACCACCTGGATCGGCGCGAAACAGGAGCCGTCGCTGACATTGACGAAGCTCAGTCCGGCCTTGGAATCGCGCCGGGTGCGCACCCAGCCGCGGACCGTGACTTCACCGCCAGCGGGCACCTTGCCCGCGAGCGCCTGCTGGACGCTGACCACCGTCATGCCTTGAATCCTGGCCGGTTCGGGCCGATATGAACGAAGGCCGGAGTTTACCGGAGCGGCCACGCCTTCGCCGGTATCATCGACGCAGCCACCTGGAGTTTTTCATGAGCATCTCACTGACCCCCGCCGCCCTCGCACGTGTGCAACGTTACCTCGCGGAAACGCCCGAGGCGCTCGGCCTGCGTTTCGGGGTGACCAGAACCGGCTGCTCGGGATGGCAGCACGTCGCCGATCTGGCCCGCGATCAGCGCGATGGCGACAACGTGTTCGAACAGGATGGCGTGCGTATCTTTGTCGATGCGGTCAGCCTGCCGCTGGTCGACGGCACCCGGATCGATCTGGTCAGCCAGCGCCTGGGCGAGCAGTTCGTGTTCCGCAATCCCAACGTCGATGATGAATGCGGCTGCGGCGAGAGCTTCACCGTCGCCGCGACCTGAGGCGTTCACAAAGCGCTGCCGGCTATTACATCTTCTTCATCATGGTCGGCTGATCCTTGTGCGTACTCATAAACCCAAGGGCCATCACCATGAACCAGAAGGCAGCGCGCATTCCCGGCGCGAGGGAAGATGCGACGGATCGACGCAGGGACATGCATCCACCCGTCTATGCTCTCAAACAGCAGCTCAATCCCGCACAGCTGGATGCGTTGAATTCCCTCGAGCAGTTTGGCTGGTATCTGAAGTTCATCAGGCACAACCCACCCCAGGCGCCGGTCGCGGTTCTATGTGATCCCGACAAACACGAGTATGCGTTGCTCAGTGAGCAGGGCGAGTTGATCGAGAATCCGGCGTTCGAGAGTTTCAGGGAATAGATCGGCTGGAATTGCTGCTTCACGTTGGTGATTTATCCCGGATAGCCAGACCGTATCCGTGAAGCATGCGGATTACACGTACCCTTCCCGCGCGTCCATTCCCGCGCGACGTTAGACTTCCGGAGCGCCCACCGGAGGTCCTGCCGTGATCCGATCCCTGCTGCTCACCGTCGCCATCGCGACGGCCCTGTCCGCCACGCCCGCGCTAGCCCGCAGCGAGGATCCCCGTGCTGCCGTGACATCGGTCGCCAGCCAGGCGCTGCACCGATTGTTCGATGAGGAATGGGAGCGCAGCCTGCGCGAAAATCCCGAAAACGCCAGCTACCGCGGCGACAAGCGTTACAACAACCGCTGGAGCGATCTCAGCATGGCCGCGATCCAGGCCCGCCAGGCCGCCGACCGCGAAGCCCTGCAGAAACTCCAGGCGATCGACCGCCAGGCGTTGTCCGCCGCCGACCAGCTCAGCCATGACGTGTTCGCCTGGCAGCTGGAGCGTTCGGTGGCGCGGCAGAAGTACAACGAGTGGCAGCGCCCCGTGAGCCAGCGCGGCGGTGTGCAGAACGCCGAGGGTATCGCCGAGGTATTGCCGTTCGCCGATGCCGGCGATTACCGCGACTGGCTCAAGCGGCTGCAAGCCGTGCCGGCGATGGTCGCGCAGACCACGTTGCTGATGCGCGAGGGACTGAAGGCCGGCAACACGCCGCCGAAGGTGCTGATGGCGCGCGTGACCGGCCAGATCGACGCGCAGATCGTCGACGATCCGACCCGCAGCCCGTACTACAAGCCGTTCAAGGATATCGCCGCAGCCGTGCCGGCTGCCGGACGCGCCGCATTGCAGGCCGAGGCCAAGGCGATCATCGCCGGGCAGGTGGTGCCGGCTTACCGCGAGTTCGCGACGTTCTTCAAGGACGAATACCTGCCGGGTTCGCGCGACACCATCGCCGCCGCCGATCTGCCCGATGGCGCCGAGTACTACGATTTCCTCGCTGGCCACTTCACCACCACCGACCTCACTGCTGACCAGATCCACGGCATCGGCCTCAAGGAAGTCGCGCGCATCCGCGCCGAGATGGAAATCGTCCGCACCGAGGTCGGTTTCGACGGCACGCTGGCGCAGTTCTTCGAGCACCTGCGCAGCGACCCGAAGTTCTTTTACGAGACACCCGGGGAATTGCTGGAGGCCTACCAGGCGATCTCCAAGCGGATCGATCCGCACCTGGTCAAGGTGTTCAAGACCATCCCGCGCCTCCCGTACGGCGTGCGTGCGATTCCCGACAACATCGCGCCCGACACCACCACCGCCTATTACCAGCCCGGCGCCGTCGACGGCAGCCGCGCCGGCTATTACTACGTCAATCTGTACAAGCCGGAAGTGCGACCGAAGTGGGAAATGATGGCACTGTCGCTGCACGAGGCGGTGCCCGGCCACCACTTCCAGTTCGCCCGCGGCATGGAACTGCCGGACGTGCCGATGTTCCGCCGCGTGGGTTATTTCGTCGCCTACGGCGAGGGCTGGGGCCTGTATGCCGAACGCCTGGGCTACGACATGGGCCTGTACGACGACCCGTACGACCGCATGGGCCAACTCGCTTACGACATGTGGCGCGCGGTGCGACTGGTGGTCGACACCGGCATGCACAGCAAGGGCTGGAGCCGCGACCGGGCGATCGGGTACTTCATGGACAACGCCCCCAAGACCCGCCAGGACGTGGTCAACGAGATCGACCGCTATATCGGCTGGCCGGGGCAGGCGCTGGCTTACAAGATCGGCCAGCTGAAGATCTCCGAGCTGCGTGAGAAAGCCACGCGCGAACTGGGCGACGGCTTCGACCTGCGCGAGTTCAACGATGCGGTGCTGGTGACCGGCTCGGTCCCGCTGGAAACCCTGGAGACGCATATCGAGGCGTGGATTGCCGCGAAGAAAACCGGAGCCGCAGCGGGTTGACGGGGACTTGGACCGCGCAGCAACTCACGTGGTCATCCCTGCGGTAGCAGGAACCCAATTGGTTGACTTTTTTTGCGGCCCCCGACCTACGGGTCAAAGTGGATCTCATCGTTCGCTGGGATGACATCACGGGGCACGCGGCTGACCGCTGACCCCGTGGCGGCCTGTATTTGCCGCCTTTGCCCGTAGCTGCCATACTTCGCCGCTTCCCTCGGCTGCGTGCCGGGCGGAACCTTGCCCTAC
>JALZKJ010000091.1 GCA_030859305.1 Pseudomonadota bacterium | reverse complement strand
AAAGAGTTCGGCGTGGCCAAAGATGCGGCCGCGCGCCTGCAGGCGCGCGCCGACGCCATTCCGCGCCGTGGCCAGCCGGTGCCGGACGACCCGACCGGTGCGGTCATGGGCAGCGACGGTCTCGCACTGAGCCGCCGGCCGGTCAGCCGCAACGAATACGCCCGCTTCGCCAGCGCCACCGGGCGAAAGGGCGCCTTGTGCCGCGAGCGCGTCTCTTTGTTGCGCGTGGTCGACCGACGCGACTGGAAATCACCAGGCTTCGACCAGGGTGGCAGCGAACCGGTGGTGTGTGTGTCGATGGCAGACGTAGAGGCCTACGCGCAGTGGTACAGCCAACAGGCCGGGCACCAATACCGGCTGCCCAGCGCGGCCGAATCGCGCCAGACCGCCGCCGAGATCAGCGGCCGCGCGGTGTCGTTGTGGTTGCGCGATTGCGGCAGCAATTGCACGCAGCGGCAGGCGCTTGGCTCGTCGTGGCGCAGCCAGGAGAGCCAACGCGCGCTCGGCGCGGAACGCGGCTATGACGATGTCGGTTTCCGCTTGATACGCGACCTTTGATTGCCTCGCGCGCGCTCACGACAGAGTGCAGCCGAGCAAGCTCGGCTCTACGGCGCCGGCTGCGGTCGCCGCTTGCCGGGTAAAGTGATGGTGCTCGGATCAGACCCGCCTGCTAAATGCAGACTGCCGCACACAGACCAACATACGATTGCAGCATCAAATCAACGGCATCTGAAAAGGATCGATATCCAGGTGAAGGATTCCGGCATTCTCCCCAGCCGCCACTGGCCAGTCAGCGCAATACTGGCGATGGCGTTGGCGATACTCGCCAGCGGTTGTCGCGGCGTGCAGTCGGCGCTGGATCCGGCGGGGCCAGCCGCCGCGGCGATCGCGCAGACCTGGTGGTTGATGCTGATCGGCGCCGCGCTGGTGCTGGCGCTGGTGATGGCGCTGCTGTGGTACACCCTGTCGCGGCGCCAGGACGGCCCCGAATTCGTGCATGGCACCCGGCTGATCATCGTGGGTGGGCTGGTGTTGCCGACAACCGTGCTGCTGGCATTGCTGATCTACGGTACCGCCACCGGACGCACGGTGATGGCGATGGACGAGCGCGTCGACCTGGTGGTCGAGGTCGAAGGCCGCCAATGGTGGTGGACGTTCCGCTATCTCGATGGCGATGGACGAACGACCGCGACGACCACAGACGTGCTTGCACTGCCGGTCGGCCGCACGGTCGAGTTCCGCGTATCCAGCGTGGATGTGATCCACAGTTTCTGGATCCCGCGCCTGGGCGGCAAGATCGACGCGATCCCGGGGCGCATCAACACCCTGCGACTGCGGGCCGACGTGGCCGAGCCGATGCGCGGGCAATGCGCGGAATTCTGCGGCCTGGAGCATGCCCACATGAGCTTCGACGTGGTGGCGATGCCGGCGGCGGCGTTCGATCGCTGGCTGACGACGCAAGGTCGCGAACCGCTGCCACCCACGACGCGACTCACCGGACATGATCCGGCGGCGTCCGCCGGCGCGAAGGCGTCGCCGTGAGCGTGCAAACCAGCCCGGCGCAGCCCGACGACGACGACGAGACCCTCGCCGCGCTGCATCGCGTATGGAAGAACGCGCCGGGACTGGTCGGCCAGCTGACCGCGGTCAACCACAGCACGGTCGGCCTGCGTTTCATCTACACCGGGTTCGCGTTCCTGCTGATCGGCGGGATGCTGGCGATGTTCATCCGCCTGCAGCTGGCGTGGCCGGGCAATCAGGTGCTCGACCCGTCGCTCTACAACCAGTTCGTGACCATGCACGGCACCACGATGATGTTCCTGTTCGCGGTGCCGATCATGGAAGGCTACGCGATGTACCTGATCCCGAAGATGCTCGGGACGCGCGACCTGCCGTTGCCGCGCATGGGCGCGTTCGGCTACTGGTGTTACCTGTTCGGCGGCCTGTTCCTGTATTCCAGTTTCCTGTTCGGCGGCGCGCCCGACGGTGGCTGGTTCATGTACGTGCCGCTGACCGATGCGACCTACACGCCCGGTTCCAGCGCGGACTTCTGGCTGATCGGGGTCACCTTCGCCGAGATCGCCGCGGTGACCGCGGCGGTCGAGTTGATCGTCGCGATCCTGCTCACGCGCGCGCCCGGCATGAGCATCCAGCGCATGCCGTTGTTCGCGTGGTACATCCTGGTCACCGCGTTCATGATCGCGTTCGGATTTCCGCCGCTGATCCTGGCCAGCATCCTGCTGGAGATCGAACGCGCCTTCGACTTCGCGTTCTTCGAGGTCGCCCGCGGCGGCGACCCGTTGCTGTGGCAGCACCTGTTCTGGCTGTTCGGCCACCCCGAGGTCTACATCATCTTCCTGCCCGCGGCGGGGGTGGTGTCGACGCTGATCCCGACCTTCGCCCGGCGCCCGGCGCTGGGCTACACATGGATCGTGCTGGCGATCATCGCCACCGGTTTTCTCAGCTTCGGCCTGTGGGTGCATCACATGTTCGCGGTCGGCATCCCGCTGCTGTCGCTGAGTTTCTTCAGCGCGGCGAGCATGGCGGTGGCGATCCCGATGGGCATCCAGCTGTTCTCGTGGCTTGCGACGTTGTGGGCCGGCAAACCGTGGATCCGCATCCCGATGCTGTACCTGATCGGATTCTTCTTCATCTTCGTGCTGGGCGGGCTGACCGGGGTGATGCTGGCGCTGGTGCCGTTCGACTGGCAGGTGCACGACACCCATTTCGTGGTCGCGCACATGCATTACGTGATCATCGGCGGGCTGTTGTTCCCGCTGTTCGCCGGCCTGTACTACTGGCTGCCGTTGATGAGCGGGCGGATGCCGTCGGAGAGCATCAGCCGCACCGGCTTCTGGCTGGTGTTCATCGGCTTCAACCTGACCTTCCTGCCGATGCACCTGACCGGCCTGCTGGGCCTGCCGCGGCGGGTCTACACCTACTCGCCGGAGCTGGGCGTGTCATGGTTGAACCTGCTGTCGACCGCGGCGAGTTTCGTGCTGGCGGTGGGCATCATCGCGATCCTGATCGACGTGATCCTGTGCGTCCGCCACGGGCGGCGCAGCGAAGGCAATCCGTGGCAGGCCGGCTCGCTGGAGTGGGCGGTGCCGGTGCCGGTGCCGGCGTACAACTTCGCCTCGATTCCGACCGTAGCGAGCGGCTACCCGCTGTGGGACCAGCCGGCTATTGCGCACGACAGCGCCCGCGCGCAGGGACTGCTGGCGGTGCCGCTGGACGGCAAGCGCGAGTTGCTCGGTACCGGGCTGCTGGGCGCCGCGCCCGAGCAGGTGATCCGGATATCGGCGTCGAGCTGGACGCCGCTGCTCAGCGCGCTCTCGATCGCGGTACTGCTGACCTGCTTCATCGCCAAGCTGTACGTGCTGGCGGCGATCGCGGTGCTGCCGATCGTGGGCATGCTCGGCGTCTGGCTGTGGACCACCGGCGACCGCCATGCCCCGGCCCACCGTGAGGTCACGGCCGACCTGCGCTTGCCGACGCAGGCCAGCGCGCGCAATGCCCCGGGCTGGTGGGCGCTGGTGATCTCGCTGCTGATCGACGGCTCGCTGTTCGCCTCACTGGTGTTCGCGTATTTCTATCTGTGGCTGGGCGCGCCGGTGTGGCCGCCGACGACCAGCGCGATCGGCGATTGGATGTTGCCGGTGATTGCGCTGGCCCTCCTGGCTGCCAGCGAGCCGGTCATGCGCTGGGCGCTGGCCGGTAACGACCGCGGTCGTCCCACCCAATTGCGCAACGGATTGATGCTGGCCGCGTTGTTGGGCGTGGCTTTCATCGTGACGCACCTGCTCGCGCTGGCGGCCGTCGTCGGCGCGCCGCAGGCGCATGCATACGCCTCGGTGGTGTGGACGCTGGCGGGTTTCCACGGCGTCCACCTGCTGATCGCGGTGCTGATCGCGGGGTTCGTGTGGTGGCGTTCGCGGCACGGCCATGTCGACGCGCTTCGGCGGCTGGAGCCGCGCATCGCCGCCGGATTCTGGCGTTACGTGGTGGTGCAGGGTTTGATCGTCTGGGCGATCGTGCATCTGTTCCCGCGGGTGATCGAATGACGCGTCGGCTCGGCCCGTATCGCCTGACCGGCGTGGCCACGCCGATGGCGGTGTGGGCGCTGCATTTCGTTGTCGTCTACAGCCTGGTCGGACTGGGTTGCGAGCATGGCTGGCACCTGCAACGGGTCTCCGGCTTGTCGCTACTGGGCTGGACGTTGCTGCTGGCCACCCTGGTGGCGTTGGGTGCGATCGCGTGGCTGGGGAAGCGGGCCTGGCGCGGGTGGAATGGCGCGGGTGATCTTTCGCCACACAACGCTTCCGAAAACGGGGTTCCCCAAAACGGGGCTTCGCGAATCCATCCTGCCCGGCACGCGCCTGCCCCACACGATCCACCGTCAGCCGCCGACGCACTCCATCGCCGGCAGCGTTTCCTGAGCATGGCCACCGCGCTCCTGGCCATGCTGGCCTTCATCGCGGTGGTATTCGCTGCCGTGCCGATGTTCATGCTGCCGTCCTGTACCTGAGGCCCCCATGTTCAATCCGTCCAGCAAGTCCCAGCCGCGCAGGCAGTACTCCCGCAAAGTGCCCAGTGTGATGGCGATCCACCAGCACCCGATCCATCCGATGCTGGTGGTGTTCCCGATCGCGTTCCTGTCGACGATGTTCCTGACCGACCTGGCGTACGTGTGGCTCGGCGACGAGTTCTGGGCGCTGGTGTCGTTCTGGCTCAACCTGGGCGGGCTGGCGATGGGCCTGCTGGCCGGCGCGATCGGGATGGGCGATTTTTTGCTCCTGCGCGAGGTGCGCAACCACATTTCGGCGTGGAGCCACTTCATCACCGCGGTGATGTTGCTGGCACTCGCCGCGACCGGCGTGTGGCTGCGCTGGCCCGACCCGGTCGCTGCGATCTGGCCGTGGGCGCTGCTGCTGTCGGGGCTGACTGCTGCGGCCACGATGGTGGTGGGCTGGCTCGGCGGCACCCTGAGCTTTCGCCACGGGGTCGGGGTCTTCGGCAAGAAGCCGTCGCCTGCCGATGACCAGGCGCAGGACAACGTGGAGACGCCGCCCGCGCCGTGAACCTTGAGTCAACGCAGCTGCGCGTCGTGCAGCGGCGGCGGCGGCAATGGCGGCACGGTGTCCGGCTTGGCGCCGGTCAACCCCGCCACCGCGAGCAACAGCAGCAGCGGGATCCAGCCCAGCATGCGGTAGAACCCGGCGCCGTGGCGATCGCGCCCCTGTTCGAGTTCGTACATCACCACGCCCAGGTACAGGTGGATCACCACCGCCATGGCGACCACCGCCAACTTGAGCACCAGCCAGCCGCCGGTGGGGCCGAACGCGATCAACACCGTGCCCAGCGCGATGGTGACCAGCCCGGCCGGCGACATGATGCGGAAATACAGCATGCCGGCCGTAGGCACGAAATGATCCTGCACGCCGTCGGCATCACCACGATGGCGCGCGACGAACAGGCGCGGCAGGAAGAACAGCCCGGTGAACCAGACCGCCATCGCCGCGATGTGGAAGAACTTCAACCAGAAGTACACGCGTTGCTCCGCTGCCGCGACCCGATCGGGTCATAGGGCACTTTACCGGCCCCGATGAAGGCCAAGGTGATGTGCCCGCCTGAAAATCCCGTAGAGCGGAGCTTGCTCCGCTGCACCTGGGCGATGCATCAGGAACCAAAAGACTGCCCGGCACCAAACACATCCCTCGGCACGACAAACGCCGCCGTAAAAATCGCCAACCCACGACTGGTCTGCACGGGTCTTCGATGTCCGACTGCGGTCCCCGCTTCTGCTAGCGTGGGCCCATGCCACGAACACGCCGCGCACCGACCTGCATCGCCATCGCCTTGGCCGGTGCGGCCGCAATCCCGTGGCGCGCCGCCGCGCACAGCGGCCAGGAAGTGCCGACCCTGGCCAGCGCGTGGTCGCTGTCACCGTGGTTGCTGTTGCCGGCCATCGCGATGCTCACGCTCTACCTGTTGGGCCTGGGCCGACTCTGGCGCCGCGCGGGGTTCGGGCGCGGCGTCTCGGGGGTCGAGTTCGCGGGTTTCTGCGCGGGCGTACTCGCACTGTTCCTGGCCGCCGTGTGGCCGCTGGATGCCCTGGGCGAATGGTCGCTGGCCGCGCACATGGGCCAGCACATGTTGTTGCTGGCATTCGCGCCGCCGCTGCTGCTGGCCGGCCGGCCGATGGCGGTTATCGCGCACGCGTTGCCGGGCAGGTGGTCGAGGCGACTGCGGCGATGGGGGGATCGCGCGCACGCGCGCGCCGTCGCCGGATTGGCCTGGGCGACAGCGGCGCAGATCGCAGTGATGGGCTTCTGGCACCTGCCGCCCGCGACCACCGCCGCATTGCATCACGAGGGCTTGCATTGGGTGATGCACGGCAGTTTCCTGCTGGCCGGGCTGTGGTTCTGGGCGGCGTTGTGGCACCGCGTGCGCGAGCCTGCGACCGGCGTCGGCCCGGCGCTGGTGGCGATCGTGGTGGTCATGTTGCAGATGGGTTTCGTCGGCGCATTGCTGACGTTCTCGCGCCGCGTGCTGTATCCGGTGTATGCGCAACGTGCGCCGGCGCTGGGGCTGGACGTGCTTGCCGACCAGCAACTGGCCGGCCTGATCATGTGGGTGCCGGCATGCCTGCCGTACCTGATCGGTGGCGTGTGGCTGATGCAGCGGGGACTGCAACGCGCCGAACACCGGCAACCCACCGGCAACCCACCGGCGCGACCGACCCGCGGCACCCGCGCGACACGCCGTAGCGCTTCGCGCTGACGCCCGGCGCGATACGGCCCCTACAATTGCCGGCATGACCGCCTTCCCCGCCCCTCGCGCCAGCTTCAAGGCCACCCTGCTGACCGGACTGCTGACCCTGCTGCCGCTGTGGCTGACCTGGGTGCTGGTCAAGTTCGTGTTCGTGCTACTGGCCGATGCCAGCCGGCCGTGGACCGCGCCGGTATTGATCAATCTGGCGGCAACCGATCCGCAAAACCTCGGCTGGCTGGTACAGCCCTGGGTACAGACCGCGATCGCATTGATCGCGACGCTGCTGGTGATCCTGCTGTCGGGCGTGATGGCGCGGCGCGTGTTCGGCCAGCGCATGCTGCGCTGGTTCGAGGCGCTGATCCGGCGCATCCCGTTCGCCAGCACCATCTACGGCAGCGCGCGGCAACTACTCGACATCCTGCAGACCAAGCCCGACGGCACCCAGCGCGTGGTGCTGGTGGACTTCCCGCACACCGAGATGAAGTCGATCGGGTTCGTCACCCGCGTATTGAAGGAACAGGGCACCGGCCGCGAACTGGCCGCCGTGTACGTGCCGACCACGCCCAATCCGACATCCGGCTATCTGGAGATCGTGCCGGTCGAGAAGCTCACCCCGACCGACTGGACCGTCGACCAGGCGATGAGCTTCATCATTTCCGGCGGCGCGGTGTCGCCGGAGTCGATTCCGTTCTCGCCGCCGAAGATCGCTGGCACGCCCTGAAACACGGCGCATGTCGCCCCTGCGCGGCCAGCTCGCCGCGTTTTCACACACACCCGTCATCCCCAACCCCGCAAATGCCCCTTCCACACCGGAGATCGCGATGAAGTCCCAGTCCGTACCCCGCACCCTGCTGGTCCTCGCAATGGCGGCCGCTATCGCCGGTTGCACCTCGATGCCGGCATCCAGTAGTTCCGCAGGTGCCGATGGCAGCAGCCAGGTCGCTTCGGAGAAGACGCAACGGCTCGACGCGCTCTATGCGCGGTACTGGGAAGAAATGCTGGCGCTCAATCCGTTGGCGGCCACGTTCCAGGGCGACCCCCGCTACAACGACCAGTTGCCGAATTTCCTCTCGGCCGAATACCGCGAGAAGTCGCGCGCGTTCACCCGGCGCTGGCTGGAGACGATCGAGGGCGTCGGCGATCAAGGGCTCGAAGGTCAGGACCTGCTGAGTTACCAGATCTTCGTGCGCGATGCGAAAAACACGCTGGAGGGCGAGCAGTTCCCGGGCTGGCAACAACCGGTCAACCAGTTCTACAACTTCGCCTCCACCGCCGTGCAGCTCGGCTCCGGCACCGGCGCGCAGCCGTTCAAGACCGTGCAGGATTACGACAACTGGCGCAAGCGCGCGTCGCAGGTGCCGGTGCTGTTCGACCAGGCCATCGCCAACAGCCGCATCGGCATGAAGAACGGCGTGGTACAGCCACGCGCGCTGATGGAAAAAGTCATTCCGCAGCTCGACGCACTGATCAAGGACAAGCCCGAGGACACGCTGTTCTGGAAGCCGGTCAGCGACATGCCGGAAAGTTTCCCGGACGCCGACAGGCAGCGCATCACCGCCGAATACCGGGCGATGATCAAGGACGAGCTGATGCCGGCCTACCGCGGGATGCGCGCGTTCGTCGCCAACGACTACATGCCGGCCACCCGCGACACGTCAGGCATGGGCGCGCTGCCCGGCGGCGACGCCTGGTACGCATTCAACGCGCGCAGTTCGACCACCACCAACCTGACCCCGGCGCAGATCCACCGGATCGGCCGGGACGAGGTCGAGCGCATCCACGACGAGATCCGCGAGGTGATGGTCGAGGTCAAGTTCGACGGCTCGCTGCAGGAATTTTTCCAGTTCATGCAGACCGATCCGCGTTTCACCTTCGCGACCGAGGAAGCGCTGCTGGTCTACTACCGCGGCCTGGAGGACAGGATCAACGTGCACGTGCCGAAGCTGTTCTCGCTGACGCCGAAGGCGCCGTTCGAGATCCGCCCGGTCGAGGCGTTCCGCGCGCAGTCGGCGGCCGGTGGTTCGTACATGCGCCCGAGCGAGGACGGCACCCGCCCCGGCATTTTCTACGTCAACACCTTCGACCTGCCGACCCGCAAGACCTGGGACGCCGAGGATCTGTTCCTGCACGAGGCGATCCCCGGCCACCACTTCCAGATCGCGCTGCAGCAGGAGCTCACCGGCCTGCCGATGTTCCGTCGCTTCGGCGGCGAGACCGCGTTCACCGAAGGCTGGGGGCTGTATTCGGAATCGCTCGGCAAGGATCTGGGCGTGTACACCGATCCGTACAGCTATTTCGGTTATCTGCAGAACGAACTGTGGCGCGCGATCCGGCTGGTGGTCGACACCGGTCTGCACAGCCAGGGTTGGACCCGCGAGCAGGTGATCGCGTACATGCTCGACAACTCAGCCGAGAGCGAGACCTCCGCGACCTCGGAAGCCGAACGCTACATGGCGATCCCGGGGCAAGCGCTCGCGTACAAGATCGGCGAGCTGAAGATCAAGCAGCTGCGCGCACGCGCGGAGGCGGCGCTGGGCGCCGAGTTCGACATCCGCGAGTTCCACGCCGAAGTGCTGAAGGATGGCTCGGTGCCGCTGGACATCCTCGAAGCCAAGATCGACCGCTGGATAGTGGCCAGGAAAGGCTGAAGCTCCGGTACCCTGCGGGCGGCTCATCCGGGCCGCGGGGTAACCCGCAAGTGCGATGGAGAGCCGTGGCGAACGCCCGGCGGACTGCCAGCGGATCCGGGCATCGCGGTCATTGGATGCGCGCTACGCGCCCCGCACGCGCAGCGTCAGCCCCTTGAGAAAATTGCGCAGCAACTGATCGCCGCACAGTCGGAAGTTCTTGTGGTCGGGTTGCCGGAACAACGCGCTCAGTTCCGGCTTGGAAACCGGAAAGCCCGCGTCCGCAAAGGCCTGGTGCATGTCCACGTCCTTGAGTTCGAACGCGACCCGCAGCTTCTTGAGCACCACGTTGTTGGTGACGCGCTTTTCCACCGGTCGCGGCGGCAAGTCCTGGTTCCTGCCGCGGTAGTGGAATACCAGCCCGTCGAGGAAATGCGCGAGCACCCGGTCGCTGCATGCGACGTAGCCGTCTTCCTCTTCCTTCTTCAGCAACGCCTGCACGTCCGCTTCGTCGATGGGGAAATCCGCATCGGCCAGTTGGATGATCTCCACGACCTTGGGGTGGCTGAGGTCGAGCATGTAGCGGATGCTGCGCAGTACGTCGTTGTTGATCATGGGGTGTCCCGTTGATGGCGCTGTTGCGGACGTGGCAGCCAGCACTTTAGATGAGGTCGATTAGGTCGGGGCCACCGGCTGGCACCACCCTGCATCGAGCGCGTGGAAGTCACGCGTGGCCTGCACTGGACCCGCCGGCAGTCGGCCGCAAACAAAAAGGGCCGGCAATGCCGGCCCTTCTGATGACCCGCGTTGATGCGGATCAGCTGGCGCTGAAGCCGCTGCGCGAACCCGAACCCGTGCGTCCGCCCGGGGCGCCGCCACGACGTTGCGGACCGGCGTGCGCATGGCGCGGGGCCGGCTGGCCGTGACGCGGGGCCGGCTTGCGC
>JALZKJ010000088.1 GCA_030859305.1 Pseudomonadota bacterium | reverse complement strand
ATGCGGCGGTGTTCGCGCAGGCGCGCGCGCTGCAGCACTGGCGCAGGCGGCACCGGTTCTGCGGCGTCTGCGGCGGCGAGGTCGCCAGCGCCCGCGCCGGCTGGCTCGGCAGTTGCACGCAGTGCGGCGTCGAACATTACCCGCGCACCGACCCGGCGGTGATCGTCGCGGTCGGCGATGGCCAGCGGCTGTTGCTCGGTCGCCAGAGCTCGTGGCCGGCGCGGCGTTATTCGGTGATCGCCGGCTTTGTCGAACCCGGGGAATCGCTGGAGCAGGCGGTCGCGCGCGAGGTGCTGGAGGAAACCGGCCTGCGCGTGCGCAGCTGCCGTTATCTGGCCTCGCAGCCGTGGCCGTTTCCGGGCGCGTTGATGCTCGGCTTCGCCGCCGAGGCCGAACCCGGCGAGCCGCGGGTCAGCGCCGAACTGGAGGAGGCGCGCTGGTTCAGCGTCGACGAGATCCGCGCCGCGCAGGCCCGCGACGCACTCGAGGACGGCAGCGCTGACGACGGCGGCCCGCTGCTGTCGGCGCCCATCTCGATCGCGCGCTGGCTGATTGAGGAATGGTTGCAGGCCGCCACCGGCATGGCGGCGGATCGGGCCGCGTTAGAATCCCGCGTGTGAATTCCGAAACCGACACGCTGAGAGGGAAGCCGCAATGGCCGTCACGCTGATCGCCACCGTCGTCGCGCTCGTGCTCGGCCACCTGGCGCCATCGCTGGCGGCTTCGGTGCGCCAGTTCGGCTGGTACGGCGACTGGCTACGCTGGCTGAATGCGCGTTTCCCCGAGGGCAGTTTCTGGCGTGGGCGCTGGGGCATCGCGATCGCGCTGATCCCGCCGCTGCTGGTGGTGGCGTTGTTCCAGCGCGCGCTCGACGGGCCGATGCTCGGCCTGGCCAGCCTGCTGTTCGGCATCGTGGTGTTGTTCTACGCGTGGGGCCCGCGCGATCTCGACCTGGATGTCGATGCGATCGCGGAAGCGCAGGACCCGCTGTCGCGCCGCGATGCCGCCGCCAAGCTGTGGCCGGAGGGCGAATTGCCCCGGCTCGACGGCGGCTCGCTGGTCGAGGCGGTGTTCCGCAACGCGCTGCGGCGCTGGTTCGGGGTGCTGTTCTGGTTCCTACTGCTGGGCCCGTTCGGCGCGCTGCTTTACCGGCTGGCCGCGTTGTCGGTCGAGGGCGCGGCCGCACGCGGCTTGCCGCGCGACACAGCCGCCGGCGCGCGCACCCTGCTGGCGATCCTGGAATGGCCGGTGGCGCAGTTGATGGCCTTGTCGACCGCCCTGGTCGGCAATTTCGACACCGCCCTCGGTGCCTGGCGCGATGCCGGCGGCTCGACGTTGAGCCTGGATCATCGCTTCCTCGGCGCCGTGGCGCGCGCCAGTGTCCGCAGCGAGCTTGCCGAAGAGGCGGCCGAATATGGCAATGGAGCCAGCGGCGAAACCGATGCCGGTTTGAGCACGCCGGCGCTGCTGTCCGCGCCGGGGGAATTGCCCGAACTGCGCGATGCGATGAGCCTGATCTGGCGCAGCCTGCTGGTCTGGCTGGCGGTGCTGGCACTGTTCGTGATCGCCGGCTTCGTAAGCTGAATCAGGAGTTGGCAGGCGCGAGCCGGCCCGCTCGCATCCGGCGCGGCCGGTTGGTGTGGTCAGTACGCGGACGTCCGCGACTCAGGCCGCATCGCCGCGTAGTGCGCGCACGCGCGCTTCGAGATGTTCGGCCGTCACCAGTGCGCCATCGATCGGCGCGCCATCGACCGGACTGCCATCAATTGGCGCGTCCGCCACCACTTCGACCTGAGCGCGGAACCGGCGCGGAACGCGCATGCGCGCGAGCACTCCGCCTTCGGCGCGTGCACTGCGGCGGCTCCACATGCTCGCCCACATCCCGCGCAGCGCCATCGGTACCACCGGCACCGGGCGAGCGGCGTTGCGCGCACGCGCGAGGATGCGTTCCACCCCGGACTTGAACGCGGAGATCTCGCCGTCCCTGGTCAATGCACCTTCGGGAAAAATACCGACGATCTCGCCGTCGGCCAGCGCCGCATCGATCTGGTCGAACGCGCGCTGCATCAGCTCGGGATTCTCACGCGCGCCGGCGATCGGGATCGCCTTGGCGTGGCGGAAGATCCAGCGCATGACCGGCACGTTGAAGATCCGCCAATACATCACGAAGCGCACCGGCCGCGGAATGCTCGCCGCCAGGATCAGCGCATCCATGTAGCTGACGTGGTTGCATACGATCAATGCCGCGCCTTCGTCGGGCACGTGCGCCTCCACGCCGCGCACGCGCAGCCGGTACAGCGTGCGCACCAGTACCCAGCTCAGGAACCGCATCAGGAACTCGGGCACGATCGTGAAGATCCATACCGCCACCAGCGCATTGAGCACCGCCAGCGCCAGCAGCACCTGCGGGATGCTCCAGTCCAGAAAGCGTTGTACGACGATACCCAGCACCGCCGCCGACACGATGAATGCCGCGTTCTGGATGTTCATGCCGGCGATGACGCGCGCCATCTCATGGCTGGGCGTGCGGCTCTGGATCAGCGCGAACAGCGGCACCACGAAGATGCCGGCCGACAGCCCGATCCCGACCAGGTCGATCACGATGCGCACGCTGCCCGGCTGCTGCAAAAAGCCGCCGATGCCGAGCCCGCCGACCGGCGCCAGCCCGCTGCGGGCGAAATACAGGTCGAGCAGGAACGCGCTGAGGCCGAACGCGCCCAGCGGCACCAGCCCGATCTCCACCGTGCGCGCCGACAGCTTCTCGCACAGCAGCGAGCCCACGCCGACGCCGATCGAGAACAGCGCCAGCACGAACACGTACAGCGTGGTGTCGGCGCCACCGAGGTTGAGCTCGGCATAGGTCGGCAACTGCGCGGTCAGCACCGTGCCGACGAACCAGAACCACGACACGCCCAGCACCGCGTTGCCGACCGCGCGCTGCTTGCGCGTGAGTTTCCAGATCGCGATCGATTCGGGGATCGGGTTCCAGTTGATCCTGAGGTCAGGCGCGCCGGCTTCGGCGCGCGGGATCGCCCGGCTGATCAGGTTGCCGGTGATCGCCAGCGCGACGATCGCGGTCGCCGCGACGACCGGCCCGTGCTCGCCGGCGAGCTTGAAGATCAGCCCGCCGAAGATCATCCCGACCAGGATCGACATCGACGTGCCCATCTCGACCAGCCCGTTGCCGCCGGTGAGTTCCTCGGGTTTCAACACCGACGGCAGGATCGAATACTTGACCGGCCCGAACAGTGTCGATTGCAGGCCGGTGCAGAACAACGCCACCAGCAGCACGGTCATGTTCTGCAGCAGGAAGCCGACCGCGGCCAACGACATGATCGCGATTTCCATCGCGGTGGTGATGCGGATCAGCCGCGACTTCTCCAGTTTCTCGGCGATCTGTCCGGCGGTAGCCGAAAACAGGAAGTACGGCAGGATGAACAACGCCGGCGCGAGGTTGGTGTACAGCGTGCGTTCCTCGCTGCTCACCCCGAGCCAGAACAGCAGCCCGATGATCGCCTGCCGGTACACGTTGTCGTTGAACGCACCGAGCGCCTGCACGCTGAAAAACGGCCCGAAGCGGCGCTGCTTCAGCAGCCCGAACTGGTTTCGCGGCGGCGGCGTGTCGTGCGGCTGTTTGTGCAGCGAGTCGTGCGCCATGTCGCCCCCGGAGTTTGCGGGCGAGCCTAGCAGACACCCCCGCGCAACAAGCATATTGGCAACACGCAATACGGGCGTCGCCACACCGCGCGCACCCCGCACAAAACCCCCTCAATCCCAATGGCCTCACCGTTTGGGAGAGAGGGTTGGGGTGATGGGGTCTTTGCGGTTACATCTTGTCGTTGCAGATCCGCAGGGCGGATTTCAAGCCGCCATCACGAACCCCGCATTGGTGCGCAGGCAGCCGAAAAACCGGCGGGTTGAAACCCGCCTCACGCATTGCGCGTCAGCCGCGTTCGCGTTCGGCACGCTCTCTTTCAATCGCCCGCCAGCCAATGTCATGTCGGTGGAACTCGCCGTGCCAGGAAATCCCGGCGAGGGCTTCGTACGCGCGTTGTTGCGCGTAGGCCACCGAGTCGCCGAGCGCGCACACGCACAGCACGCGGCCGCCGGCGGTGACGACCTGGCCATCGACGAGTTTCGTGCCGGCATGGAACACCTTGGTGTCGGCGATGTCAGGCACGTCCCAGGCGTTGATCGGGTCGCCGAGGCGCGGGGTGTCGGGGTAGTTTTCCGCGGCCATCACCACGCCCAGCGAGCAGCGCGCGTCCCAGTGCGCTTCGACTTTGTGCAGGCGCGCGTCGATCGCCGCTTCGACCAGGTCGAGCAGGTCGGACTGCAGGCGCATCATCACCGGCTGGGTCTCCGGGTCGCCGAAACGCACGTTGAATTCGATCACCTTTGGCGCGCCGTCGGCGTCGATCATCAGTCCGGCGTACAGGAAGCCGGTGAACGCCACGCCGTCGGCGAGCATGCCGCGCACGGTGGGTTCGACGATCTCGCGCATGACCCGTGCGTGCACCTCGGGCGTGACGACCGGCGCCGGCGAGTACGCGCCCATGCCGCCGGTGTTTGGACCGGTGTCGCCGTCACCGACGCGTTTGTGGTCCTGGCTGGTCGCCATCGGCAACGCGGTGGTGCCGTCGACCATCGAGATGAAACTGGCTTCCTCGCCGTCGAGGAACTCTTCGATAACGACCTGCGCGCCGGCGGCGCCGAACGCGTTGCCGGCGAGCATGTCGGTGATCGCGGCTTCGGCCTCGACAAGTGTCATCGCGACGATCACCCCCTTGCCGGCGGCGAGGCCGTCGGCCTTGATCACGATCGACGCGCCCGGGCTTGCTCGAGCATGCTCGCGCACGTACGCGAGTGCGGCGTCGACCTGCGTGTGCACTGCGTAATGCGCGGTCGGGATGCCGTGGCGAGCGAGGAAATCCTTGGCGAACGCCTTGCTGCCTTCGAGCTGCGCGGCCGCGGCGGTCGGTCCGAAGATGCGCAGGCCTTCGCTGCGGAAACGGTCGACGATGCCGGCCACCAGCGGTGCTTCCGGGCCGACGATGGTGAGTTCGATGTTTTCGTCGCGGACCAGTGCGAGCAGGCCGTCGATATCGGTGGCGGCGACATCGACGTTGCGGCATCGGGGCTCGGTCGCGGTGCCGGCATTGCCGGGGGCGACCAGCACTTGGTCGATACGGGTCGACTGCGCGAGTTTCCATGCCAGCGCGTGTTCGCGGCCGCCGGAACCGATGACGAGAATCTTCATTGCGAGTCCTTTGGATGGGCGGTGGCGGAAATGCAT